>DASVQH010000270.1:0-12207 GCA_036389195.1 Solirubrobacteraceae bacterium
CTGGACGTGCCGGCCGCGCCGGCGCAGCGAGCGCACCGCGGCGTCGAGGGCGGCGGGATGGCCCGCCGCGTCGAGGGACAGGTCGAACGGGCCGTCGCCGCCCTCCTCGGCGCCGAGCGACGCGGCCAGGGCGCGCGCGGCCGGGTCCGGGTCGAAGGCGGCAACGCGCGCGCCCGCGGCGCGCGCGACCAGCACGGCGGCCAGCCCGACGCCGCCGCAGCCGTGGACGGCGACCCGCTCGCCCGCCGCCACGCGCCCCACCTGCACGAGCGCCCGGTAGGCGGTCGCCACGCGGCAGCCGAGCGCCGCGGCGCTCACGAAGTCGAGGTCGCCGGGCAGCGCGACGAGGTTGACGTCGGCGTGGTCGACGCGCACGAGCTCGGCCCAGGAGCCCCAGTGGGTGAAGCCCGGCTGCGTCTGGCGCTCGCACACCTGGCCGTCGCCGCGCGCGCACGTCGCGCAGGTCCCGCAGGCGCAGACGAACGGCACCGTCACCCGCTCGCCGCCGCGCCAGCGCGTCACCGCCGGCCCGACCGCCTCGACCACGCCGGCCAGCTCGTGTCCGGGGACGTGGGGCAGCGACGTGATGTCGGGGTCGTGCCCCATCCAGCCGTGCCAGTCCGAGCCGCACACCCCGGTGGCGTGCACCCGGATGACCGCGCCGTGCTCGCCCGGCGACGGCTCCGGGACCTCCGCGACGCGCGGAGTCGCGCCGAACCCGTCGTAGAGCACCGCCCGCATATCCGTCTTCGTCCGGCCCGACTCGCTGGCGCTCGTCGTCTGGACGACGCTACACGGCTTCCTTCGCCCGCTTGCGCGACGCCTTGACCCGCGAGACCTGGTCCAGCGCGACCTTGCGCAGCCGGATGACGGCGGGCGTCACCTCGACGCACTCGTCCTCGCGCACGAACTCGAGCGCCTGGTCGAGCGACAGCTGCTTGGCCGGCACGAGGCGGATGAGGACGTCGGAGGTCGACTTGCGCATGTTGGTGAGGTGCTTCTCCTTCACCGCGTTGACGTCGAGGTCGTCCGAGCGCGAGTTCTCGCCCACGATCATGCCCTCGTAGACCTCCTCGCCGGGGCCGACGAACAGCGAGCCGCGCTCCTGCAGGCCGAAGAGGGCGAAGGACGCCGTCGTGCCCTGGCGGTCGGCGACCAGCGAGCCGGTCGGGCGCGTGCGCAGCTCGCCGAACCACGGCTCCCAGCGGTCGAAGACGTGGTGGAGCAGGCCGGTCCCGCGCGTCTCGGTGAGGAACTCGGTGCGGAAGCCGATCAGGCCGCGCGCGGGCACGAGGTAGTCCATCCGGACCCAGCCGGTGCCGTGGTTGACCATCTGCTCCATCCGGCCCTTGCGCAGCGCGACCATCTGCGTCACGACGCCGACGTAGTCCTCCGGCACGTCGATCGTCATGCGCTCGACCGGCTCGTGGGTCTTGCCGTCGATCTGCCGGGTGACGACCTGCGGCTTGCCGACCGTCAGCTCGTAGCCCTCGCGGCGCATGATCTCGACGAGGATCGCCAGCTGCAGCTCGCCACGGCCCTGGACCTCCCACACCTCGGGGCGCTCCGTGTCGATCACGCGGATCGAGACGTTGCCGACGAGCTCTTGATCGAGCCGGTCGCGCACCTGGCGCGCGGTCAGCTTCGTGCCGCTCTTGCCGGCCAGCGGCGAGGTGTTGATGCCGATGGTCATCGACAGCGAGGGCTCGTCGACGGTGATGACCGGCAGCGGCCGCGGGTCCTCGGGGTCGGCGATGGTCTCGCCGATCGTCACGTCGGGCAGCCCGGCGATGGCGATGATCTCGCCCGGGCCGGCGTCCTCGGCGTCGACGCGGTCGAGCGACTCGGTGACGTAGAGCTCGGCCACCTTGGCCGGCTCGATCGAGCCGTCGGCGCGGCACCAGGCGATCTGCTGGCCCTTGCGGATCGTCCCGTTGTGGACGCGGCAGAGGGCCAGGCGGCCGACATAGGGGGAGGAGTCGAGGTTCGTCACGTGCGCCTGCAGCGGCGCGCCGTCCTCGTACTCCGGCGCGGGGACGTGCTCGATGAGCAGCTCCATCAGCGGGTCGAGGTTCTCGCTCGGCACGTCGGGGTCGAGGCTCGCCGTCCCGGCCTTGGCGTTCGTGTAGACGATCGGGAACTCGATCTGGCTCTCGTCGGCGTCGAGGTCGAGGAACAGCTCGTAGACCTCGTCGACCACCTCGGCGATGCGGGCGTCCGGGCGGTCGATCTTGTTGATGATCAGGATCACCGGCAGGCGGCGCTCGAGCGCCTTGCGCAGCACGAAGCGCGTCTGCGGGAGAGGACCCTCGGACGCGTCGACCAGCAGCGCGACCGCGTCCACCATGATCAGCCCGCGCTCGACCTCGCCGCCGAAGTCGGCGTGGCCGGGCGTGTCGACGATGTTGAGCTTCACGCCGCCCCAGCGGACCGCGGTGTTCTTCGCGAGGATCGTGATGCCCTTCTCGCGCTCGAGGTCCATCGAGTCCATGACGCGCTCGTTGACGTCCTGGTTGGCCCGGAAGGCGCCGGACTGCCAGAGCATGGCGTCGACGAGCGTGGTCTTTCCGTGGTCGACGTGGGCGATGATCGCGACGTTTCTCAGGTCGTCGCGGCGGGAGCGGCTCATCGCTCCCAGGAAAGCAGGCTAGGCGTCGCCGCCGCCGTCGTCATCGGGCTCCGGCGCGCTCGGCGCGTCCGCCTGCGGGCCGTACTTCAGCGTCGCGGAGACGCGGATCTTCGAGCCGGTGCGCGTGCGCGCGACGACGACGACCTTGTAGGAGCCGGTGCGGTCGATCGGCTTGTCGGCCTTGTAGGACCGCTTGCGCACGGTGACCTTGCGCTTGGCGATCCGCTTCTTGCCGCGGTAGAAGCGGATGGTCAGCTTCGATCCGCGCGGCGCGTGCCCGCGGGCGCGCAGCGGGCGGCGGTTGTACTCGTCGATGGGCCCGAGGCTGGTCTCGAGCGTGAGGGTCTGCCGTGCCGTCCGGCGGTCCTTGTCGCCGTCGTCGTCGGAGTCCTGCGCCCGCGCGGGGGCGGCGACGAGGGCGAGCAGCAGCGTGAGGAGGAGGGCGAAGGAGCGCACAGGTCTACGTAACGATGCCAGGAACCCGGTTCTTGCGGTGTTCGGGTCAGAAGGTGGGGGAGACGCCGGCCTTCAGGGCGGCGATGTCCTCGGCCATGCCGTCGAGCTCGGCCTCCAGCTCGGCCGCGGCGCCGGCGTCGCCTTCGGCGATCACGTCGGCGGCCGCGCGCGCCTCGCGCAGGTGCGCGTCGATGGAGTCAAGCCGGCGGCGGACGTCGTCGATCTCGAGCATGCCCGTCGGCCTACCCGTCGAGCACACGCCCGGCACATCGGTCTGGCTATCCGACCTCACTGGTAGGATTTACGGCCGATGATCTTCACGACCAAGGCAGAGTACGGCGTCCGGCTGCTGATCCAGCTCGGCCTCAAGGGCGAGGACGGCCTGGCGGCGGGGGCGGGCGGCGCGCCGGTGTCCCTGAAGGCGGTGGCCGAGGCCGAGGGTCTCCCGCTCGCCTACCTGGAGCGCATCGCCGCCCTGCTCAAGAAGGCCGAGCTCGTCGCCTCCACGCGCGGGGCGCACGGCGGCTACGTGCTCGCCCGCCCGGCGGAGGACATCACGATGGACCAGGTCGTCCTGGCGCTCGAGGGCGCGGTCGCCCCGATGGACTGCTTCTTCGACGACCGCGAGGGGCGCGTCGCGTGCACCCGTCACGGCGACGAGTCCAACGCCTGCGCCACCAAGCTGCTGTGGACGCGCGTGCAGATCGGGGTCATCCGGTCGCTGCAGCGCACCACGCTGGCGGAGCTGGTCGCCTTCGCCCGTACTCCCGTCTCCGTCTGAACACCGAAAGAGAACATGGCTGATCTCGAGATCAAGAACCTCCACGTCCAGGCCGGCGAGAAGCAGATCCTCAAGGGCGTGGACCTGCACGTGAAGTCGGGCGAGTTCCACGCGCTGATGGGCCCCAACGGCTCCGGCAAGTCGACGCTGGCCAACGCGATCATGGGGCACCCCAACCTCGAGGTCACGCAGGGCCAGATCCTCTTCGACGGCGAGGACATCACGGAGGCCGACCCGGACGAGCGCGCCCGCGCCGGCCTCTTCATGGCCTTCCAGTACCCGGTCTCCATTCCGGGCGTGACGGTCACCAAGTACCTGCGGATGGTCATGAACGCCCACCGCGAGGCGCGGGGCGAGCAGCCGATCTCGCTCAAGGACTTCCGCCAGACCGTCCAGGCGGCCATGGAGCTGACCAACGTGCCGAAGGAGTTCTCGTCGCGCTACCTCAACGAGGGGTTCTCCGGCGGCGAGAAGAAGCGGATGGAGATCCTCCAGCTCGCGCTGCAGCAGCCCAAGCTCGCCGTGCTCGACGAGACCGACTCGGGCCTCGACATCGACGCGCTCAACGTCGTCGCCCACGGCGTCAACGAGGTCGCGCAGCCGTCGGGCATGGGCGTCCTGATCATCACCCACTACCAGCGCATCCTGCACCTGGTCCAGCCCCAGTTCGTCCACATCATGTTCGAGGGCCGGATCGTCAAGCAGGGCGGCCCCGAGCTGGTCGGCATCCTCGAGGAGCGCGGCTACGGCTGGATCCGCGAGGAGGTCGGGGCGGCCGCGTGAGCTCCCTGGCGGTCGATCCGGGCGTCGCGCGCGAGTTCCCCGTCCTCGCCCGGGAAGGGCTGGTCTACCTCGACTCGGCGGCCACGTCGCAGACGCCGGTCGCGGTCATCGACGCGATGGACCGCTACTACCGCGAGTACCGCGCCTCGATCCACCGCGGCGTGTACCCGATCGCCGCCGAGGCGACCGAGGCCTACGAGGGCGCGCGCGCTCTGGCCGCGGAGTTCGTCGGGTCGAGCGCCGGCGAGACGATCTTCACCCGCAACGCCACCGAGGCGATCAACCTCGTGGCCTACTCGTGGGGCCGGGCGAACGTCGCCGCCGGCGATCTGGTCGTGCTCACGCGCATGGAGCACCACTCCAACATCGTGCCGTGGCAGATCCTCTGCGCCGAGCGCCAGGCCGAGCTGGCCTACGTCCCGATCGACGGCGACGGGCTCCTCGACCTCGACGCGCTCGACGCGCTGCTGGCCCGCGGGCCGAAGCTGGTCGGCGTGGCCCACGTCTCCAACGTGCTCGGGACGATCAACCCGGTGGCCGACGTCGTCGCCCGCGCGCACGCCGCCGGCGCCGTGGTGATGGTCGACGGCACGCAGGCCGTGCCGCAGCTGCCGGTCGACGTCGGGGCGCTGGACGCCGACTTCTACGCCTGGACCGCCCACAAGGCCTACGGGCCGACGGGCATCGGCGTGCTGCACGGCCGCCGCTCGCTGCTGGAGGCGATGCCGCCGTTCATCGGCGGCGGGCACATGATCGCCTCGGTCGGCGAGCTGGAGTCCCGCTACGCCGACCCGCCGGCGCGCTTCGAGGCGGGCACGTCGCCGATCGCCGAGGCGATCGGGCTCGGCGCCGCGATCCAGTGGCTGCGCGGGATCGGGATGGACGCGATCCGCGACCACGAGCGCGAGGTCGTCGGCTACGCGGTCGAGCGGCTGCGCGACGTTCCGGGCCTGAAGCTGTTCGGTCCCGCCGACGGGGAGCTGCGCGGCGC
Organism: Solirubrobacteraceae bacterium; assembly: GCA_036389195.1. Lineage (GTDB taxonomy): Bacteria > Actinomycetota > Thermoleophilia > Solirubrobacterales > Solirubrobacteraceae > JACCYI01. The sequence continues at coordinate 5,641 of DASVQH010000270.1, forward strand.
GGTCTGCTCGTTCACCCTGGAAGGCGTCCACCCGCACGACGTGGCCGAGATCCTGGCGCGCGACGGCGTCTGCGTACGGGCCGGCCACCACTGCGCCCAGGTGCTCATGAAGGCGCTCGGCGTGTCCGCGACGACCCGCGCCTCCTTCGCCATCCACTCGACCCGCGAGGACGTCGACCGCCTGGTCGACGGGCTCGCGCGCGTGCAGGAGATCTTCGCCTGATGGACGACCTCTACCGCGAGTACATCCTCGAGCACTACAAGCGGCCGCACAACTGGTCGCCGCCGGCGGCGCCGCTCGAGGGCGACCTCCTGGAGTTCGAGGACAACAACCCGCTCTGCGGCGACGAGCTGAAGGTGCAGATCAAGCTCGACGACGAGCAGCGCGTGGCCGAGGTGCTGTTCTCCGGGCACGGCTGCGCGATCTCGCAGGCCAGCGCGTCGATGGCCTCCGACGAGATCAAGGGCATGCCGGTCGCCGAGCTGGTCCGGCTCGACAAGGACTTCATCCTCGACCTGCTGGGGATCGACATCTCGGCGACCCGGATGAAGTGCGCGCTGCTGTCGCTGAAGGTGATCAAGAGCGCCGGGCTGGGGCAGGCCGCGGCGTGGCCGGAGGAGACGCCGGCCTAGGCGGGTAGCGTGGCGGCGCCGTGCGCCGCCGCTCGATCGCCATCCTCGTCGACGCCTTCCCGGCGCCGACCGAGACGTTCGTCGCCGCCGAGGCGGCCGCGCTCCGCGCGCTCGGACACGCGGTCCGCGTGGAGGCGCGCGAGCGCGCGGGGGGCGCGGGCGCGCCGGGGGTCCCGATCGCGTACGCGTTCGAGGACGCCACGGCCCGCCGCGCCGCCGCCCTCGCCCCGCTTGTCGCGCGCGACCCGCTCGGCGCGGCCGCCGACGTCGCGGCGCGCCGGCGCTGGGCGGGTGAGGAGGCGGTGATGCCGCTGCGCGCGCTCGCGCCCGTGGCGACGCGGCTGCGCCGCGCGGGCAGCGCGCACCTGCACGCGCACTTCCTCACCGGCCCGGCGCTCGACGCCATCCGCCTCGGCCGGCTGCTCGGCCTGACGACGTCGGTGATCGGCCACGGCTTCGACGTCTTCGAGCGCCCGCGCAACCTCGCGGCCAAGCTCGCCGCGGCCGACCTCGTGCTCGCGCCCTGCGCGTACACGGCGCGCCACCTGGAGCGGGTGTGCGGCCGGCGGGTCGAGGTGGTGGTGATGGGCGTCGACGCGGCGCGCTTCTCGCGCCGGACCGCGTACCCCGGCGGGCGGGCGGTGGTGGCGGTCGGGCGCCTCGTCGAGAAGAAGGGCTTCGACGTGCTGCTCGAGGCGGCGGCGCGCGTGCGCCTCGACTCGCTGACGGTCGTCGGGGACGGCCCGCTGCGCGGGGCGCTGGAAGCCCAGGCGCGCGCGCTGCGGATCGACGTGACCTTCACGGGGGCGCTGCCGCCGGACGGCGTCCGCGCCGTCCTCGAGCGCGCCGACCTCCTGGCGGCCCCGTGCGTGATCGCCGCCGACGGCGACCGCGACGCCATGCCGGTGGTCGTCAAGGAGGCGCTGGCCATGGAGGTCCCGGTGGTGGCCTCGGACGCGGTCGGGCTGCCCGAGATCGTCGACGACCGCTGGGGCCGCCTCGTCGCGCCCGGCGACCCGCGCGCGCTCGCCGCGGGGATCGAGGCGGTGCTCTCGCTCCCGGCCGAGGCGCGCGCCGTCATGGGCGCCGCGGGCCGCGAGCACGTCCTCCTCCACGCGAACCGGCTCACCGAAGCGGCGCGGCTCAGCGATCTCATCGCCACCCTCTGACCGACGATGACGCGCTCGCGCGGACTGAGCGTCGCCCTCGGCGGCGCCTTCGCCCTCGGCATGCTGTTCAGCGCCTTGTTCATGGCGTTGATCTCGTCGAACCGCTGCGACGAGGGCTGCGACGCCGAGAGCGCCGACTGGCGCGACCACGTCGACGCGGGCCAATGAGCTCCACGCTCCTGGACCGTCAGGTCGGGCCGTGGTTCGCGCTGGGGTACGGGGCGGGCATCGCGGCCGTCGCGCTGTCTCCCGGCCGCGCGCCCGACCCGTGAGCACTCGGGGCGCCCGGGTGCTCCGGCCCGTCGCTGCAGGGATCAGCCCGCGAAGCGGACGTCGAGCGCCCCGAACCGCGCGTTGCCGCCGCGGGTCACGAGCCCGACCGCGGCGCGCGCGCCCGGGTCGAGCGGGCGACGGTCGCGGATGTAGGTGAGCTGGCCCGCGCCGACCAGGACCCCGAGGGTGACGCCGCGCGCGTCGCCCCTGCCGCAGACGAGGATCACCGGCAGCGCCTGCTCGGGGTCGGTCGCGGCGCCGACGCGGGTCGCGTAGCCCGCGAGCAGCGTGCGGCGGCCGTCGTCGAGGCGCTCGAGCCGGACGCGCCCGCGGCGGTCGACCGTGAGCTCGTAGCCGGTCCGCCCGTCGGCGCTGCCGCGGCAGAACACGCCGGCGCGGCCGTCCAGGCGCTCGGGCCGGTGGACCGTGCCGATGACGTAGGCCGGGGTGGTCGCCGGTTCGGCCGCCTGCGGCGCGGGCTCGCGGCCGTCGCGCAGCGCGCGCGGGCCGAGGGAGACCTGCGGGCGCTTGGGGAAGCCGGCGGCGGGCGCGGCGGCGGTCGCGGGCGCGGTCACGGCGGGCGCGGGGTCCCGGCGCGCCGGCGCGTCGTCCCCACCGCACGCGGCAGCCGCGAACGCCGCACCGACCACGACCGCCACGGCAGCCGTCCGCCTCAGCACAGCACGCCTCCCGCTACCTGGCCGCCGAGCCCGCCCAGCGGGCCGAACGGGCCGCCGAGGGGCAGGTCGCACGCCTCGTCGACGACCTCGCCGGCCCCGTGGATGACGTCGTGGACCGGCCCTGGCAGGGCGCCGGGAAGGACCGGCTCGTCGTCGGTCTCGTCGATGATCTCCGGCTCGTCGCCCGCCTGGTACTGGCCCGTCACGATGCGCGGGTAGTGGTCGCGGCTGTCGCTCACGACGTGATAGTCGCCGTCGGCGCCGCGCTCGAACCGCACGGTCCCGTCGACTGACACGCCGACCGGCGTGATCGAGTTCAGCGCGTCGTACTCGATCTCCAGCGTCCCGTCGCCGCCGTCGACGCGGAACTCGTTGGCGCCCTGCGGGCCGGGGATCGGGTTGGTCTGGGGCCGGGTCTTCGGGTCGCGCAGCTCGATCGGGCGCGGGTTCTCGCAGTAGTTGCCGGGGACCGCGTCGGCCATGCAGGTGTGCGACTGCGTGATCACGCCGCGGCCGGTCTCGCGGTCGATGACGATCATGATCCGCGACTCGTCGAGCGACGCGTCGCCGAGCAGCGGGTCCACCGTGTCGCGGTCGTCGCCGCGCAGCGGCCCGGAGCTGGCGCCGGGGATGAAGAAGTCCATCGCGACGATGCCGTCGCCTGGTGACGGCGCCACGTCGAAGTAGCGGCGGTTGCGTCCGTCCTCGTCGATGGTCCCCTGGCCGACGAGGTCGGCGAAGTCGGCGTCCGACGGTCCCGCGAGCGCGCTCACCAGATCGCCGCGGTCGCTCGCCGTCAGGCGCTGATACTCCTCGAGGAGGCCGAGGAGGCGGTCGGCCTCCTCGAGGTCGCCGCGCTCGCGCGCCGCGCGGGCCTGCCCGAGGAGCTCGGCGAAGCCGTCGCCGGAGGCGGCGAACGAGGCGAGCGCCGCCTCGCGGCGCGCCAGCGCCTCGGCCGGGCTCTCGCCGGGCCGCGGGTCGCCCGGCGCGGACTCGCAGCCGGCGCCGGCGATCGTGCAGATCGCCGCGCGGACCCCGCCCGCCACCGCCTGTCCGACCCCCGATCCGGCGATCGCGCCGATGATCGCGGCGACGAGGAGGAGCATCCCCATGAGCTCCGCGGCGGTCTGTCCGCGCTCCCCTCGCACCATGGCGGCGACGCTACGCCCGCCGGCGCCGCCGCACATGAGGCCCGGGCCCTGACTTGGGTCCTGGGACCGGGCCTAGTGCGCGGCGGGCGGCAGGCGCACGACGGCGCCGTACGCGAAGTAGGCGATCCACGTGGCCGCCACGCCGGGGAGCGTGATCGCGATGACCGCGACGGGGAACAACCCGAACAGCAGCGGCGCCAGCGCGATCGCCCAGCCGCGCGGCCGCCGCACCCGCGGCGCGACGCGCCGCAGGACGAGCAGGTAGAGCGGCCCGGTCAGCGGGAGATACAGCCACAGGTAGAGGTAGGTGATGACGCCCGTGTCGGCATCCCCCCATCCGGCCAGCGCGGGCGGGATCAGCAGCACCAGCCCGGCGGCCATCACGGCGGCGAGGACGCCCAGGTTCACGGCGCCCCAGCGCAGCCAGGCCGGCATCCGGGCCATCCTAGGCGCGGGCGGTCACCGCCAGCGCCCCCGCCAGCCGCGCCACCACGGCATGCGGCTCCTCGGTGAGCTGGCGCCAGGTGATCCGTAGGACGGTGTAGCCGGCGAGGATGAGATCGGCGTCGCGGGCGCGGTCGTGCTCGAACGCCGCGCGCGTGTGGTGGAAGGCGAAGCCGTCGACTTCCGCGATCAGGCGGTGCTCCGGCCACAGGGTGTCCACCTCGTGGCCGGCGGCGAACGCGTTGGTCCGCGGGCGGGGGAGGTGCGCGTCGTCGATGAGCCGGAGCAGACGCCGCTCGGCCTCCGAACGGGTGTAGCCATCGCGCGGCTTCGGCACGAGCCTTCTTGTCTGCGCCTCCTGGATGGCGCGGGCGAGCGTTCCGGAGTCAACTGCGCCGGTGAGGGCAACGAGGGTGTCGGCCGGGGTGGTGACCCGGAGCCTCTGGTGGACGCGCGTCGGCGGCGCGGTGAACGTCCGGTGGAGGCGGATGCCCGGGCGGGTCCGGCGGTGGGGCGGCCAGTGAAGGACGTCGACCGGCCCCGGCAGCGGCGGCAGGAGGCCCCAGACGACGGCGGCGCTGCGGTGCGAGAGCGCCGCGTGCGGCCCGATCGCCAGCAGCGCTGCCTGCTCGGCGCCGAGCGGCGGCAGCACCGGGTGCCCCACCGCGTACACGCCGCGGTGTACCGGGTGGAGGCGCCCGCCCTCGACCCGGCGCTCGATCTGCCGCGCAGAGAACCCTGCTGCGAGGAGCTGCGCGTGCGTCACGAGGCTTCGCTGGGCGGCCGCGAGCGACGCCAGGCGGTGGTCAACGTGGATCGAATCGCCACCGACCGAGCGCCTATCCACGTTGACCACCGCCACGGTGGTCAACGTGGATCGAGTCGGTGAAGGGCGTCGCCGTTGCCACGTTGACCACCGTCCCACGCCCGCGGGCCGGTCGAGACTCCCGGGGCCCGATCGGCACAGAGCCGTCACACTTCCTTCCCTCACCCGAGCAGTTCCGCCACAGAGCGGCGCGCGCAAGGCCCGAGGGGGCGGGAGGCCGATCCGCGGCGCGCGCAAGGCCCGAAGGGGCGGGAGGCCGATCTGCGGCGCGCGGCGGCGGGCCCGAGGGGCCGGCCGGCGAACCGGCGCCCTCGCACCCCTGACCCGGCCGCCCGTCTCGCTAGACTCTCAATACCGACCGAGCGGGTCGGAATACCGTCCGAATGAGCCCCCTGATCGACATCTGCCCCGTCTCCGAGCTGCCGCCCGGCGAGCACCGCCTCGTCGAGTGGGAGGACCTGGAGATCGGGGTCTTCAACTGCAACGGCGAGCTGCTCGCCATCGAGGACCGCTGCTCTCACGACAACGGGATCCTCCTCGACGGTGACATCGACGCCGACCAGTGCACGGTCGAGTGCCCGCGCCACGGCGCGAAGTTCGACCTGCGCACCGGGAAGCCCCTGACTTTGCCTGCCTACGTCCCCGTCGACACCTTCCCGGTGAGCGTCGAGGGCGACATGATCCGAGTGGAGGTCGACTAGACCCATGGCCACCCCTGAAGTCCTCGCGGAGCAGCGGGAGCTCTCCGGCATCAACGCCGATTACAAGGAGAAGTTCGGGTTCCACGATCCCGAGACGGGCTACGCCTTCAAGGCGCCCAAGGGGATCAACCGCGAGATCGTCGAGCAGATCTCGGCGTTCAAGCAGGAGCCGCAGTGGATGCTCGACTTCCGCATCAAGGCGCTCGAGCACTTCTTCGCCAAGCCGCAGCCCACGTGGGGCTCGCCGATGCTGGCCGACGTCGACTACGACGACATCCACTACTTCGTCCGCGCGTCGGAGAAGTCGTCGAAGACCTGGGACGACGTCCCCGAGGACATCAAGAACACCTTCGACAAGCTGGGCATCCCGGAGGCCGAGCGCAAGTTCCTCTCCGGCGTCGGCGCCCAGTACGAGTCCGAGGTCGTCTACCACCAGGTGCGCGAGGATCTCGAGAAGCAGGGCGTGATCTTCATGGACATGGACTCGGGGCTGCGCGAGCACGAGGACCTCGTCCGCGAGTACTTCGCCACGATCATCCCGTCCAACGACAACAAGCTGGCCGCGCTCAACAGCGCCGTCTGGTCCGGCGGGTCGTTCGTCTACGTGCCCAAGGGCGTCAAGGTCGAGATGCCGCTGCAGGCCTACTTCCGGATCAACACCGAGAACATGGGCCAGTTCGAGCGGACGCT
>DASVQH010000271.1:0-5896 GCA_036389195.1 Solirubrobacteraceae bacterium
CGGGACCCCCGTCGCCACGGTGTCGATGACCGCCTCGTTCGGCGCCGGCTCCTACCCCGAGCGCGCAACCGTCGAGATCCCGCCGGCCGGCACCGCGCAGGACTTCAAGCTGGTCACCGCCGGTTCGCCGCCCGCGGGCACGACGATCGGCGGCAAGACGTTCCGCGACGGCGAGATCGCGAGCGTCTCCTTCTTCGAGGCCTTCGACCTCGAGCAGCGGGCCTGCGCCGGCGCGAAGCTGGCCTACCGGCTCATCGTGGGCGGCCAGACGATCCGCAAGGGCCGGATGGAGAGCACGCCCGAGGACGCGACGCTCTACCGCGCCACCGTCCAGCCGCTGCGGCCCAACCACGGCCAGGCGCGCGTGCAGATCGACATCGAGGGCTGCGCGGGCGGCGGCCCGCCGATCCGGTTCGACCTCTACATCGACCCGAGCGGCCTCGTCCGCGACCTCAAGGGCCGGCCGGTCGCGGGGGCCACCGTCCGCCTGCTGCGCTCCGACCTGGCCGCCGGGCCCTTCGGCCTCGTGCCCGACGGCAGCCTGATCATGGCGCCGAACAACCGGCGCAATCCGGACGTGACCGACGCGAGCGGGCACTTCGGCTGGGACGTCGTCCCGGGCTACTACAAGGTCCAAGCGGAGAAGGCGGGGTGCAAGGGCGCCGCCGAGAGCCGCGTGCTCGTCATCCCGCCGCCGGTCCTCGACCTCGACCTGCGCATCGACTGCCCGTACAAGCCCAAGCTCGCGCTCGGGCCGCTGCGCCGCGGGACGTTCGCGGTCTCCAAGCGCGGGAAGACGCGCTACCGGCTCGCCAACCTCAGTCCGTTCAAGGTCCGGGGGAAGGTCGCGGTGAAGGTCGGACGGCGCACGCTCGGCGGGGGACGCTTCTCGCTGCGCGCCAACCGTCCGGGCGACGCCACGGTCAAGCTCAACCGCGCGGGCCGCAGGCGGCTGCGCAAGGGGCGTGCGGTCAAGGTCACCGTCGTGGTCCGCGCGCGCGGCGCCGGCGGCAGCAAGGCGACCGCACGCCGCGCGGTGAAGCTCCGACGCCGCTAGGCGGGCCGGCGGAGTCGGCGGCCGATCGCGGCGAGGACCTGCATCGGGATCCGCTCGCGGCGCCGCCCGGGGAAGAGCGTGTCCGGGTAGTCGAGCATCACCGCCGACAGGTGGACGGGGATCCGGGGGTCGCGCTTGCGGCGGATCCCGGCGGCCTGCAGGGTCGTCGCCATGCGTTCGATGAACTCCTCGAAGCGCCCCGCCGGCCGGTGCCAGTTGCGGACGCGGACGACCGACCCGGAGCGGTTGCGGAAGGTGTGCAGGGCGCCCACCGGCACCGACGCCGATTCCCCGGGGTGCAGCGTGCGCCACTCGCCGTCGATCGTGACCTCGAAGCTCCCCTCGATCACCTCGTACTCCTCGACCTGCTCCGGGTGGACGTGCGGCGGCGGCGGCACGCACCCGCTGGGCAGGACGAAATCCATCTCCACGAGCTCGTGGCCGGTCGAGGCGGCCGGCCGCCGGACGATGTACGCGCTGCCGTCCGGCATGTCGAAGCGGTCGCCGGCCTGTGCCATGGGTCGACCCTACGCCCATGGATCCGTGCTGGCTAGGCTCCGGCGATGGTCTTCAAGGAGCGGTTGCAGCGCGGCGACGTCCAGCGCGGTGTGCTGTCCGCCATCCCGTCGGGCGTCGCGGCGCAGGCGATCGCGGCCGCGGGCGCGGACTTCCTGCTGATCGACCGCGAGCACGGGCCGATCGGGCGCGAGGCGACGCACGCGATGATCGCGGCGACCGCCGGCACGGCGTGCGCGCCGCTGGTCCGCGTCCCGACGATCGACGACGCGGAGGTCAAGCCCGCGCTCGACGCGGGCGCCGAGGGGATCATGTTCCCGATGATCCGCGGCGCCGAGGAGGCGCGCGAGGCGGTCGCGCTCGTGCGCTACCCGCCGGAGGGCCGGCGCGGGTGGGGGCCGTTCGCGGCGCACGCGCGCCACGGGGTGGCGATCGGCGACTACGCGACGAGCGTCGGTCCGGACGTCGTCTGCGGGATCATGATCGAGACCGTCGAGGCGGTGGCGGCGGTCGACGACATCCTGGCCGTGCCGGGGATCGACTTCGTGTTCGTCGCGCAGTTCGACCTCAGCCTGGCGCTCGGCGTGCCGGCGCAGTTCGACGCGCCGGCGCTGGTCGAGGCGCGGGCGGCGATCGAGCGCGCGGCGCGCGCCGCCGGGCTGCCGCTGGCCAGCATCGCGCTCGACCCCGCGGCCGCCGCGGCGCTGACCGAGGCGGGCTACCGCATGCTCATCCAGGCGGTCGACGTGCTGATGCTCGAAGCCGGCGTCGCGGCCTTCAAGCCCTAGGCGGCCGCGGCGGGGTCGCGTAGACGACGACGGGGTCGCCGTCCAGGGACGTCGTCCGCTCGGGCCGCAGGCCGAGCTTCTCGGCGACCCGTCGCGACCCGACGCCGCAGCTCCAGAGGCGCCGGTGCACGTGCCAGACGAGCTCGGTCTCCCGCGCTCCGTCGAGCGTCAGCGGGCGGACGCCGCAGTAGCCGGCGAACGCCCCGGTCGCGCGCTCCTCGACGAGCCACAAGCCGTAGCCGCGGCTCGCGTGGGTCGCCCGCGTCCCCGCGATCCACGCCGCCGCGTCCGCGCGGGTGCGCGGGCGCGGGTGGAACGCCATCTGGGCGGGGTCGGCCACCATGGGCGCGAGCGCGTCGAGGTCGGCCGCGGTGAACGGGCGCAGCCTGAGGCGGCGGGTGGTCACGGCGCTCCCTCCCCCGGTTCACGCCGCCGCGGCGGGGCGGCCGCCGAGCGCCCGCAGCGTGCAGTCGTGCACGACGCGGTTGAGCCGCAGCAGCGTGAGGTCGCCCAGCGGCGTCGAGAACGAGCCGATCCGGTTCGTCACGAAGCCGACCGAGAGGCCGAGCGTCGGATCGGCCCAGGCGCCCGAGCCGCCGTAGCCGTAGTGGCCGAACGCGCGCGGCGCGGGGCGCCCCGCCGTGAACGCCTGGTGGTAGCCCAGCCGCCAGCGCATGCGCAGGCCGAGGACCGCGTCGGCCGTGCGCAGCTGCACGCGGCCGAGCTCGCGCGTCGTCTCGGCCGAGAGCAGCGGCGCGCCCCCGCCGGCCAGCGCGCCGTAGAGGCGGGCGAGCCCGTCGGCGCTGAACGTCCCGTTCACCGCCGGCATCTCCGTCGTCCAGATCGGTGGCTCCGCGCCTTCGAACAGCCGGTCGAAGCCCCGCAGGTGCAGGGCGTCGACCGAGGTGCGGGCGACCGCGGTGCGCGTCCACAGCGGCGTGGTCGCGCTGGCGACCGAGCCGAAGTGGCGCAGCGCGGAGCCGACCGGCTCGGCGACGAGGTGGCGGGCGTCCTCCGGCGCGCCGATGTGCAGCCCGGCGGTCTCCAGCGGCTCGGCCAGCTCGGTCCGCACGAGGTCGCGCAGCCCGCGGCCGGTGACGCCGCGCACCAGGCCGGAGACCAGCCAGCCGTAGGTGATCGCGTGGTAGGCCGAGCGCTCGGTCGGCGCGCGCACCGCGCGTGCCGCCAGCTTCTCCTCCATCGCCGCGAAGTCGAGGAGGTCCTCGGCGCGGCGCGCCACCGCCTGGACGCTGCTCAGCCCCGCGCGGTGGGTCAGCAGGTGCCGGATCGTCACCCCCTCCTTCCCGCCGGCGCCGAAGGCCGGCCAATGCTGCGCCACCGGGTCGTCGTAGCGCAGCAGGCCGCGGTCGGCGAGCCGGTGGACGACCGTCGAGGCGACGCCCTTGGTCGTCGAGAACGAGATCGCCATCGTCTCGGGCGTCCACTTCCGGGTGCCGCGGCGGTCGGCGTGGCCGGCGCACAGCGAGGCGACCTCCTCACCGCGCAGGCGGACGACCAGCGCGCCGCCGCCGGGGCCCTTGCCCATCAGCCGCTCGAACGTCGCGGCGAGCGGCTGGAACGCGGGGTCCACCATGGCGCCAAGCGTACGGGCCGGTCAGGCGGACCACCCCGGTACCGTGTCGCACCGTGCCCGTCCGCTCAGCTCTCGTCACCGGTGTGCTCGCCTCTCTCCTGGCCGCGACGCCCGCTGTCGCGCTCAACGACAGCGCCGGCGAGGACCAGGTGGCGTTCCCGTCCTACGGCGAGCCCGCCGCGCAGGTCCTCGACGCCGGGGACGCCGACGGCGACGGCGTCGGCGACGTCGCGACGACGTTCCCGCCGGCCACCGGGGTCGACGGCCAGGCCCACGTCGTGTTCGGCCGGCGCGAGGGAGGCGTCGCGGGCCCGACGGAGCTCGCCGCGCGCGGCTACCGCATCGACGGCGTCCGCGGGGCGGCCGCGCCGGTCGGCGACGTCGACGGTGACGGGCGCGCCGACCTGGCCGTCCCGCAGGCCGACGGGCTGACGGTCGTGTTCGGCCGCCCCCGCACCGGCGTCGTCGCGGCCGGCGATCCACGGGCCGACGGGTACGTCGTCACAGGGGCCGGGCCGCTGATCGGATACTGGGGGGCGGGCAGCCGGCTGCCCGCCGTCGTCGGCCTCGGCGACCTCGACGGCAACGGCCGCGCCGACCTCGTCGTGAGCGACGAGTCGGTGATCCGCATCGTGTACACGCCGGACGCCCCGGCAGGCGCCACCGTGGACGTCGCCGACCCCGGCGCGCGCGTCGGCGTGGTGCGCGATCCCGGGGGCGTGCACATGGCCGCGCTCGGCGACGTCGATCGCGACGGGCGGCGCGAGCTCGGCGTCATCCAGCGCGACGGCGGGCGGATCCTGGGCCTCTCCGTGCCCCGGGCCGGTGAGGATCTCGACGCCCAGCAGGCGGTCGAGCAGGGGCGCGCCTTCGAGCTGCGCGGCGCGTCGGGCCGGGTCAGCAGCCTCGAGGCGGCCGGCGACCACGACGGCGACGGAATCGAGGACCTCGCGCTGATCCTCGCGGGCTTCGACCGCTACGGGATGGTGGCGTTCGCTCTGCCGCTCGGCGCGCGCCGCGACCTCGGGGCGCCGGAGGCCGGCTACCGCGTCGACGGTGCGTGGGACCCGCTGATCGCGATCGGCGACCAGGACGGCGACGCCCGGCCCGACCTCGCGTACGGGCCCTTCGCGCGCCTCTCGACCGGGCCGGTGCTCCACTTCACCGACGACGACTTCTTCTACTCCGGCGGCAACACGATGTGGATCGCCGGCACGACGGCGGATCGCGACGGCGACGGGCGCCGCGAGCTGATCGTCGCGGAGCACGTGCCGGACGGCGCGGGAGGACGGCGCACGCGCTACGGGGTCAACGACAGCGGCCGGGTGCTGGTGCACGCGGCGACCGTCGATGCGGCGCCGCCGGCCACGCCGTGCGAGCCGGTCCGCTTCTCGGCGACGTGGGCGGACGCGCCGTACTCGGCCGCCGCTGCCGCGGCCGAGGCGCGGATGCAGGTCGAGATCCGCCCGGCCGGCGGCGGCACGGGCGAGATCGTGGGCGCGAAGGGCGTCCGGCTCGGCGGTCCGGGACCGTTCGTCCTCTCCGTGGACGCCCCGACGCTGGGGCCGGTGTTCACCCGCGGTGGCACCTACGACTACCGGGTCCAGCTCGTCCAGGCGCACGGGCTCCAGACGTCCGGGCCGTGGCGGCGGATCAGCCTCCCGGGCTCGCGGATCGGCCCGCCGCCCGTGTGCGGCTCCGGCGGCGCCAGGGCCGCCCGCGACAGGCGACGGCCCGTCCTGCAGCTGGCGACGCCGCGCCGAGCGCGCGCCGCGCGCGGCTGGCGCGTCCTGCGCGGCCGCGCGACCGACGGGGCCGGCGGCTCGGGCGTCGAGCGCGTCGAGGTCGGGCTCGTCCGCCGCGTCGCCACGCGGTGCCGCCGGTTCGACGGTCGCCGTTTCGCCCGCCCCGCGGGCTGCCGGCGGGCGCGCCGCGGCCCCG
>DASVQH010000272.1:0-3091 GCA_036389195.1 Solirubrobacteraceae bacterium
GGCGGCGCTGCCGGCCGGCGACGGCGAGCCCGCCGTGGCGTTCACCGACAACCGCTCCTCGGCGGCGTTCGGCCGAGGGCTGCTGGAGCTGCCGACCGGCGGCGGCCGGGTCCACCTCGCGTTCCCGCATCGCGCCGGCGCCGCGAACCCGGCCGCGCCGCGCGTCACCTTGCGCGCCCGCCCGCAGGCCCTGCTCACCGACGAGCCCGTCGAGCTGCGCGCACGCTGCGACGTCCCGTGTGTCCTGCGGGGCGTCACCGTGCCCGGCGACGGGCTCGGCACGGCCGCCGTGCGGCGCGCCGGCGGCACCACGACGCTCCGCGTGCGGCAGTCCAGCGACTCCGTGGCCGAGCCGCGGACGAAGCGCCTGCGCGTCGCCGTGCACGCCTGCTCGCTCGCGGGCGACGCGGTGGGGCGCGCCCGCATCGCGATCCCCGTGCGCCGCCGTCGCGCACCGGCCGTCGCGCGCGTGCTCGGACTCCAGGCCGTCCGTCGCGGCCACGCCGCCGAGCCGCGCGACCCCGAGCAGGACCGGCGCGAACGGTCCGTGCGCGTCCGCTAGGCCCGCAGCTCCGCGTGCGCGAACTCGCGCATCCCGTCCTCGAAGCCGATCTCGGCGCTGAACCCGAGCGCGTCGCGGGCCCGCTCGGCGGAGGCGAAGACGTGGCGGACGTCGCCGCCGCGCCAGGCGCCCGTGACCCGCGGCGCCGGCCCGTCCATCGCGCGCGCCAGCTCGGCGGCCATCTCCCCCACCGTGCGCGGCTGCCCCGTGGCGACGTTGAACGCGCCCGGGACGGGCTCGGGCGCGGTGAGCGCGAGCACGTTGGCGCGGGCGACGTCGCGGACGTGGATGAAGTCGCGCCGCTGGCCGCCGTCCTCGAACACCAGCGGCGCCTCGCCCGCCTCCAGCCGCGAGCGGAAGATCGAGGCCACGCCGGCGTAGGGCGTGTCGCGCGGCATGCGGGGGCCGTAGACGTTGTGGTAGCGCAGGCAGGTCACGGGCGCGCCCGTCTCGCGGGCGAACGCGTTGCAGAGGTGCTCCTGGTGGAGCTTGGTCGCGGCGTAGACGCTGCGCGGGTCGACCGGCGCGTCCTCGGGCACGGACTCGGGCTCCAGCGGGCGCCCGCAGCGCGGGCACGGGGGCTCGAAGCGCCCCGCGTCGAGGTCCTGCGGGCTGCGCGGCGGCGCCGGGACGATCCCGTGCTCGGGGCAGCGATAGCGCCCCTCGCCGTAGACGACCATGCTCGAGGCGAGCACCAGCCGCCCCGCGAAGCGCCGCGCCGCCAGCGCGCGCAGCAGCACGGCGGTTCCGAGGTCGTTGTGGGAGACGTAGTCGGCGATGTCGCCCAGATCGACCCCCAGCCCGACCATCGAGGCCTGGTGGCTGACCGCGGTGACGCCGTCGAGCGCGTGCGCGACCACGTCCGGGTCGCGGACGTCGCCGCGGATCCACTCTGCGCGGGGGTCGAGGTAGGCCGGCGCGGCCTGGTGGGCGGCCGGATGCAGGTGGTCGAGGATCCGCACGGCGCCGCCGTTCGCCAGCAGCTCGTCGACCACGTGGGAGCCGATGAACCCGGCGCCGCCGGTGACCAGGGTGACGCCGTCGACCATTGGAGGCGGCAGCGTATACAGGCCCGATGCAACCGGCGCGGCCCGGCGTCCGTACGGATGGGGTAGGAACCCTCTGATGCCCGACGTCGTCCTCCCCGCCCTCAACGAACGCGAGGCCCTGCCCTGGGTCCTCGAGCGCATGCCCGCCGGCTATGACCCCATTGTCGTGGACAACAACTCGACCGACGGGACGGGCGAGCTGGCCGCGGCGCTCGGCGCCCGGGTGGTCCGCGAGTCCGCTCCGGGCTTCGGCGCCGCCTGCTTCGCCGGGCTGACCGCGGCCCGCGCCGAGGTCGTGTGCTTCATGGACTGCGACGCCTCGTTCGACCCGCGCGAGCTGCCGCGGGTCGCCGATCCCGTCGCGGCGGGGGCGGCCGACCTCGTGATGGGCTCGCGGGCGGGGGCGACCGACGGCTTCCCGCTGCACGCCCGGCTGGCCAACCGCGCGCTCTCGCTGGAGCTGCGCCGCCGCGCCGGGGTCCGCGTCACCGACCTCGGGCCGATGCGCGCCGCCCGCCGCGAGCCGCTGCTGGCGCTGGGCATCCGCGACCGCCGGTTCGGCTGGCCGCTGGAGATGGTGCTGCGCGCCGCGGCCGCCGGCTGGCGCATCGACGAGGTCACGATCAGCTACCACCCCCGCCTCGGGCGCTCCAAGATCACCGGCACGGTGCGCGGCACGCTGCGCGCGGTGCGCGACATGGCCGAGGCGCTCGCGTGAGACCCGCGCTCCTGGTCATCGCGAAGGCGCCCGCGCCCGGGCGCGTCAAGACCCGGCTGAGCCCGCCGTGCTCGCCCGAGCAGGCGGCGGCGCTGGCGACGGCCGCGCTCGCGGACACGCTCGCCGCCGTCGCTGCCCTGCCCGGCCGCCGGGTGCTGGTGCTCGACGGCGCGCCCGGCGACTGGATCCCGCCCGGGTTCGAGGTCGTGGCCCAGCGCGGCGACGGCCTGGCCGAGCGGCTGGCCGCCGCGTTCGCGGACGCCGGCGGGCCTGCCGTGCTCGTGGGGATGGACACCCCGCAGATCACGCCGGCGCTGCTCGACCGCGCGGTCGACGGCCTGGGCTCCGCCGGCGCGGTCTTCGGGCCGGCCGAGGACGGCGGCTTCTGGCTGATCGGGCTCCAGCAGGCGGATCCGCGGGTCTTCGCGGGGATCCCCATGAGCGTCGAGTCCACCGGCGCGTGCCAGCGCGCGCGGCTGGGGGAGCTGGGCCTCGACGTCGCCGAGGTGCCGGTCCTGCGCGACGTCGACACGATCGAGGACGCCCGCGCCGTCGCCGCCGCCGCGCCCTACGGCGGGTTCGCCGCGGCGCTGGCGCACGTCGAGGCCGCGCTGGAGGTGGCGGCGTGAGGCCCGCCGCCGCCGAGACCGCCGCCCAGCTCCCGGCCGGCCAGCTCTACGCGCGGCTGCTGGCCACGGCGGTCGAGCACGCGGCGGGCGGGCCGCCCGTCCCCCGCGTCCGGGTGCGGACGGCCGACGGGCG
>DASVQH010000273.1:0-5222 GCA_036389195.1 Solirubrobacteraceae bacterium
CCTCGGCGACCGTCTCGGCCCACAGGTCGCGCGCGGCCTCCGGGTCGCCGACCCGGGCGGCGAAGAACCCGAGCAGGCGCGGCGCCTCGCGGTCATAGAGCGCGAGGAACGCCGCACGCGAGAGCCCGGGCACCGCTTCTCGCCCTCAGCGGCCCGCCACCAGCGTCAGCGGGTGCGCGTAGTCGCGCGGGATGCGCACCACCGTGCGCCCGACCACCACGCCGTCCAGCCGCCGTTGCGCGGCCACCGCCTCGGCCGCGTCGTCGTAGGCGTCGTGGACGCGCGGGTCGGTCCCCGGTGAGGCGACGCGCGGGGAGGCGACCCGGATGAACGTGCCGGGCGGCCCCGGCCTGACCAGCGCGCGGGCGTCGAGCCCGAGGCGCCGCAGCCGCGCCGTGACCGCCATCTGGTCGCGGGCGACGTCGCGCGCCGTCACGCGCACCGATCCGTCGCCCGCCGCACCCGCCGCGCCGCTCCCGCCCGCCGCCACCGCGATGGCCACCGCCACCGTCGCCGCCCCCGCCACCGCCGTCCTGCGCTCCATCTCAGACGCTCCCTTCCTCCGCCGACCGTTGCCCCGCAGTCGCACTGGCCTCCCGATCTGTGACGCGGCCTAGCGGCGTTCCTCACCCAGCAGCCGCAGGCGAGGCCCGTCGTCGTCCGGGTACAGACCCTCCGGCGCGCACGCCGATACGGCCCGGCGCCAGGCGTCGGCGACGAACTGATGGAGCAGCGGCGCGGGGACCGCGACGACGACCTCGCCGGCGATCAGGCCGAAGACCGGGTCGGCCTCGACGCCGTCGACGGACACCACCCGCCGCTGGCGGCGCAGCGCCGCAGCCCAGCCGTCGACCACCTGCGCGTGTTCGTCGCGCCGCAGGAGATCCTGCTCGACACGGAAGCGCCAGCGGGCGGTGTGCCGGCTGCGCGGCCCCGGCACGCGGGCTCCGTACGGCGCCGCCGGCGCACCGCCCGCACGGGGATCCACGGCGGCCGCTCCTCGACGCCCTCGCTCCAGTCGAGGGAGACCTGGTGGACGTACGCGTGGCGCGGCGTCGTCAGACCTCGACGACGACGGGCAGGATCATCGGCCGGCGGCGCAGCCGGTCGTAGATGAACTTGCCGACGTCGTCGTGGAGCATCGTCTGCAGCACCTCGATCTCGGTGACCCGCTGCTCGGCCGCGCGGTCGAGGGAGTCCTCGACCGCCGTGCGGACCTCCTCGACGATCGCGCCGTCGTCGTCGAGGAACGGGACGCCGCGAGCCAGCACCTCGGGCGCGACGACGGAGGAGCCGTCCTGCTCGGAGATCGTCGCCACGACGATGAAGATGCCGTCGGCGGACAGCATCCGCCGGTCGCGCAGCGCGACGTCGGCCACGTCACCGATGTCGACGCCGTCGACGAAGATCATCCCCGCCCGCTCCTTGGCGGCGAAGCGGGCGCCCTTCGCGTCGAGCTCGAGCGGCAGCCCGTTCTCGCCGCGGAAGATGTTCCCCGACTTGACCCCGACCGCCTCGGCGAGCTCGGAGTGCAGCAGGATCCGCTTGTAGTCGCCGTGGAACGGCATCACGTAGCGCGGCTTGACGAGGTTGAGCATCAGCTTCATCTCCTCCGCGTAGCCGTGGCCGGAGGCGTGGATCTGCGCGTCGCGGGTGGTGATGACCTCGGCGCCGACGTGGTAGAGCCGGTCGATCGTCTCGTTGACCGCGCGCTCGTTGCCGGGGATCGGCGTCGCGCTGAAGACGACGGTGTCGCCCCGCTTGAGCTCGACCTGCGGGTGGTCGCGATAGGCCATCCGCCGCAGCGCCGACAGCGGCTCGCCCTGGGAGCCCGTCGAGATGATCACGAGCTTGTGGTCGGGGAACTGGTCGATCTCGCGCGCCTGCACGAAGATGCCGTCGGGCGCCTTGATGTGCCCGAGCTGGCGCCCGATGTTGACGTTCTTGCGCATCGAGCGCCCGACCAGGGCGACCTTGCGCCCCAGCGACGCGGCCGCGTCGATGACCTGCTGCACGCGGTGGATGTTCGACGCGAAGCTCGTGACCACGATGCGGCCCTTGCAGCGCGCGAAGACGCGCTCGAGCTGCGGGCCGGCGACGCGCTCGGACGGCGCCCAGCCGGGCCGGTCGGCGTTCGTGGAGTCGCCGCACAGCAGCAGGACGCCTTCGCGGCCGAGCTCGGCCAGCCGCTGGACGTCGGCCGGCTTGCCGTCGACCGGCGTCTGGTCGAACTTGTAGTCGCCGGTGATGAGGATCGTCCCGAGGTCGGTGGTCAGCGCGACCGCCCGCATGTCCGGGATCGAGTGGGTCATGTGGATCAGCTCGATGTCGAACGGCCCGGCCTCGGCGATGTCGCCGGCCGGCAGGACCTCCAGCGGCGTCTCGCGCAGCTTGTGCTCGTCGAGCTTGGAGCGCGCCATGGCGACGGTGAGCTGGCCGCCGTAGACGACCGGGATCTTGTCCTCGCCCAGCTCGCGCAGGACCCAGGGCAGCGCCCCGACGTGGTCCTCGTGGCCGTGGGTGATGACGACCGCCTCGATGTCGTCGCGGCGGTCGCGCAGGTACTGGAAGTCGGGCAGGACGAGGTCGATGCCCATCATCTCGGCGGTCGGGAAGCGCAGGCCGCAGTCGACGACGACGATCCGGTCCTCGTACTCGACGACCGTCATGTTCTTGCCGATCTCGCCCAGGCCCCCGAGCGGCAGGACGCGCAGCTTGGCGCTCACGAAGCGGGGGCCTTCTCGAGCAGCCCGTGGGCCGCGAGGACCTCGCGCACCGCCCGCAGCTCGTCCTCGTCGCACTCGGCGAGCGGGAGGCGCACGCCGCCGACGTCGTGGCCGAGCAGCGCCAGCGCCGCCTTGGTGGGCGCGGGGCTGTTGGTGATGAAGAGCACGTCGAAGAGGTCGCGCAGCTCGGCGTCGATCGCGGCGCGCTCCTCGGAAGACGCGCCGAACATCCGCTTCATCTGCGGGCCGGCCACGTGCGAGGCGACGCAGATGCCGCCCGCGCACCCGAGGTCGAGCGCGCGCGCCAGCGAGGTGTCGTTGCCGGCGAAGACGGCGAGGCCGTCGATGGGCTGCAGCTCGTCGTGGTTGGACTGCTTGAGGCCCTCGATGCCCTCGATCTCCGCCAGGCCGGCCAGGAACTCCGGCGGCAGGTTGATCGTCGTCCGGCTCGGGATGTTGTAGACGATCACCGGGACGCCGCCCGCGGCGCGGGCGACCTCCTCGTAGTGGCGGCGGATGCCCCGCAGGCTCGGGCGGTTGTAGTAGCCGGTGACCGAGAGGATCGCGTCGACGCCGGCCTGGGCCATCTGCTCGGTCTGCTCGACGGCGTGGCGGGTGTCGTTGGAGCCGGCACCCGCGACGATCGGGCCGTCCGCGCCGACCTCCGCGACCATCAGCTCGACGAGCCCGAGGTGCTCCGCCTCGGTCAGCGTCGTCGCCTCGCCGGTGGTCCCGGCGATCACGAAGCCGTCGGACCCGTTCTCCAGCAGATGGCGGGCCAGCGCGACGGCGGCCTCCTCGTCGACGTGCCCGTCTGCCTGGAAGGGCGTGACGAGCGCGGTGAGGAGGCCGTCGTACGGGCGGGGCATGGCGTCTAGTCTCGCAGGGTCAGCCGGCGAGCGGGTCCCCGCTGGTCATCCCGGCGTCCTGGGAGGGCGGCGTCGGGGGCAGCGGCGGGTTCGGCGACCCGGGGCCGGCGGTCGGCGTCACCGGCTGGGGCGCGACCGGCGGGACGGCGCCCTCGTCCTCCTCGCCCGGGCGGGCGGGCGGCATCTGAGCGACCGGCGATCCGGGGCCGGGCGGCACCGGCGGGCCCTCCGGGACAGGCGGGGCAGGCGGGGCGGGCGGCGCGGCCGCGCCAGGCGCGGCGACCGGGCGGCCGTGCTGGTCGAACGTCGGCGCGCCGGACGAGGCGCCCGGGTCAGGGCGCTCGCCGCCCGCCTGGCGCTCGTTGAACTTCTTCTGCTGCTCGTCGAGCTTCGCCTGCGCCTGGTCGGCGAGCGCCTTGCCCTGGTCGGCGAGCTTCTTGGCCTTGTCCATGAATCCCATGGCGGTGAAGGCTAAGCCGAGTCCCGGTCGGGGCGCAACCGCCGCGGTTCGCGCACCGCGTCGGTGAACCGGCGCGGCACCGCCGCGCCCTCGCCTTCCTCCCACAGGGTGACCACCACCAGCTCGTTGCGCGGGCGGTCGTGCAGGCAGACGAAGACCAGCGCGCCGTCGCGGACGTAGACCGAGCCGCGCTGCGCCGCCGCGCCGGGCGGCGGCTCGTCGCTGACCCGCCCCGCCGCCCAGGCCTCCCCCACCCGCGTCGCGACCTCGGTGCGCGGGTCCAGCGTGCCGCGGACGCGCTGGCGGTAGCGGTCGGCGGCGTGGTCGGTGACGGCGATCAAGGGCGCCACAGGGCGGCCTACAGCAGCACGTCGAGCCCGACCGTGAGCCGGTCGGGCAGGTCCCCCACGCGCCGGACGGCGAGCAGCACGCCGGGGGTGAAGCTCATGCGGTCGGTCGTGCGGTGCTCGATCGTCAGCGTCTGGCCGACGTCGCCGAGGATGACCTGCTGGTCGGCCACGACGCCGGTCAGCCGCAGCGAGTGGATCGGGACCTCGCCCTCCATCAGCTCGGCGGTGCGCTTGGCCGTGCCCGACGGCGCGTCGACCTTGGCCGGATTGTGGGCTTCCACGATCTCCGCGTGCGCCATATGGCGCGACGCCTCGGCCGCGAAGCGCATCATGAGCACCGCGCCGATCGCGAAGTTGGGGGCGAAGAACGCGTTGGCCCGGTCGATCCGCTCGGCGTGCTCGCGCAGCGCCTCCAGGTCGAAGCCCGTGGTCCCGATGACCGCGTGGACGCCGGCGTCCAGGCAGGCGCGGGCGTTGGCCAGCGCCTGGTCGGGCCGCGTGAAGTCGACGACGACGTCGGCGTCGCCGAGCACGTCGGCCACGGCCGTGTCGAGCACCGGGTCGGCGCGGCCGGCGAGCGACAGGTCGTCGGCGTCCTCGACCGCCGCGCACACGGCGCGACCGACCTTGCCGGCCGCGCCGGCCACGGCGACGCGGATCACCGCGGGACGGGCTCCGCCCCCGGGCACGTCAGCGCGGCGGCCTCGGCGAACGCCGCCTCGTCGGGGCCGATCCCCGCGGCGCTCAGCCGCTCGGCCGGCCACAGCTCGGTCGCCAGCTCGCGCAGGTCGTCGAGGGTCACGGCGTCGAAGCGCTC
>DASVQH010000274.1:0-15492 GCA_036389195.1 Solirubrobacteraceae bacterium
GACGCTCCCGCCGCGGCCGCGGCCGAGGACGAGGCCCCGAAGCCGAAGCGGGTGACGCGGCGAAAGGCGGCAGTGACGGAAGAGGGTTCGGCTGTGGTCGAGGAGGCCCCGGAGCCGAAGCGGGCGACGCGGCGAAAGGCGGCAGTGACGGAAGAGGGTTCGGCCGTGGTCGAGGAGGACGCGCCGAAGCCCAAGCGCGCGCCGCGCAGGAAGGCCGAGCCGGCCGCGGTCGAGGAGGACGCGCCGAAGCCGAAGCGCGCGACGCGGAAGAAGGCCGAGCCGGCCGCGGTCGAGGAGGACGCGCCGAAGCCGAAGCGCGCGACGCGCAAGAAGGCCGAGCCCGCCGCTGCGCCGCCGGCGGACCCGCCCAAGCGCTCCCGCCGCCGGGCCACCGAGACCGACGCCTAGCTTCGGCCCCGCCGCCGCGGAACGTCGCTACGGTTCGCGCAGATGCGTCAGGCATCGCCCCGTCTGCTGTCACGCGTGTGTCTTCTCGCCGACCTCGTCACGGTCGCGACGTTCGGCGGGGCGCTGCTCGGCCACTTGCCCGCCTGGCTCTTCTTTCCCGCATTGGCGATCCTGGTGGCCGGCGTGCCCGCGCAGATCATCCTCGCGCTCGCCGAGCGCCGGCAGCGGGACGGTCGTCCGTCGGACGCCGAGATCTTCAACTGACGTCAGCCGATCCCGAGGCCCCGTCCGATCGAGTAGACGCCCATGGCGGTGAGGCCGGCGCCGAGCACGATGGCCGAGAAGCGGTTGGCCGTCGGGTCGCTCTCCGCGTCCCGGACGCGCTCAGCCCGCTCGCGGTTCAGCAGGCTGTAGCGCGGGTCGTGGCCGGCGCGGTTCGATGCGGCCAACGCCTTCCCGAGGCGGCGATTGAACCGCAGGACCGCGACCCCCACGACCACGAGGCCGATCCCGGCGGCCACCGCAGCGAAGTTCATCCGCACATCATGCGGTCTCGATGCGCGACGTGCCGCGGGACGCACCCGCCGCCGCACCGTCGATAGAGGACGAACAACCTCAACCGCGTGAGCGTGCGGGCGTCGCTGTTGAGGTTGTCACTGCTCTACGAGAACAACCTCAACGAGCACTGTTCGAGTGTCACGACGTTGAGGTTGTTCGTCCTGGTGGCCAACGGAGCGACCTTCATCCGCACATCACGTGGCCTCGGCTACCGCCCGAGGTGGACCTCGCCGGCGTCGAGGGCGACGACGTCGCCGCCCGTCGTGCGCACCAGGAGCGCGCCGGTGTCCGAGATCCCCGCTCCGACGCCGTCGCCGTCGCGCCAGCGGACCGGGCGCCCGAGCAGGGCGTCGCGGGCGCGCAGGGCGGCGAGGGCGTCCGGCGCCGGCTGCCCGAGCCGCGCGCGCAACGCCGCGAGCAGGTCCGCGAGGACGCCGGGCAGCTCGGCGGGCGTGCGCCCGAGCGTCCCGGCCGTCGCCCGCAGCTCCTCGGGGAGGTCGTCGGGCGCGACGGCGACGTTGACGCCGATGCCGATCACCGCCCAGCCCTCCTGCGGGCGGCCCTCGACCAGGATCCCGGCGACCTTGCGCCCGTCGACCAGCACGTCGTTCGGCCACTTCACCCGCGCGTCCGCCCCCACGACGTCGGCGACCGCCAGCCCCGCGCGCAGCGACAGCAGCGGGTCGAGCGCCCGGACCACGACGGAGAGCAGCAGCGCGCGGCCGGGCGGCGCGGTCCAGCGGCGGCCCTGGCGCCCACGTCCGGCCGTCTGCTCGGCCGCGGTGACGATCGTCCCCGCCGGAGCGCCCGCCGCCGCCAGCGCCCGCGCGACGTCGTTGGTCGACGACGTCGTGCGCAGGTGGACGCGCGGCGCCCCGATCACGGCGCGCGGCGCAGCCGGACCTCGTCGCCGGGGCGCACGCCGAAGGCCGCCGCCGCGTCGCCGCCGTTGACGGCGAGCGCGAGCACGCGCGAGGGGTCCTCGTAGAGGAGCACCTCGCCCGGGCCGACGTCCGCGAAGGTCCGGGCGAAGCGGACCTGCCGGGCGGGCGCGCCCTCGGCGACGGCGTCGGCCGCGGTGAGGGTCGTGCGCCGCGGCGCCGCGGGCCGGCGCGCCGACACCTCGACCACGCCGCCGAGCTTGACCCCGAGTCCGGCGAGGTCGGCGACGGTCGCGTCGAGCTGCACGTTCCCGTAGCCGTCGGCGAGGACGGCGTGGGCGACGAGCGCGTCCCCGTCGAGCGCCGCGCGCGTGAACGGGAGGGCGACGAGCTCGTCCGGGTCCAGCGGGCGGCCCGCGTCGGCGAGCTCGGCGCCGCCGGCCAGCCTCGCCGCGACGGGCGCGAACAGGTCGCGACCGTGGAACGTCGCCGAGACCGGCTCCAGGCGCCACGGCGACGTCGAGATCTCCGCCGCCTCGACCACCCCGCCGAAGCGCTCCGCGGCCGGCAGCAGCAGGCCGTTGTCGGGCCCGACCAGCAGCCGGTCCTCCTCCGCGCACCGCAGCGCCACCGCCCGCCGGCGCGCGCCGACCTCCGGGTCGACGACCGCCAGCCCCACCGAGCCCTCCGGCATGAACGGCAGCGCGCGCGCCAGCACGAGCGCGCCGGCCCGGACGTCCTGTCGCGGGATCCCGTGCGACACGTCGATCACCCGCGCCTCCGGGCACCGTCGCGCGATCACCCCGTGGACGACCCCGACGAACTCGTCGGCGAGGCCGTAGTCCGACAGGAACGCGATGGGGCGCGCGGTCACGGGCGATTCGCGCCGGCGTCGGCGAGGAGCGCGTCGACGAGCCCGTCGGGCGTGTGGGGGTCGGCTTCGAGCGCCGGCTCGAGCCCCGCCTCGTGCAGGGCGGCGGACGTCGCCGGCCCGATGGAGGCCACGCGGCCGGCCGGCCGCGCGCCGTCGCCGAGCGCGGCCAGGAAGAACCGCACCGACGACGCCGAGGTGAAGGTCACGTAGTCCGCGCGGGCCGCGGCGGCGGCGGTGGGCTCGTCGAGCGGCTCGGCGACGGTCTCGTAGAGGCCGACCACGTCGACCGCGGCGCCGCGCTCGCGCAGCGCGTCCGGCAGGACGTCGCGGCCCTCGGCGGCGCGCACGACGAGCGCGCGCGAGACCGGGACGTCGCGCAGCGCCTCGACCAGCCCCTCGGCCACCGCGCGCGAAGGCACAACGTCGGCTTCCACGCCACCGGCGCGCAGCGCCCGCGCCGTGCCGGGCCCGATCGCCGCCACGCGCAGCCCGGCCAGGTCGCGGGCGTCGCGCAGCCGCGCGAAGAGCTCCTCGGCGCCGTTGGGCGACGTCACGCACAGCAGGTCGTAGCCCGCCAGGGAAGGCAGCGCGACGTCGAGCGAGCGCGTCCGGATCGCCGGCGCCTCGACCACGTCCGCGCCGAGCGAGCGCAGCCGCGCGGCCAGCGCGCTGGCCTGCGCCCGCGCGCGCGTCACGGCGACCGTGCGCCCGAACAGCGGGCGGCGCTCCAGCCAGCCGATCTCCTCGTGCAGCCGCGCCACGGGCCCGACCACGGTGATGGCCGGCGCGCGCATCCGCGCCTCCGCGGCGCGCTCGGCCACGTCGTCCAACGTCGCCACGAGCGTGCGCTGTCCCGGCAGCGTCCCGCGCTCGACCACGGCGACCGGCTCCGAGGCGGGCCGCCCGCCGGCCACCAGCTGCGACGCGATCCGCGGCAGCTGGCGCACGCCCATGTAGAAGATCAACGTCCCGGGGAACGCCGCCAGCGCCGGCCAGTCGATGGCCGTCTCGGGCTTCTCCGGGTCCTCGTGCCCGGTCACGAGCGCGACCGCGCTCGCGTCGCCGCGGAACGTCACCGGGATGCCGGCGTAGGCGGGCGCCGCGACGCCGCTGGTCACGCCGGGGACGACCTCGAACTCGATCCCCGCGTCGCGCAGCACCAGCGCCTCCTCGCCGCCGCGCCCGAACACGAACGGATCGCCGCCCTTCAGCCGCACCACGGAGGCGCCCGTGCGGCCGTGCTCGACCAGCAGGCGGTCGATCTCGGCCTGCGGCATCGACGCGCCGCCGCCGATCTTCCCCACGTACACGAGCTCGGCGTCCGGCCGCGCCCCGTCGAGCGCGGTCGCCGGGATCAGCCGGTCGTAGAGGATCACGTCGGCCGTCGCGATCAGCTCGAGCGAGCGCGCGGTCATCAGCCCCGGGTCGCCGGGGCCCGCGCCGACGAGGAAGACGGTCATGCCGCCGCCGCCCGCAGCAGCTCGCCGGCGCCGGCGGCCAGCATGCGCGCCGCGACCGCCCGCCCGAGGGCGACCGGATCGTCCGCGGCGCCCGCCAGGACGTCGCGCACCCAGCGCGAGCCGTCGCCCGCCCCGGCCCACCCGGTCAGGGTCAGGCCGCCGTCGCCGTCGAGCACCGCGTGCGCCCCCACCGCGGAATGGCAGTCCGCCCCCAGCGCGACGACCAGCGCGCGCTCGGCCCGCAGGCACGCCCACGCCGCGCCGTCCTGCACCGCCGAAGCAGCCCCGGCGGCCGAAGCGTCGCCCGCTCGCGCCTCCAGCGCCAGCACGCCCTGCCCCGCCGCGGGGACGAAGACCTCGCCGGCGAGCACGCCGCCGGCCTCGTCCAGCCGCCCGAGCCGCTCCAGGCCCGCCCGGGCCAGCACCAGCGCGTCGACCTCGCCCGCCGCCAGCTTGCGCAGGCGCGTGTCGACGTTGCCGCGCAGCTCCACGACCTCCAGGTCCTCGCGCACCGCCAGCAGCTGCGCGCGCCGGCGCAGCGCGCTCGTCCCGACCCGCGCCCTCGCGGGCAGCGCGTCGATCGACGGGGCGCCCACCAGCACGTCGGCGGGGTCGACCCGCGCGGCCGCCGCCACCAGCTCCAGCCCGTGCCCGAGGTCGCCCGGCACGTCCTTGGCCGAGTGGACGGCGAGGTCGATCTCGCCGAGCGCCAGCGCGCCCTCCAGCGCGCCGGTCCAGCGCGACTTGTCGCCCACGGCGCGGTTGAGGTCGCCCGCGGTGGTGATCTGGACCAGCGTGCCGCCGACCCGCTCGGCCACCCAGCCCGCCTGCGCGAGCGCCAGCGCGCTCCCGCGGGTGCCGATCCGCGGCGCGCTCAACGCGCCCGCAGCGTGCGCACTTCGGCGGCCGGCGCCGCGTCCCCTGGGGCCGCCGCCTCGGCCTCGTCCTCGAGGCCGAACAGCTCGCGCATCACCTGCAGGCGCGTGTGGCGGCGGTCGGACTCGGTCTGGCGCAGGCGCAGCGTCGGCTCGTGCAGCAGCCGGTTGGCGACCGCGTGGGCCAGCGCCTCGACGCGCTCGCGGTCGCGGTCGGACAGCGACTCCCAGCGCCCGGCGTTGTCGGCCAGCACGGAGGCCACGATCGCGTCGCCGCGGGCGCGCAGCGCCGCCACGGTCGGCAGCACCTCGAGCGAGCCCAGCCAGCCCGCGAACGACTGGATCTCCTCCTCGACGATCCCCTCGGCGCGCCGGGCCTCGGCCGCCCGCACCGAGCGCGTGCGCGCGACCTGCGACTGCAGGTCGTCGACGTCGTGCAGCGAGACGCCCGGCAGCTCCGCGCAGGCCGGGTCGATGTCGCGCGGCACCGCCAGGTCGATCAGCAGCAGCGGGCGCCCGGCCCGCTCGCGCGCGACCTCGGCCAGCTCCTCGGACCCGAGGATCGTGTGCGGCGACGCGGTGGAGGAGATGACGATGTCGGCCGCGAGCAGCTCGGTCGGCATCTCGTCGAAGGAGAGCGTGTCGCCGCCGAAGCGCTGGGCCAGCGCCCGCGCGCGCTCGCGGCGGCGGTTGGCGACGAACAGCGTCCGCACGCCCTGGTCGGTCAGCGCGCGGGCGGTCAGCTCCGCCGTCTCGCCGGCGCCGACGATCAGCACCCGGCGCTCCGTCAGGTCGCCCAGCAGCGAGTGCGCGAGGTCGACCGCCACCGATGCGACCGACGCGTGCCCCTCGGCCACGCGGGTGTGGGTGCGCACGCGCTTGCCGGTGGCCAGCGCGGCGCGGAACAGCTTGTTGGTCAGCGGCCCGGTCGAGCCGGCCGCCAGCGCGCGCTCGTAGGCGCGCTTGACCTGGCCCTGGACCTCGGCCTCGCCGATCACCATCGAGTCCAGCCCGCTGGCGACCCGGAACAGGTGGCGGGCGGCGTCGCAGTTGCGGTGCGAGAACATCGCGTCGACGAGCTCGGTGGGGCGGATCCCCGCCTGGCGGGCCAGCTTGCCGAGCACGACGCTCTCGGCTTCCACCGGGTCGGAGACGACGAGGTAGAGCTCGGTGCGGTTGCAGGTGAACAGCGCGACGGCCTCCTGCACCGACGGCTCGGCCAGCAGCTCCTCGACGATCCCGGCCGCCCGCGCGTCGGGCAGCGCGAGGCGCTCGCGCACCGCGAGCGCCGCCGTCTTGTGCGACGCGCCGATGGCCAGGAGCTCGCTCACACCGGCTCCTTCGCGCGATCCCGCTCGGACGCCCCGCGCGCCGCGACCAGATCGGTCAGCTCGCTCAGCTCGCGCTCGATCCGCGACAGCTTCGAGCTCATGATCGCCACGTACACGAGCACGAGCGCCAGGAACACGAGGAACGCCCCCGCGACGTACGGGCCGGCGTCGCCGAGCGGGAGCGCGGGCATGGCCTCAGGCCCCCGCCTCGAGCAGCGTCCGCTTCAACCGCCCGAGCTGCATCCGCGCGTGCTTGGAGGTCAGCTCGAACTTCCACAGCGTGATGAAGAACAGGACCATCGCCGCCAGCGACACCAGGAAGGTGAAGAACATCGAGCCGGGCATCCCGCCGCCGGTCTGGTCGAGCACGCGCGGGTGCGTCAGCGCCGCCTGGGCGAAGCGGACCGACATGAAGCAGATCGGCACGAACGCGCCGGCGATGATCGCGAACACCGCCGCGTAGCGCGCCTGGCGCTCCGGGTCCTCGATCGAGAAGCGCAGCGGCTGGTAGCAGGCGTAGAGCAGGAAGACGATCAGGAAGGCGACGAGCGTCGGCTCGTCCCACACCCACCAGTGGCCCCAGCTGGCCTTGGCCCAGATCATCCCGGTGGCCAGCGTGGCCAGACCGAGCATGATCGAGACGTGGATCGCCACGTAGGACTTCATGTCGTCCTCGCGGCGCCCGGAGCGCAGGTGCTTGATCCCGTAGATCCCGCCGGCCACGAACCCGCCCAGCGCGACCAGCGCCAGCGGCACGTGCAGGTAGAAGATCTTCTGGACGAAGCCCTGGTCGGCGTCGTTGGGCGCGTAGAAGAAGACGAGCGCGTACGCGCCGATCAGAGCGGCAACCGTGGCGATGGAGAGGGGCTTCAGACCCCGGCCGTACATGCGTCAGTCCTCCAGGAGGAAGTCGAACACTGCGAGGGCGATGAGCCCGAAGATCACATCGTAGAGGCCGAGGATCGCCAGCCACCGTCCGGGCAGCGGCTCGGCGCCCCCTTCGAGCAGAAGCGGCGCGCTGGCCTGCGCCGCGGCGATGATCACCGGGAGCAGGAGCGGCAGCGCCATCAGCGGCACGATGAGGTCGCGGGCGCGCGTCTGGACGGCCAGCGCGCCGACGAGCGTGCCGATGATCGCGATCCCCGCGTTGGCCAGCACCAGCAGGAGGAGGAGGCCCGGGAGGGCCTGGAACGGCGACGGGCCGAGCAGCAGGACGCTGTAGACGGGCACGGCGGCCAGCTCGACCGCGCACAGGAAGCCGAAGAGCAGCGTGGCCTTGGCGACCAGCATCGCCGTGCGGTCGACCGGGGCGAGCAGGAACGCGTCGAACCCGCCCTCCTCGCGCTCGGCCACGAACAGCCGGTTGATCCCCAGGACGGACGCGAGCAGGAGCGTGACCCAGAGGACCCCGGCGGCCAGGTCGCCCTCGAGCGTCTCGCGGTCCAGGCCGAACCGGAAGACGACGAACGCCGAGACGCTGAACAGCAGCATCGCGGGGATCGACTCGCGGGTGCGGGCCTCCGAGCGCAGGTCCTTGCGCAGCAGCGCGGCGACGACGGTCCTCACGCGCCGTAGAGCCCCTTCAGGTCGGCGCGGTCGAGCGCGTCGGGGCGCGCGAGCAGCGCCTGGCGCCCGCCGCGCAGCCCGAGGACGAGGTCGGCCTCGGCGAGCCCGGACTCGACGTCGTGGGAGATGACCACACGGGTGCGGCCGGTCTCGCGGCCGATCAGCGGACGGACCGCCTCAACCGCGGCCGGGTCGAGGTTCGCGTAGGGCTCGTCGAGCAGGAGGACGTCGGGCTCGTGCAGCACGGCGCGGCAGATCGCCGCGCGCTGGGCCAGGCCGCGCGACAGGGTGCGCAGCGGGTCGTCGCCGCGGCCGCGCAGCCCCACCTCCTCGAGCAGCGCCTCGATCCGGGCCAGCGGCACCCCGTGCAGGCGCGCGTGGAGGCGCAGGTTCTCGCGCACGGAGAGCTGGCGGTACAGCAGCGGGTCGTGGGCCAGCAGCCCGATGCGCCCGCGCACCTTCCACCCCTGCGCCGGCAACGCCTCGCCCAGGACGCGCGCCTCGCCGCCGTGGGGCCGCAGCAGCGTGGCGAGGATGCGCAGCAGCGTCGTCTTGCCCGCGCCGTTGGCGCCGAGCACCGCGAGCGTCTGGCCGGCGCCGAGCTCGAGCGTCACGCCGGCCAGCGCTTCGCGCTCGCCGTAGCGGCGGGTCAGGTCGGCGAGCGCGACCGCCGGCTCAGCCACGCGGCAGGACCGCGCCGAGCACGCCGAACGCGCGGCGGGCGGCGTCGACCGAGCCCGGGAGGTTGACCACGAGCGTCGCGCCGGCCAGCCCGGCGACCCCGCGGAACAGCAGCAGCCCGCGGTCGCGTGCCCGGATCGCCTCGGGGATGCCCGGCACCTCGCGCTCGATCACCGACCAGGTGGCCTCCGGCGTGATGTGCTCGGGCGCGTCCTCGGCCCCGCCGGCGGTGAGGATCAGCCGGCACTGGTCGTCGACGTAGTGGTGCAGGCGGTCCTCGACGAGCGCGAAGTCGTCCGGGACGACCTCCATGGCCACCACCTCGGCGCCGGCCTGCTCGACCAGCGCGGCGATCGCCGGGCCGATGTCGTCCGGGGCGTCGCGGCGGGAGATCTCCGTGGAGATGATGAGGATGGCGGTCCGCATGCGCGGAGGCGAAGGCTAGCCGCCGCCGCGGCCGCCCTCGGGCAGCACCCAGCTCGCGCGCGAGCGCCCCGACGGGCTGCCGGGATACCGCAGCGAGACCACGAGCGGCTCGGAGGCGAACCCGGACGGGACGGCGACCCGTCCCCCGCCGGGTCGCAGACGGTGGCGGATCACGGTCGCCTGGCCGGGCGGCTGGGCCACCGTGACCACGACGTCGCACGGCCCGCGGCGGCCGTTGCGGCGCAGCCCGCGGCCGCAAGGGAGGCGCAGCTCGACCCGGCCTTCGGAGACCCGGACGGGCACCGGCCGCAATCCTCGGCGGCTTCCGCGCAGGCGCAGCCGCTCGCAGCCGATCAGCAGGTTGCGCGGCCCGCCGGCGAGGTCGTCGCCGCCGCGGCATTCGACGCGGTCACCGCCGCCGCCGCCGAGCAGGACGTTGGGGCCGTCGTCGCCGATCAGCGTGTCCGAGGCGACGCCGCCGCGCGCCCCGTCGATCCCGGCGAGCCGGTCGCCTTCGCCCGGTTCGCCGTCGGGTCCGGGATCGGACAGGTTGACCCGGATCGGCATGGAGCGGGCGTAGAGCGCGACGTCGGTGCCGCCTCCGCCCTCCAGGACGTCGGCGGCGACGCCCCGGTCGGTCCCGGTCTGTACGAAGCCCTCACCGTCACCGCTGAGCAGGTCGTCGCCGGCGCGGCCGGAGAGCCGGTCGCGCCCGTCGCCGCCCCAGAGCTCGTCGCCGGCTCGCGTCCCGATCAGGCGGTCGTCGCCCGGTCCGCCGTCCGCGCGGCGGAAGCCCGCCAGCCGGTCGGCGCCCTCCGCGCCGGCGGCCTCGTCGAGCGGCCGGCGCGCGCCGCGCAGGCGCGCCACGTCGTCGCCGTCCCCGAGCCCGAGCGTCAGATCGCCGTTGATGCAGCGCGCCGTGTGGCGTCCGCTCGCTCGGCACCCGGGGCCGGCCACGAGCGGCGCCCCGTGATCGGTCACGCGCAGCGATCGCGCGCGGCGCCGGATCTCCAGCGCGTTGGCCTCGCCCGGGTCGGCGCTGACCACCACCTCGATCAGGCAGACACCGGCGGCCTTCCGATCGCAGTTCTCGCGGGCCGACACGGTCGCCGCGTGGGCCAGCGACGGCGCCGCGACGACGAGCAGGAGGGAGAGGAGGACGGCGCGCATGCCGGCGGTCCTACCCGGCACTGCCCGGTGTTCAGGCGGCGGCGGGCGCGTGCTCGGCCTGCGCCGCGCGGATCAGCTCGCGCACGCGCGGCTCGTCGCCGGCGCGCAGCAGCGCGATCGGGTCGGGCTCGCCGTTGACGATGCCCTCGAAGAACGCCTTGCGGTCCTGGTAGGTCGGCAGCGTGCCCTTGGCCCAGCCGCGGACCTCGTTGAGCAGCACGGCCAGCCGCGCGTAGGGCTCGCCGAACTCGTCGGCGATCTGGCGCTTGATGCGCTTGGCCAGCGCGGGCGACGCGCCCGCCGTGGAGATCGCGATGGCCAGCGGGCCGGTGCGCACGATCGCCGGGAGGATGAAGTTGCACAGCGGCGGCACGTCGACGACGTTGACGAGCATCGCGCGGCGCTCGGCGTCGTCGTAGACCGCGATGTTGACGTCGGTGTCGTTCGTCGCGGCGATGGCGATGAACGTCGCCTCCAGGTCGCCGGTCTCGTACTCGCGGCGGATCCACTCGATCGAGCCCTCGGCGGCCAGCCGCTCGAGCTCGGGGTGCGCCTCGGGGGCGATCAGCACGACGCGGCCGTCGCAGGCCAGCAGCCCCTCGACCTTCTCCAGGCCGATGTCGCCGCCGCCGACCACCACGCAGCGCCGCCCGGTGAGCTTCAGGCAGGCGATGTAGAAGGGCGTGTCGAGCATGCCCTGCACGCACGTCTGGTCGCAGATCCCCTTACGGAACTGGCAGACGCATTCCTTACCGGCATAGGCTTGAGCGGGCATCTGCGCTACACCGTACAAAGCTCAGATGCCGGCTCAGGACGGGTACTTCACCGACGACTCCATGCTCCGCCGCGTCCACCGCGAGATGGTGGTGGCGCTGTCGGGTCCCCGCGCCCTGCTCATGCAGGCGACGCACCCCGTCGCCTTCGCGGGCTTCTTCGCGCACACGGGCGCCATGGACGCCCCCTACGAGCGCCTCGCCCGCACCGCTCAGGTGATGGACACGATCGGCTTCGGCTCGATCGCCGACGCGGACCGCGCAACCCGGCGCGTCCGCGCCATGCATCGGCGCGTTCGCGGGGTGACCAGCGAGCCGGCGGGGCGCTTCCCGGCCGGGACGCCCTACGCCGCCGACGACCCCGAGCTGCTGCTGTGGATCCTCGCGCCGCTGGTCGACTCCGCGCTGCTCGTCTACCAGAAGTACGTCCGCGGGCTGAGCCGCGACGAGCGCGACGAGTACTGGCAGGACTACAAGCTGATCGGCAACCTGTTCGGCCTCGCCGACTCCGAGATGCCCGACACGATCGAGGACTTCGAGGCCTACGTGCACGACTTCCTCACCGGCGACGACCTCTTCATCACCGACCGGGCGCGCGAGGTCTCGCTGCAGATCGTCCTCAATCCGCCCGTCCCGCGCGCCGCGCGCCCGGCGCTCGAGCTCGCCAACCAGATCACCGTCGGCCTGCTGCCGGCGCGGATCCGGCGCGGCTACGGGCTGTCCTGGGACCCCGTGCGCTCGGTCGCGCTCCACGGCGGCGCGGAGTACGTCAAGCGCGTGCTGGTCCCGGTGCTGCCGGAGCGGCTCCGGCTCGTCTCCAGCGCGCGGGCGGCGTAGCCCAGCAGCACCCGCGCCACCGGCAGCGCGCCCGCCCCCAGCGCGGCCGCGCGGTCGGCCTCGCGGCCGTGGAGGAGCCGCGAGCGGGCGATCGACGCGCGGGCGAAGTCGGGATCGACGGGCAGCCGCCGCGCGCTGCGCAGCTCGGCGGGGCGCGAGGCGATCTGGCGCACCTCGGCGTGGCGTGCGACCCGCACGGGCGCCGCGGGCGCGGAGAAGCCGTGCTCGTTGACCCAGGTCAGCGGCGCCGGCAGCGTGCGGGCGATCCGCTCCCCGTGCGCGCGCTCGCCGCACCACACCGAGACCGCTCCGCGCGCCTGGCGCGCGAGCGCCACGGCGTCGCGCTCGCCGCCCGCCTCGACGACGGCGAGGACGGGCCCGGGGACCGGCTCGTGCAGGACACGCGCGTCCGGCGGCACGCCGCGCAGGATGGCGGGGGCGAAGAACGCGCCCGCGAGGCCGGGGACATCGACGGGGCCGCCGCAGGCCAGCCGGGCGCCGCGCGCGACGGCGTCCTCGACCAGCTCGGCGGTGCGGGCAGCGCTTGCGGCATCGCGCAACGGCCCGACGTCGGTCCGCGGGTCCAGCGGATCGCCGACCCGCAGCCCCTGGGCCCCGGCTTGGAGCGCGTCGAGCAGGGCGTGCGCGCGGTCCGGCAGCGCCACGAGGCGCCCGACGGCCGCGGGCGACTGCCCGGCGCCCGCGAACGCCGCCCACAGCGCGCCGCCCGCGACGCGGGCCAGCGGCGCGCCGGCGAGCACGAGCATGGTCCCCTGGGGACTTGGCGGCTCGGGGGCGGCGACCGCGTCGCATGCGTTCGAAAGCGCCCGGGCGGCGGCGGCGCCGTGCACCACCTGGACGAGCCCCGGCGGGATGCCGGCGCGCTCGAGGAGCGCCTTCGCCCGCTCGGCGGCCAGGGCGGCGGCGGGGGCCACGAGGACGCCGTTGCCGGCCAGCAGCGCGGCGCCGACCTCCAGCACCACCTCGGCCCACGGCGACGCGGGAGCCGCGGCGATACCCACCACGCCGGCGGGCGCGTGCACGACCAGCGCACGCCGGATGCCGACCCGCC
Source organism: Solirubrobacteraceae bacterium (assembly GCA_036389195.1). Taxonomy (GTDB): domain Bacteria; phylum Actinomycetota; class Thermoleophilia; order Solirubrobacterales; family Solirubrobacteraceae; genus JACCYI01. The sequence continues at coordinate 12,913 of DASVQH010000274.1, forward strand.
CGGCGCGGCGGTCCTGCAGCGCCCGCGGCCCGTCCTCGGCCAGCGCGTGCAGCCCGCCGACGGACGGCAGCAGCTCGGCGAGCACGGCCTCGGTCCGGGGGATGCCGGCCTCACGCGCCAGCAGCTCGGCGAGCGGGTCGAGGTCGTCGAGGATCAGCTGCGCGGCCCGGCGCAGGTAGCGCGCCCGCCCGGCGGCCGGGACCGCGGCCCAGTACGGCTGCGGGTCGCGTGCCGCCGCCGCGGCGGCGCGGACGTCGTCCTCGGTCGCCGCCGGGAGCGTGTGCAGCAGGGCGCCGGTGGCGGGCTCCCGGACCTCGATCACGGGCGCGAGGCTAACGCCTTGGGCCGCCTGCGCTGACCCCTAGGCCGCGCGACGGGCGGCGGCGCGGTCGCTCAGGACCTGCGCCAGCAGCTCGCCGAGCCCCTCGGTCAGCCGCTCGTCGACGACGACCGTGTCGGGCTCGGCGCCGGGCGCCAGATCGATCGCGCCGAGGCCGACCAGCGTCTCGGCGCCGTCGACTGGCGCGAAGGCGCAGAGGACCAGGCGGCCCAGCGGATCGAAGGCCAGCAGGCGCCGGACGTCGAGCTCGCTCGCCTCGACGCCGCGGCCCGCCAGGAGCGCCAGGACCGCCGCGCGGTCGCCCGGGCGAGCCAGGCGCAGGCGGACCCGGGGCCGGCGGGGAGGGGGTGGGTGCGGGTGAGCGGCGAATGCATCGTCTACTCGTACATACGGCGCAGACACGGTTGCGTTGTAAAACCGTGACCAACGTCACACGTCGCGGCCGCGCGCCGCGCGCAGCCGGTCCAGCCGCTCCCGGAACGTGGTTTCCGCGTCGTCGGGCCGGTAGAAGCGCAGATCCTCACGGCCCTCGGGCAGGTGCTCCTGCTGGTTGACGTGGCCCGGCACGAGATGGGGGTTGTCGTAGCCGACGCCCCGGCCCAGCCGCTTGCCCGCGCCGCCGGCCGCCGAGCGCAGCGGTGCGGGCGGGCTCTCGGCGCCCGCCTCGGCGATGTGCGCCCGCGCGGCGAGGATCGAGCGCTTGGCGGCGTCGGACTTCGGCGCCAGAGACAGGTAGATGGCCGCCTGGGCGAGCGCGAACTGGGCCTCCGGCAGGCCGACGTGCTCCACCGCGCCGGCCGCGGCGACCGCGACCTCCAGCGCGCGCGGGTCCGCGTTGCCGACGTCCTCCGACGCGAGCACGATCATCCGCCGCACGATGAAGCGCGGGTCCTCGCCGCCCTCGAGCATCGCGGCGAGGTAGTAGAGGGAGGCGTCGGGATCGGAGCCGCGGGTCGCCTTGATCCACGCCGAGATGTAGTCGTAGTGCTGGTCGCCCGCCTTGTCGTAGAGGACGGCCTTGCGCTGCATGGCGTCCTCGGCGTCGGCCAGCTCGACCGCCCCCCGGCCCGCCCGCCGCGCCGTGTCGACCGCCAGCTCGAGCGCGTTCAGCGCCGATCGCGCGTCGCCGCCCGAGCGCGCGGCGAGGAACGCGAGCACGTCGTCGGCCACGTCGAGCCCGGCCACGTCGAGCTCGCGGGCCAGCGCGCGGCGCAGCAGCGCCTCGACGTCCTCCGGCTCCAGCGCGCGCAGCTCGTAGACCTGCGAGCGGGAGAGCAGCGCGTTGTTGACCTCGAAGTACGGGTTCTCGGTCGTCGCCCCGATCAGGGTGACCAGGCCGTCCTCGACCGCGGGCAGCAGCGCGTCCTGCTGGGCCTTGTTGAAGCGGTGGATCTCGTCGAGGAAGAACACCGTGTGCCCGCCGCCGCGCCGGCGCTCGCTCGCGCGCTCGAGCAGGGCGCGGACCTCGGCGCGCCCGGCCTGCACGGCCGAGAGCTCCTCGAAGGCCGCCTCGGCGTGGCGAGCGACCATGCGCGCGAGCGTGGTCTTGCCGGTCCCGGGCGGCCCGAACAGGACCATCGAGTGCGGGTGCCCGGACTCGATCGCGGCCCGCAGAGCGGAGCGGGGCGCGAGCAGGTGGCTCTGGCCGACGAAGTCGTCGAGCGTCGCGGGGCGCATGCGGACGGCCAGCGGCGCGTCGGCGGCGGGTTGTTGCGGTTCTTCACGCGCCGGCTCGGGCGCATCGAAGAGACGGTCCATGATGCACCGAGTATGGACCGCGCCCCCGTCAGCACCGTTGCGCGCGAGTGGGGGCGGATCGGCTTCCTCGGCTTCGGCGGCCCGCCCGCGCACGTCGCGCTGCTGCGCGACCTCTGCGTCAGCCGGCGTGAATGGCTGACTTCGCGAGAATTCGAAGACGCCAACGCGGCCTGCGGGCTGCTCCCCGGCCCGGCCTCCACGCAGCTGGCGATCTACTGCGCGCACCGGGTCGGCGGGCCGGCGGGCGCGCTGGCCGGCGGCCTGGCGTTCATCGTCCCGGGACTGGTCGCGTTGATCGCGCTCGCCGCGCTCGCGCTGGGGAAGGACCCGCCGGCGTGGATCGAGGCCGTCGGCGCGGGCGCGAGCGCCGCGGTGGTGGCCGTCGTGGTCCAGGCGGGCGTCGACCTCACCGTCGCCAGCGTCCGCGGCCGCGCGGGGGTGCCGCTGCTGCGCGCCGTCGCCTACGTGCTGGCGGGGGCGGC
>DASVQH010000275.1:0-2313 GCA_036389195.1 Solirubrobacteraceae bacterium
TCCGTCGTGATCGCGCAGTCCGGCACGTGCTCCCGGATGAGCGCGACCCGGTCGAGGAAGCGCTCGCGCGTGTACGTCCGCCGCATGCGCTTGAGCACCCGGGACGAGCCGGCCTGCAGCGGCAGGTGGACGTGCTCGCACACGGACGCCAGCTCGGCGTGCGCGCGGACGACGTCCTCCTTCATGTCCGACGGGTGCGGGCTCGTGTAGCGGATCCGGTCCAGCCCGTCGATCCCGTCCAGCGCGTGCAGCAGCTCGGCGAACGACGACCGCGGCCGGGCGGTGCGCCCGTAGGAGTTGACGTTCTGGCCCAGCAGCGTCACCTCGCGCACGCCGTCGGCCACCAGCCCGCGGACCTCGTCCACCAGCTCGGCGAGCGGGCGCGAGACCTCGCGGCCGCGCGTCGAGGGCACGATGCAGTAGGAGCAGACCATGTTGCAGCCGGCGGAGATCTGCACCCAGCCCTGGAAGTCCCGCCCACGCTTGGCCGGCAGGTGCCCCGTGAAGCCCTCGAACTCGAAGAAGCCCTGCGCGGTGATCGAGTCGGAGGTCAGGAACTCCGCGAGCTTGTGGACCTGGCCGGGGCCGAACGCCACGTCGACGAACGGGAACTGCGCGAAGACCTGCTCCTTGACCGACTGCGCCCAGCACCCGCCGACGCCGACGATCCGCTCCGGGTCCTGGCGCTTGAGGCGCTTGGCGTCATGGAGGTGGGCGACGAAGCGCTCGTCGGCCTTCTCCCGGATCGAGCAGGTGTTGAACAGGATCAGCTGGGCGTCCTCGCGCCGCGCGGCCTCCCGATAGCCGAGCGACTCGAGCATGCCCTTCATGCGCTCGGAGTCGTGCTCGTTCATCTGGCAGCCGAACGTCGTGACGTGGAAGGACCTCATGGGCGCTGTGATGGTAGGGCGATCAGCGCGCGTAGTCGGTCGCGCGGGACTCGCGGATGACCGTGACCTTGATCTGGCCCGGATACTCGAGCTGCTTCTCGATCTCGCGCGCGATCTCGTGGGAGAGCAGCGTCGCGCCGTCGTCGTCGAGCGCGCCCGGGGCGACCATGACGCGGATCTCACGGCCCGCCTGCATCGCGTAGACCTTGTCGACGCCCTCGTGGCGGGTGGCGATCTGCTCGAGGTCGCGCAGCCGCTTGACGTACTGCTCCAGCGACTCCCCGCGCGCGCCGGGGCGCGCGCCGGAGAGCGCGTCGGCGGCCTGGACGATGACCGCCTCGACGGTCTGCGCCTCGACCTCGTTGTGGTGCGCCTCCATCGCGTGCGCGACGGCCTCGGACTCGCCGTGCTTGCGGGCGAGGTCGCCGCCGACGAGCGCGTGCGGCCCCTCGATCTCGTGCGAGACGGCCTTGCCGATGTCGTGCATGAGCGCGGCGCGCCGGGCGGTCTTGGGGCTCGCACCCAGCTCGTGGGCCATCATCGCCGCCAGGTGGGCGCACTCGATCGAGTGCGCGAGGACGTTCTGCCCGTAGCTCGTGCGGTACTTCAGGCGGCCGAGGACGGCCGCCAGCTCCGGGTCGACGCCCTGGACGTTGGCCTCGAAGCACGCCTGCTCGCCGGCCTCCGCGATGTGGGCTTCGAGCTCGGACTTCGCCTGGTAGTAGGTCTCCTCGATGCGAGCCGGATGGATCCGGCCGTCGGACAGCAGCTTCTCCAGCGTCATCCGCGCGATCTCGCGGCGGACGCCGTCGAAGCCGGAGAGGATCACGGCGTTGGGCGTGTCGTCGATGATGAAGTCGACGCCGGTCAGGTGCTCCAGCGCGCGGATGTTGCGCCCCTCGCGGCCGATGATCCGGCCCTTCATGTCGTCGGCGGTGAGCTGCACGACGGAGACGGTGGTCTCGGCGGCGTGCCCGGCGGCCATCCGCTGCATGCAGACGGCGAGGATGTTGCGGACGCGGCGGTCGGCGTCGCGCTTGGTCTCCTCCTCGATCTGCCGGACCAGGCGTGCGGAGTCGTGGCGGATCTGGTCGCCGAGCTCCTTGAGCAGGATCGCCTTGGCCTGGCCGGCGCTGAGCCCGGCGACGCGCTCGAGCTCGCGGACGTGGCGCTCGCGGACGTCTGCGATCTCCGCGGCGCGCTCCTCGAGCTCGCGCTCGCGGCGCGCGAGCTCCTCGCGCTTGCCGTCCAGGCTCTCCTCGCGCTGGAGCAGGCGCTGCTCGATGCGGACGATCTCGGCCGACGGCGGCTTAGGGGCGCTCGGCGCCGGCGCGGGCGGTGCCGGCGCAGCGGCGGCCGGTGCCGCCGGCGCAGCGGCCGTCGCCTGCACGGCCCGGCCGGACGGCGGGTCGGAAGGCACCCC
>DASVQH010000276.1:0-15267 GCA_036389195.1 Solirubrobacteraceae bacterium
CGGGGCCGCCGCGGAGCTAGCCGAAGGTCGGCTGCATGGGGCCGAGGGGCGCCGTGCGCTCCTTGCGGCTGGCGAGCTCCTTGGCAACCGACTGCGCGCACGGCCGGCAGAGCCAGGAGGCGCTCTTGAGCTCCAGCGCGAGGTGCGCGTCCACCGGCTTGCGGCAGCCGGCGCAGGAATGCCAGCGTCCGGTGTCCAGGGGAGGAGCCATGTCCCAATCAACGGCGTTCACAGCCGTTTCTTTAGCAGGCCCGGGTGACGGATCGGGTTGACATGCACCCGCACGGCTGCTTATACTAGGCAGCCAGATGGCTGCATCTTCGCGTACCGAGATGGACGGGGTCTTCGCGGCGCTCGCCGACCCGAGCCGGCGCCTGCTCCTCGACAGCCTCAATGAGCGCAACGGCCAGACCCTCCGCGAGCTGTGCTCGCGGCTCGACATGGCCCGGCAATCGGTGAGCAAGCACCTCGCGATCCTCGAGGCGGCCGACCTCGTCACGACCGTCCGCCGCGGGCGGGAGAAGCTGCACTACCTCAACGCGGCGCCCATCGGCGACATCGGCGAGCGCTGGATCGCCCGCTACGAGCGGGCGCGCGTCGACGCGCTCGCCGACCTCAAACGATCACTGGAAGGCCCCGCCATGGAGAAGCCGTCGTTCGTCTACACGACGTACATCAGGACCACCCCCGAGCGCCTCTGGCAGGCGCTCACCGACCCCGTCTTCACCGAGCGCTACTGGGGCGCCACGTTCGACACGGACTGGCAGCCCGGGTCGGCGATGACGTGGCGGCAACGCGGCGTCACGGTCGCCGATCCCGGCCAGCTGATCCTCGAGAGCGACCCGTTCCGCCGGCTCGCGTACAGCTGGCACAGCTTCACGCCCGAGCTCGCCGACGCCCTCGAGCTGAGCGACGACGTCCGCGCCCGCACCGCCGCCGAGCCGCGCTCCCAGGTGAGCTTCGACCTCGAGCCCGTCGGCGAGCTGGTGAAGCTGACGGTGATCCACGACGGCTTCGAGCCGGGCAGCCTGGTGGTCACGCTGGTGAGCGGCGGGTGGCCGCGCGTGCTCTCGAACCTCAAGACCCTGCTGGAGACGGGCGAGACCCTGCCCGAGGACCTCGAGCCGACCGTCCCGGACGAGCACACGGTGAGCCGGTGACCGCCGGGACGAGTGACTAGCCGGGGAGGCGACCGAACCGCAGCGGGCTCAGTCCCGCCAGCGCCGCCGGCGGCGCTTCGCCGAGCACCGCGGGTGCGAGCGCCTCGCCGGTCGACGGCGCCAGCGTGACCCCGAGCATCGCGTGCCCGGTGGCCACGAAGAGGCCGGGCCGCGCCTCGCCGGCGATCGGCACGCCGTCGGCGGTCAGCGGCCGCAGCCCGGCCCACTCGGCGCGTCCCTCGGCCGGCCGCCAGCCGGGCACGTACGCGGTCGCGCCGGCGACCACGGCGTCGACGCGCCGCCGGTTGAGCGCCAGGTCGATCCCGGTCAGCTCGAGCGTCCCGGCCACGCGCACCTGGTCGCCGCCGAACGGGCTGGCGCCGACCTTCGCCTCGGTCAGGTACAGCGGGTGCCGGAGCGCCGGCTCCGGGCCCGGAGCGGTGACGCTGTAGCCCTTGGCGGCTTCGAGCGGCACGTCGATCCCGGCGCCGCGCAGCAGGCCGCGCGACCAGACGCCGGCGGCGACGACCACCCGGTCGGCGTCCTGGGCGCCCGCGGCGGTCTGCACCCGCCAGCCGTCGCCGAGCGGGCGCACGGCCTCGACCGCGACGCCCTCCTCGATCGCCGCGCCGCGCGCGACGAGGTCGTCGTGCAGCCCGGCGCTCAGCGTCTCGGGCCGGACGTGGCGCTCGCGCCCGGCCAGCAGCCCCGCGGCGGCGGCACCGCCGGCGACCGCCGGCTCGAGGGCGACGAGCGCGGCGCGGTCGAGCGGCTCGACCGCGCCGTCGAACCCGAGCCGCGCGAGCTCCGCGTAGGCGTCCAGCCACGCCTGCAGCGCGCGCTCGTCGCGGACGAGGTAGAGCAGCCCGTCCTCGTGCATCTCGAAGGCGACGCCCTCGTCGCGCAGGAGGTCGAAGTGCGCCGGCGCGTCGCGGGCGAGCGCGAGCGTGGCGGCGGTCCCGGCCCGGTGGGCCCCGGGCCGGCAGCTGCGGGCGAAGCGCAGGCTCCAGCGCAGGAAGGCCAGGTCGGCGCGGGGACGGACGAGCAGCGGGCTGGCGGGGTCGAGCATCCACCGGGCGGTCTGGCGCATGACCCCGGGGGCGGGGACCGGCGCGGAGAGCCCGGGGGTGACCCAGCCGGCGTTGCCCGCCGACGCGCCCGCGCCGCAGCGGTCGCGCTCGAGCACCGTCACGCGGGCGCCGCGGCGCGCGAGCGACCACGCCGTGGCCAGCCCGATGACGCCGCCGCCGATGACGATGACCTGCATCGGCCGCACACGTTCTCACGCCCCGCGCCCGGCCGCGCGGCTCAGCCCCCCGTGGAGTCCCCCGAGAGCGGCACGAGGAGCGCGTCGGTGCGGTCGGTGGGGATCCGCAGCACGCCGAGGTGCAGGCCAGGACCCGGCGGCGCGTAGCGCACGGTGATCGTGCAGGTGCCGCCGGGCGGGATGTCCGCGGTCGTCGAGCATCCGGCCGCGCGGCGGAACGCGCCGGCGTCGACGCCCCGCACCGACATGGCGCCGCGGCGCAGCGGGTCCGACCCGGTGTTCGTCAGGGTCAGCGTCTGCGCGGCGCTCACCGTCCCCGGCGTCCCCGTGAACGCCAGCGAGGCGGGGGAGACCGCGGCGTCCCCGGGCTGCGCCCCGGTCCCGGTCAGCTCGACGATCCGCGGCGAGCCGGCCTCGCTGGTCGCCAGGCGCACCTGCGCGGTCTTCGCGCCGGCCGTGCCCGGAACGAAGGTGACGGAGATGAGGCAGGGCTCGCCGACCCGTAGCCGCGCCGGCGCGCACGGCCGAGCAGGGAAGCCGCGCACGCGAGCGCTCGACGGATCCTCACCGCCAGACGCTCCCAGGACGCCCGGACCGCTGTCGAGCGCCCGAGGAGGAAGATCGGACGATTCTCGGTCGCCCTATGCACGGCCTCCCGCCGCGGTTAGTGTCGGAGCCCCGCCCGGCAGTTCCCCGAAGGAGTCCGCATGCCCGTGTCTCCGCTCCGCCCCGGCCTGCCGTCGCTCGTGACCGCCGCGGCGGTCGCCGCCGTCTGTCTGGTCCTCGCCCCGCCCGCCCTCGCGGGCGATCCCCTGACGAGCATCAAGATCAACGAGGTCGAGTCAGAGGGCGTCGCCGACTTCATCGAGCTGACCAACATCAGCGGCACGGCGACCGACGCGAGCGGGCTCATCCTCAAGGACTCCGACGACACGCGGACCCTGGCGTTGCCGGCCGGCACCACCGTCCCGGCCGGCGGCTTCGCGGCCGTCGACACCGACGTCGCGGGCGGCTTCGGCTTGGGCGCCAGCGACGCGGCTCGCGTCTTCCTCCCGGACGGGACCACCGAGATCGACGGCTACAGCTGGACCACCCACGCGGTCACGAGCTTCGGCCGCTGCCCTGACGGCACGGGCGCCTTCGACACGACGGCCTCCGTGACCGAGGGCGCCGCCAACGACTGCCCGCCGGCCGAGGTCACCGAGCCGTGGCCGGGCGGGCCGGCGGTGAGCACCGTCGACGAGGCCGGCGTCCTCAGCGCCGACGTCAGCGGCCTGGACTACGAGAGCCTCGGCACCACCACCCCTGGCGTCCTGTGGGCGGTCGACAACGGCAACGGCACGCTGCTCCGGCTGGTGTGGGACGGCGCCCGGTGGGTGCGCGACACCGCCGGCGGCTGGTCGGCCGGCAAGTCCCTGCGCTACCCGGGCGGTACCGGCATGCCGGACTCCGAAGGCGTCACGCTGACCGACGACGGGGCGCCGGGCGGCGTCTTCGTGTCCTCGGAGCGCAACCTGGCCAACAACGCGGTCAGTCGCCCGTCGGTGCTGCGCTACGACGTCTCGGGAAGCGGGACCACCCTCGACGCGACACGCGAGTGGGACCTCACCGCGGACCTGCCACCCGTCGCGCCGAACGCGGGCGCCGAGTCGGTCGAGTGGGTGCCCGACCGCGCGCTGGTGGAGGCCGGCTTCGTCGACCAGGCGAAAAACGCGCTCTATGACCCGGCCGCGTACGCCAACCACGGCGGCGGGCTCTTCTTCGTCGGGCTCGAGGGCAACGGGTCCGTCTACGTGTACGCGCTGGACCAGAACTCGACCGGCTACACCCGCGTCGCCTCGTTCGCCAGCGGGTTCCCGACGTTCGGCGCGCTGCACTGGGACTCCGCGGCCGATCGGCTGTGGGTCGTCTGCGACAACAACTGCGCCGGGCGCAGCCGCATCTTCGCGGTCGACGCGCAGACGGGCGCCTTCGCCGCCGAGACGACCTACGAGCGGCCGGCGGGCATGGCGAACCTCAACAACGAGGGCTTCACGATCGCGCCCGCGAGCGTGTGCGTGGCCGGCAGCCGGCCCGTCTTCTGGGCCGACGACGGCAACACGGACGGCCACGTCCTGCGGACCGCGGGCCTCCCCTGCACGCCCCCGCCGCTCGCCCCCGAGGCGGGATGGTCGGGCGGCGGCGCCCAGGTGCGCGGCGACTTCGACGGTGACGGCTTCGGGGACCTCGCGGTCGGGTCGCCGGGCGAGAAGATCGGCGGCGGCGAGGGCGCCGGCATGGTGCAGGTCTTCTACGGGAGCGCCGGCGGGCTGACCGGCACCGGCGCGACCCGCTGGACGCAGGACACGGCCGGCATCGACGGCGCGGCCGAGGCGGGCGACGGCTTCGGCAGCGCCCTCGCCGCCGGCGACTTCGACGGCGACGGCCGGGCGGACCTGGCCATCGGTGCGCCGGGCGAGAACCTCGGGGCGGGCCAGGTGCACGTGCTGCGGGGCGGCGCCGGCGGCATCGGGGTGACGGGCGACAAGATCTTCACGCAGGGCTCCGGCGGCCTGGGCATCGCGGAGGCGGGCGACCACTTCGGCGCCACCCTCGCGGCCGGCCGGTTCCGCTCGGCGATCGACGACCTCGCGGTCGGCGCGCCCGGCGAGGACCTCGCGGGCGCCGCCGACGCCGGGAACGTCCACGTCCTGCTGGGCACGGGCGGCGGCGCCGGCCTGACGGCGACCGGCGGGCGGACGTGGAGCCAGACGAGCCCGGGCATCGCCGACGCCGCGGAGGCCGGCGACCGCTTCGGGGCCGCGCTGGCGACCGGCAACCTCGACGCGGGCCCGCAGGACGAGCTGGTCGCCGGCGCCCCGGGCGAGTCCTCGACCAGCCGGCTTCAGATCGGCCGCGCGCACGTCATCCGCGGCAGCGCCTCCGGCCTGACGGCGACCGGCAGCCAGACCTGGACCCAGGACACCGCCGGCGTCAGCGACCAGGCCGAGGCCCTCGACCGGTTCGGCTCGTCGCTCGTCGTGGCCGACCTGAGCGGCAGCGCCGTCGGCGAGCTGGCGATCGGCGTCCCCGGCGAGGACTCCGCCGGCGCGCCCGACGTGGGGATCGTGCAGATCCTCCGCGGCACGGACGGCGGCCCGACCGCCACGGGCATGCGGACGTTCGGCGAGTCGACGACCGGCATCGTCGGCTACGCGGAGGCCAACGACGCGTTCGGGGCAGCGCTGGCGGCCGCCGACCTCGGCGGCACGCCGCACGCCGAGCTCATCGTCGGCGTCCCGGGCGAGAGCGGCACGGCGCGCGCCAACACCGGCAACGTCCGCGTGCTCCCGGGCTCGGACGGCGGGACCACCGCGACCGGCTCGCAGACCTGGTCGCAGGACACCGCGGGGATCGCCGACGCCGCCGAGGCCGGCGACCGGTTCGGCGCGACGCTCGCGGCCTCGCGCTTCAGCGCCGCGACGAGCGACGTGGTGATCGGCGTGCCCGAGGAGGACACGGTCGCCGGGCGCGACGCGGGCGTCGTCCACGTCCTGCGCGGCGCGGGCGGTTCGCCGGGCCTGACCGCCACCGGCTCGACGCTGCTCACCCAGGCCACGGGCGGCGCCGTCGCGCAGGCGGGCGACCGGTTCGGCGGCGGCCTGGGGCGGTAGTACCGCCGAGAAGGTGTACACGCTCTACGTCATCCCGGGCTCGCACGCGTGCCGCTCGGCGATGCTGATGCTCGCGCATAAGGGCGTGCCCTACCGGCGGGTCGACATCCCGACGCTGCTGCACCCGGTCGCCGTCCGCCTGGCCGGGTTCGAGGCGAGCGGAGAGCGGCGCACGGCGGGCACGCAGCGGCCGCTGCCGCTGCGGATGGGCGACAACACTGGGACGGTGCCCGCGCTCGCGGCCGGCGACGAGCGCATCGCCACCAACCGCGCGATCGCGCGCTTCCTGGACGAGCGCCACCCGGAGCGGCCGCTGCTGCCGGCCGACCCCGATCGGCGCGCCGCGGTCGAGGAGGCCGAGCGTTGGGCGAACGACACGCTGCAGATGGCCGCCCGCCGGGTGCTCGGCCCGGCGGCGGTGCGCGACCCGGCCGGCTTCGCGCGGGCCACCGCGGACGGGCGGATGGGCCACCTCCTCTACCGCCGCGGGGTGCTGCGCCGCCTGGTCATCCCGCTGATCGGGCGCCTCGTCTTCGCCGCCCACCCCGACGTCGAGCACGAGCTCCTGGCGGAGCTGCCGGGGATGCTCGACCGCGTCGACGCATGGATCGCCGCGGGGGTGCTGAACGGGCCGGAGATCAACGCGGCCGACTGCATGGTCGCGCCGAGCCTGGCCCTGATGCTCTACCGCGAGGACCTGCGCCCGTCCTTCGAGGGCCGCCCGGCCCTCGCGCTCGTCGACCGGCTCCTGCCGGCGCCGCTCAGCGCACCCGCAGGCGCCGCCGGATGAACGTGTGGTCGCCGTCCCAGCCCGCGTGGCCGATCTTCACGCCGACGACAAGGTGGTAGGCGCCCGGGAGGGTGCTCACCTTGCCGAGGAAGACGTTGAGCCCCTGGTAGCAGCGCAGCTTGCGCGGGACGCGGCCCCGGAGCGTGACCCAGCCGCCCCGGGTCGCCCGGCGGCGCCCGATCCGGGCCAGACAGCGCGCACCGCGGACGGGCGCGTCGTCGGAGACGAGCGTCAGCGTGTACTTCCCGGGCACCAGCCCCGACCCGACGGCCGTGATGCGCTTGCCGACTCGAGTCCGCCGCGGCGCGGCGACGGACGGCGGGTTGAGCGCCTCGACGAGGACGCCGGCCTCGTTGCCGCAGTGGGCGGCGTACGCCTCGCCGTAGTGCCCGAGGGCGCACACCCATCCGGCGGGCGGCGCAGCCTGCTCGAAGAACGCGCGCAGCGTGGCGACGGCGTCGTCGCAGCTGATGTCGCCGGCGGCGATCTGGACCGGGAACCGGGTGCCGTCGAGCTCGGCGCGGCCGCAGTCCCGGGTCGCGGCGGCGTGGGCGGGGGAGGCGCCCGCGCCGGCGAGCAGCGCGGTCGCGGCGATGGCCGCGATCATCGGGCGGCCCGCCCGTGGCCGCGCCCCTGCTGGACGTACATGATGGCGCCCACCAGGGCCAGGGAGCCGAGGATGCCGCCGAACCCGACGATGATCGCCCATGCGACGGTGTCCCCGCCGGCCGGGCTGGTGCCGCCGCGGTGGCTGCTCGTCGACGCGGGCCGGTAGGTGGTGTGGCTGCTGCTCGACGTGTGCGACGTGCTCGTTCCGTAGTGCGCCGTGCCCCGTCCGGCCGCCCCGAGGGCGCTCGCGGGCACCAGCAGCGCGGCGACCACCAGCGCCACGGCCCATCTCGTCAGCGTGCTCACGTCGAAGACCTCCTCCTGGGACTCATGCCGGACCGGTTCAACCCTCTCCGATCGGGGGCGCCCGCGTAAAGCGGGGAGAACCGGCCGCCCGTGGCGGAGAACCGGCGGTCAGCGGCGCCGCGGCGCGTTCAGCCGGAAGCGGAAGGTCCGGACGGTCTCGTTGCCCGCGGTGTCGCGCAGGGCGATCGTCGCCCGGACGGCGAGCTTGCCGCGCCGGCGCAGGAGCCGGCGCGCGGACGCGCCGAGGCGGACACGGAGCGTGGCGGTCTGGCCGCTCGCCGCGCTGAACGCCCGCGAGCCGAGCGCGCGGCGCTTGCCTCGCACCCGGTGCGCGGTGCGCAGGGCGAGCTTGCCGATCACGACCTCGGCGGCGGGGCCGATCCGGAAGCGCACGATGCCACGGCGGCTCGCCCGCAGCCGGCGCTGTCCGCGGGGGATCGAGATCACCGGGCCGCTCGTGTCGGCGGCGGCGTCGGCCGCGGCGCCCGCTCCCGCGCCCGGCGACGCCGGTGGCGCCGGCGAGCCGCCGCCACCGCCGGACTCGGCGGCCGGCACCGCGCGCGGGGCGTTGCGATCGAAGACGGCGATCGCGTCGTTGGCGGCGCCCGCGACGTACGCGCTCTGGCCGTCGGGGCTGAGGGCGATCCAGGCGGCGTTCTCGATCGCCACCGCGTCGGCGCAGCGGCGGCCGCCGAAGTACGGCGAGTCGGGGACCTCGGCGATGCAGCCCGCCTCCCCGGGCTTCTGCGCGAGCGTCCCGTCGCCGGCGCGGTCGAAGACGACCATCGACGAGCTGTAGCTCGAGGTGGTGTAGACGTGGTCGCCGGCGGGGGAGACCGCGACGAAGATGCCGGCGGTGAGGCCCGGCGCGCGCGTGCAGCCCTGCGGCCCGTCGGTGGACTCGCCGGCGACGCAACCGGCCGGACCCGCCTTCTGGGTGACCGCGCCGTCCTCGGCGCGGTCGAGCACCGCCACGCCGTAGCCGCCGCCGACGTAGACGCTGCGCCCGTCCGGGCTGACGGCCGCGACGTCGGGCACCGGCATGCCGTTGCCGTCGCGGCACGGCGGCTCGCCGGTGTCCGAGACGCACGCGTCGGTGCCGGTCTTCTGCTTCAGCGTGCCGTCGGCCGCGCGGTCGAACACCGCGACCGCCTGGCTCTCGATCCCCGCGACGTAGGCGTTCTCGCCGTCCGGGCTGACCGTCACCGAGATCGCGCCGTCGAGGGCGGTCGCGTCGCCGCACTGCCCGCCGCCGGTGTCGGCGACGCAGGCGCCCGGGCCGGTCCGCTGGGTGAGCGTCCCGTCGGCGGCGCGGGCGAACGCGGTGACGGCGTCGGCCTCGTAGGCGGCGGCGTACAGCGTCCTGCCGTCGGGGCTGAGCGTGACGGTCCACAGGCCGTCCAGCGCGAAGCCGGTGCGGCAGCCGTCACCCCCGGTGTGGGCGACGCAGCCGGCGCCGCCCGGCTTCTGGGTCAGCGTCCCGTCGGCGGCGCGGTCGAAGACGGCGATGGACTCGCTGTCGCGCCCGACGACGTAGACGTTACGGCCGTCGGGGCTGAGAACCAGCATCTGCGGCGTGCCGAGCCCGCGGGCGTCGGCGCAGCCGTCCGTGCCGGCGTTCGCGACGCAGCCGGCGGCGCCCGGCTTCTGAACGAGGATCCCGTCGGGGGCGCGGTCGAGGATCGCCACGGAGTCCGAGCCGGGGGCGGCCGCGTAGACCGTGCGGCCGTCGGGGCTGACCGCGAGGGCGCCGGCGCCGGCCAGGCCCGCGCCCAGGGCGCACTCCTGCAGGCGCTGCGAGACGCAGCCGAACGTCCGCGGCTTCTGGAAGAGCTCGCCCGCGGCGGCGCGCGCCTGCGCGGCGGCCACGCCGGCGACGAGCAGGCAGCACAGGACGGCGGCCGCCAGCCGGGTCGCGCGCGAGGTGCTCGTCGACACGTCCATGTCCCGTACGCACCAACGGACGCGACGCGCCGGAGCTGCGGTTAAGGTCGGCGGACCGTCCCCGAGCTGCTCGTCACCTTCGCGGCTGCGGGCGCTCGCGCAACGTCGTCGGGGTCCACGACGCGCCCGGCTCGCGCCTGCGGATCCTCATGGCCCACGCCGACTCGATGCCGCACACGCCGGGCGCGCTCGACGACGCCTCGGGCGTCGGCGCGCTCCTCGAGCTGGCGCCCCGGCTCGCGCGGCTGGCGCCGCGCTGCGACGTCTGGCTGGGGGCCACGGGCGCGGAGGAGCGGCTGTACACCGCGAGCCCCGACCACCTCGGCGCCGCCGCGCTGGTGCGGCAGCTGCGCGCGCTGCACCGCCGCAGCGACCTGGAGCCGGCGCTCAGCCTCGACGAGGTCGGCCGTGGCCGGCGCATGGAGCTGCGCTCGCCCAACCGGTGCCGCCACGAGCCCTGCGACACCGCGGCGAAGCTGACGCGCACGACCTTCGGGCGCGTGCGCCGGCTGGCCGAGCGGCTGCTGGCGGGCGGCTAGAGTCGCGCCGTGGCCCTCGCCGACCTCGCCCGCCGCGCCAACCGCGCGGTCCCGGCGCTCGCCAACCGCTGGTTCGACCGCCGCCACGGCGTCCGCACCCGCGGCATCGTGCAGCTCGCCGACCTCGGGGTGGCCGGCGCCAACCGCGTCTGGCACGACCCGTCGGACACGCTGCTGCTGCGGCGGGCGCTGCGGCGCCTCGGCGTCGGCCCGAGCGACGTCTTCCTCGACCTGGGCGCGGGGAAGGGGCGCGCGCTGCTCGTCGCGGCGCGCGAGCCGTTCGCGCGGTTCCTCGGCGTCGAGATCTCGCCCGAGCTCGTGGCGGTGGCGCGGGCCAACGTCGCCGCGGTCCCCGCCGCCCGCGGGCGCGTCGAGCTGGTCTGCGGCGACGCCGCCGCCTACGCGATCCCCGACGACGTCAGCGTCGCCTACCTGTTCTGCCCGTTCACGGGCCCGGTGTTCGCGGCCGTCGTGGCCAACCTGCTGGCGTCCTACGACCGCCGCCCGCGGCCCCTGCACGTGCTCTACCTGTACCCGTTCGAGCACGACCACCTGATCGCCACCCGGCGGATCGCGCCCGTGGCCGTGACCGAGCGCCCGTGGGTCGTGCGGCGCGAGACCGGCGATCTCGTGGTGACCTACCGCGTGGGGCCGCCCAGCTCGTATGACCCCGCGCGGCCCGCGCCCGGGCTCGGCGCGTGGGGCGGCGCCCACGGCCCCGGCCTCCGGCTCGACGGCGAGTTCGAGCGCGCGAGCGCCTGAGCCGAGCGCCGGGGGTGGCGCGCGGCCGCTCGCCGGCCCGCCTAGGCTGCCGCGATGCTCCGCCTCGTCGCGGCCGCGGTCGCGGCTGCCCTCCTCCCGCCGCTCACCGCCACCGCCGGGGCCGCCGGCTTCGCGCCGCCCGATGCGCCCGGCCCGCCCCTCTCGGTCAGCGCGACCGACCTGGCCAAGGTGCTCGACTGCTCGGCGGGGATCGACGGCGCCGTCCGCGCGCCCGTCCTGCTGTTCCAGGGCACCGGCGCGACGGCGAAGGACAACTGGTCGTGGACCTACTCCCCGGCGTTCGACCAGGCCGGCATCCCGTGGTGCACGGTCGACCTGCCCGACCACGCGACGAGCGACATCCAGCGCAGCGGCGAGTACGTCGTCGCGGCGATCCGCGCCGTGCACAGCCGCGCGGGCCGGAAGGTCTCGCTCGTCGGCCACAGCCAGGGCGGCATGGTCGGGCGCTGGGCGCTGCGCTTCTGGCCCGACACCCGCGCGATGGTCGACGACGTGATCGGCTTCGCGCCGTCCAACCACGGCACCACCGAGGCCGACTGCTCGAGCGGCTGCTCGGCGGCGGGCTGGCAGCAGTCCGACGAGGCGAACTTCATCCGCGCGGTCAACTCGTCGCAGGAGACGTTCCCCGGCATCTCCTACACCGTCGCCTACACGCGCACGGACGAGACGGTCAAGCCCAACATGGACGCCACCGGCAGCTCGTCGCTGCGCGGCGGGGGCGGCCGGATCGCCAACGTGGCGATCCAGGACATCTGCCCCGACGACGTCAACGAGCACCTGGCCATCGGCACCATCGACCCCGTCGCGCACGCGCTGGCCATCGACGCGCTCGACCACGACGGGCCGGCGGACCCGGCGCGCGTGGACCGGCTCGTCTGCGCCCGCCCCTTCCACCCGGGCGTCAACCCGGCGACGTTCCCGGCCGACGCCGCCGCGGCGGTCGCCAGCTTCGAGAGCTACCAGGCGCGCCAGATCGGCGCCGAGCCGCCGCTGGCCTGCTACACCACCGCGAGCTGCCCGGCGGGCGCGGGCGCGGGCGCGCCTGCGCCGCCGGCGGCCGGCCGGGCCTGTGCCTCCAAGCGCCGCTTCGCGGTCCACCTGCCGCGCCGGGTGCGCCGCGCCCGCGCCACGGTCGACGGGCGGCGGCTGAAGCTCCGCCGCCGCGGCGGCCGGCTCACCGCGACGGTCGACCTCCGCGGCCGGCGCAAGGCGACGGTGGTCCTGCGCGTCCGCGGGCGCACGCGGAGCGGCAAGCGCGTGAAGTACACGCGCCGCTACCACCCCTGCAGCACGCGCCGGGCGCGCTAGCGCGAGCCGCGGCACCCCCGCGGCCTGATATTCCATCGCCATGACGGGAGCGGATGGCGCGCGGCTGGGCGTCGACGTCGGCGGCACGTTCACCGACCTCGTCGCGCTCGTCGGCGGCCGGGTCGTCACCGCGAAGGTGCCGTCGACGCCCGACGACCAGTCCGAGGGCGTGCTCCAGGCCGTGCGCGCCGGTGACCTCGACGGCGTCGCCGCGTTCGCCCACGGCATGACCGTGGCGACCAACGCGCTGCTGGAGCGCCGCGGCGCGCGGACCGCGCTGGTCACCAACGCCGGCTTCCGCGACGTGCTGGAGATCGGCCGCCAGAACCGCCCGCACCTCTACGACCTCGCGCGCGACCGCCCCGCGGGCCTCATCCCGCGCGCGCTGCGCTTCACCGTCGCCGGGCGGATGGGGCCGGAGGGCGAGCTGGAGCCGCTCGACGAGGCGGGGCTCGCGCGCGCCGTCGAGCAGCTGCGCGACGCGGAGGTCGAGGCGGTGGCGGTGTGCTTCCTGTTCTCGTTCCTGCACCCGGAGCACGAGCGCCGCGCCGGCGAGGCGATCCGGCAGGCGCTGCCCGGCGTCCACGTGTCGCTGTCGTGCGACGTGCTCCCCGAGTTCCGCGAGTACGAGCGCTTCGCCACCACGGCGGCCGACGCCTACCTGGCCCCGAAGCTCGCGCGCTACCTCGAGAGCCTCGCCGCCAAGGCCCGCGACGGCGGCGTGCCGGCGCCGCGGATCATGCAGTCCTCGGGCGGTGTCGTCGACCTGTCCACCGCGGCCGCGCTGGCGTCGGGCTGCGTGCTCTCCGGCCCGGCCGGCGGGGTCGTCGGCGCGTCGTTCACCGGCCAGGCGAGCGGCTACGAGGACCTGCTGACCTTCGACATGGGCGGCACCAGCACCGACGTGGCGCCGATCGTCGGCGGGGAGGCGCAGACCACGACCGACGCGGTCGTCGCCGGCATCCCCATCCGCCACCCGATGGTCGACGTCCACACCGTGAGCGCCGGCGGCGGCTCGATCGCGCGCGCGGACGCGGGCGGGGCGCTGCGCGTCGGCCCGCGGTCCGCCGGCGCCGTGCCGGGGCCCGCGTGCTACGGACGCGGCGGCACCGAGCCGACCGTCACCGACGCCGACCTCTTCGTCGGTCTGCTCGCCGACGGCGCGCGGCTCGGCGGCGGGGAGGTGGTCCTGCGGCGCGAGCTCGCCGAGGCGGCGCTGGCCCGGGCCGGCGAGGCGCTGGGGCTCGACGCCACGGCGACGGCGCTCGGCGTCATCCGCGTCGCCGACGCCGAGATGGTGCGGGCGCTGCGCGTGGTCAGCGTCGAGCGCGGCCTCGACCCGCGGGACTTCGCGCTCTCGGCCTTCGGCGGCGCCGGCGGGATGCACGCCTGCTCGCTGGCCGAGGAGCTGGGGATGCGCACGGTGCTCGTGCCGCGGGCCAGCGGCGTGCTCAGCGCGCTCGGCCTGGCCATCTCCGACCTGCGCCGCGACTTCGTGGCGCCGCTCATGGGCGGCCTGGAGGACCTCGACGCCGGCGCCCTCGACGCCGGCTTCGCGGCCCTGGAGCGCGAAGCGGCGGCGGCGCTGCCCGGAGCCGAGCTGACCCGCCGCGCGGACGCCCGCTACCGCCGGCAGGCCTTCGAGCTCACCGTCGAGGCCGGCGACCCGGAAGCGCTGGCCGAGCGCTTCCAGGCCGCCCACGAGCAGCGCTACGGCTACGCGATGCCCGACGAGCCGGTCGAGCTGGTCAACCTGCGGCTGGTGGCGATCGCCCCGGTGGAGAAGCCCGCGCTGCGCGAGGACCCGGCGGCCGGCGCCGCGGTGACCGGGCGCCGGCGCGTGCATGCCGCCGGGGAGTGGCAGCAGGTCGACGTGCTCGACCGCGAGCGGATGGGCGCGGGCAGCGAGGTCGCCGGGCCGGCGATCGTCGAGTTCCCCGAGGCGACGTGCTACGTGCGGACGGGCTGGCGCGGCCGGATCGACGGCGCCGGGACGCTGGTGCTGGAGCGGACGGCATGAGGCTCGATCCGGTCGCGCTCTCGGTGCTCTCCAGTGCGCTGTCGGGGATCGCCGAGGAGATGGGCGCGGTGCTCATCCGCGGCGCCTACTCCTCGAACATCAAGGAGCGGCGCGACTGCTCGACCGCGCTGTTCGACGCCGGCGGCGCGATGGTCGCGCAGGCCGAGCACATCCCCGTCCACCTCGGCGCGATGCCCGAGGCCGTCGCCGCCGTGATGGCGAAGGACCCCCGGCCCGGCGACGTCTTCGCGGTCAACGACCCCTTCTCGGGCGGCACGCACCTGCCCGACATCACGCTGGTGTCGCCGATGGCCGTCGACGGCGACGTCCTCGGCTACGCGGTGACGCGCGCGCATCACTCCGACGTCGGCGGGATGAGCCCGGGGTCGATGCCGGCGAACTCCCGCGAGATCTTCCAGGAGGGGCTGGTCATCCCGCCGCTGCGCCTCGTCCGCGACGGCGAGTACGTCGCCGACGTGCTCGACCTCATCCTCGCCAACGTCCGCACCCCCGACGTCCGGCGGGGCGATCTGCGCGCGCAGATCGCCGCCAACCAGGTCGCGGAGGTGCGGCTGCGCGAGCTGGTGGCGCGGCGCGGCCGTGCGGACGTCGAGGCGGTCTTCGCCGAGGTCGTCGACTACACGGAGCGCCGCACGCGCGAGACGCTGCGGGCGCTGCCCGACGGGACCGCGACGGCGGAATCCGAGATCGAGGGCGACGGCGTCACCGACGAGGACGTCGCGCTGCGCGCCACGGTGACGATCGACGGCGACGACCTCGTCGTCGACTTCGCGGGCACCGCCGGGGCCGTGGCGGGGAACGTCAACTGCACGATCGCCGTGACCCGGTCGGCCTGCCTGTTCGCGCTGCGGGTGCTGCTGCCGCCCG
>DASVQH010000277.1:0-5997 GCA_036389195.1 Solirubrobacteraceae bacterium
CCCGCGGCCGCACCGGCCAGCCGGCGACCGAGCGCCGCGCCCAGCTTGGCGTCCTTGCACGCGGCCTTCGGGGCGCCGCCGCCGTCGAGCGCCGCGGCGAGCCGCTCGACGCCGCGCGGACGGCGCTTGAGCTTGACGGTCACGCGCCCGCCGGCCGCCGCGTCGCGCGGCCGCACCACCGCCACGGCCAGCCGCCCCGCCGGCGTCACGCCGCCGAGGACGCTGACGCCGGCCGGCACGGCGGCCGCCTTCGGCCGGGAGGCGCGCCTGCCGGCGTCCGCGAGCACGACGGACACCTGGCCGGCGGCGGGGACGGCGACCTTCAGGGCGGCGGGCCGCTTGGCGGCCGACGCGCCGGCGGCCGGCAGCGCCAGCGCGGCGGCGAGGGCGAGCAGGGGCACGGCACGGGCGGGGCTCATGGCGTCGAGGGCTCCTTGCGGGGGTGGGGTGGGGTGGCCGCTACCAGCGGGCGGCGACGGTGTGGATCCCGGCGGCGGCGAGGATCGCGGCGAGGTCGTCGGGCGCCAGGCGGGCGTCCTGGACCGCGTCGACGAGCGCCTCGTAGCCGCCGGGGACGCAGATGCAGACGAAGCGGGCGCCGGCCGGCCCCGCCTCGGTGCGGTGCGGGACGCCGCGCGGGAGGAACGCCTGGCCGCCGGCGCGCAGCACGGTCGCGGCGCCGTCGACGACGACCGTCAGCTCGCCCTCGAGCACGAGGAGGGCCTGGTCCTCGCGTTCGTGACGATGGGCGGTGGTGCGCGACGCCGGCTCGGAGCGGACGTCGAGGACGGTGTAGGCGCCTCCGGTGGCCTCGCGGCCGGCCACCACCCGCATCGCGGGATCGGCATGGGAGACGCCGGGCGGGAGGCCGGGATCGGCGGTGGGACGGAGCATGCGGCCACTCTGGCGCCGCTACCGCCGCCCCGCGTCGGGCGCCCTCCCTAATGTTGGCCCGCCCCACCCCTAGATCCATGCCGTCCTCTTCCGCCGCCCCGATCCTCGAGCGCGACCGCGAGCTCGCCGCCCTCGACGACCTCGTCGTGGCGGCGTCGCACGGCGAAGGGCACGTCGCGATCCTCGAGGGGCCGGCCGGCATCGGCAAGACGGTGCTGGCCCGCGAAGCGCGCGACCGCGCCGCCGACCGCGGCCTGACCGTCCTCTCCGCGGTCGGCTCGGAGCTCGACCGCGACTTCCCGTTCGGCATCGTCCTGCAGCTCCTCGGTCCCGTGCTGGCCGGCGCGGACCCCGAGCGGCGCGCGCGGCTGCTGGCGGGCGCGGCGCGGCTCGCCGAGACCGTGCTGGAGCCCTCGGCGGTCGCCGCCAACGCCGCCGACGCCTCCCACGCCGCCCTCCACGGCCTCTACTGGCTCACCGCCAACCTCGCCGAGCAGGAGCCGGTCGTGCTCGTCGTCGACGACCTGCACTGGGCCGACGGTGCCTCGGTCCGCTTCCTCGAGTTCCTCGGGCGGCGGCTCGAGGGGCTGCCGGTGCTCGTGGTCGCGACCGTGCGCAGCGGGGAGCCGGGGTCGCACGAGCAGGTGCTGGCCGCGCTGGCCGACGGCCCGTGCGCCACCGTCCTGCGTCCGGGCCCGCTGAGCCGCGCCGCGGCCGCCGCCCTCGTCACCGGCATCATCGGCGACCACGCCGAGGACGTCTTCGTCGACGCCTGCTACGCCGTGACCGCCGGCAATCCGCTGCTGGTCGGCGAGCTCGTGCAGTCGGCCGCCGAGCGCGGGCTGCGCGGATGCGAGGACGAGGCCGAGCAGGTGGCCGAGCTCGGCGCGACCGATCTCGCGGGCCGCATCCACCGCCGGCTCGCTCGCCTGGGCGGCGCGGCTGAGGCCCTGGCCGGCGCGGCGGCGATCCTCGGCGAGCGGGCAACGCTGGCCGAGCTGGCGCTGCTGGCCGACCTCGGGGAGGCCGAGGCGGTGGCGGCGGTCGATCGCCTGACGGGCGCGCAGGTGCTCGAGGGCGCGGCGCGGGCGTTCGTGCACCCGCTCGTGCGCGAGGCGGTGCTGGCCGGCATGCCGCCCGCCGCGCGAGCCACGCAGCACGCGCGCGCCGCGCGGCTGCTCGCGGACCGCGGCGCGCGCCCCGACGAGGTCGCCGTCCACCTGCTCGCGGCCGAGCCGGCGGGCGACCCCTGGGCGGTCGCGATGCTGCGCGAGGCGGCGCGGACGGCCATGGCCGAGGGCGCCGCCGACTCGGCGGTCCGCCACCTGTGCCGCGCGCTGGCCGAGCCGCCGCCCGCCGCCGAGCGGCCCGGGCTGCTGCTCGAGCTCGGCGAGCTCGAGATCCTCACCGGCAACCCGGCCGGCGTCGGCCACCTGCGCGAGGCGCTCGACGGCGGCCTGCGCGGCGACGCCGCCGCGCGCGCCCAGGCCGCGCGCGCCCGCGTGCTCCTCCTGCAGGACCCGCTCGGCGCGGTCGCCGCGCTGGAGGCGGCCATGGGCGAGGCGGAGGCGCCGGCGCTGGTCCGCCGCCTGGAGTCGAGCCTCTTCGTCGCCGCGTCCTACGACGCCGAGCTCGACGCGCGGCGCAGCGAGCTGCTCGAGCAGGCGCGGGCGGCCGGCGATCCCTCGCCCGTCGTGCACGCGCACCTGGCGATCGAGGGCGGCTACGCGGCGGCGCCGGCCTCGGAGATCCTCGCGCACGCGCGCCCGGCGCTGGAGAACGACGCGCTGCTGCGCGCGGGCGGGCTGGCCACCGGCAGCTTCCACCTGCTGATCCTGGTTCTGCGGCTGGCCGAGCAGCGCGACCTCGCGCTCGCCGCGCTGGAGGCGGGGGACGCCGAGCGACGCCGCACCGGCTCGCTCATCGGCGCGCTGTTCATGAACCACGCGCGCGCCTACTGGGACGCGATGTTCGGCTCGGTCGCCGCGGCGGAGAGCCACGCGCGCGCGGCGCTGGCCGCCGCCGAGGAGACCGGCCTGCGGCTCGCGCGCGCGAGCGTGCAGGCCATCCTCGTGGACATCCTCGTGCAGCGCGGGGCGCTGGAGGAGGCGTCGGCGATCGTCGCCGACATGGACTTCGGCGAGGGCATCGAGCGCACGATCGCCGGCTCCGATCAGCTCGTCGCGCGCGCGTGGGTCCGCCACGCCGAGGGGCGCGGCGCGGAGGCCGAGACCGATCTGCGCCGCGCGCGCGAGCTGCTGGGGCGCCGCGGCTGGCGCGCGCCCCACAAGGCGCGCGCGACGCTGCGGCTGGCCGAGCTCCTGGCCGAGCGCGACGACGGGCGCGAGGAGGCCATCGCGCTGACCGAGGAGACGCTGGCGATCGCCCGCGCCGCCGAGCTGCCGGGCGCCGCCGGCGTCGCGCTGCGCATCCGCGGCCGCGCCGAGCGGGGCGCCGCCGCGATCGCGATCCTGGAGGAGGCCGTGAACACCCTGGCGGCCTCCCCGCTGCGCCTGGACCACGCCTGGGCGCTGCACGACCTCGGCGCGGCGCAGCGGCGCGCCGGGCAGCGGCGGGAGTCGCGCGACACGCTTCGCGCCGCGCTGGACGCCGCCGCGCGCCTCGGCGCCGCCCGCCTGGCGGACTCCGCGCGCGAGGAGCTGACCGCCTCGGGGGCGCGCCTGCGCACGGAGGCACTCGACGGCGTGGCCGCGCTGACGCCGTCCGAGCGCCGCGTCGCCGAGCTGGCCGCGCGCGGCCTCTCCAACCGCGAGATCGCCGAGAACCTGTGGGTGACGCGCAAGACGGTCGAGGTCCACCTCGGCCGCTCCTACGGCAAGCTCGGCATCCGGTCGCGAGCGCAGCTCGCCGAGGCGCTGGAGGGGTCAGACCCCTCGCTTCAGTTGGTGAAGTGAGGGGTCAGACCCCTTGCTTCAGTTCGTGCAGCGAGGGGTCTGACCCCTGGTGTTGGGGTCAGGATTGGGGTGGCTCCCGACGCGATGGGGGTGGGGGCGGCGGCAGAGTCGCCCCATGCCCAGTCCCCGCCTCGCCGCCGCGCTCGCCGCCGCCGCCACCTCGCTCGTCCTCGCCGCACCGGCCGCCGCCGATTCGATCGCCTACATCAAGGACGGCGACGTCTGGCTGACCACGCCCGACGGCGCCCGCCAGTTCCAGGTCACGACGACCGGGGGCTACGACTACGCGTCGCAGGCCGACGACGGGACGATCCTCGCGCTCGCCCCGAACGAGCACCTCCATCGCATGGACCGCTTCGGCACCGTGCTGGCCGACTTCACCACTCCGGTCTCCGACGGCCCGCCGCCGCCCGCGCCCCCGCACCGGGACGACCAGACGACCAACTACTTCATGGGCCCGTACGACCCGGAGATCTCCCCGGACGGCACCAAGGTCTCCTACACCTACTACTGGCAGCACTACACGTACAACCCGATCCTCAACGTGATGGAGAACCGCCTGGCCGGCGGCACCGCGATCTCGCACGCCGATCGCCTGACGTCGTGGGACGAGTTCGGCGGCAACCTCACCGGCTGGAAGCACGGCTCCTGGGTCGACGACGACACGCTGATGCGCTCGGACGCCTCGACGCCCCTGGCCGAGGACGTGGTCTTCAACGACATCGCGCCCGGCGGCGGCGGCGAGCTGCGCCGCTGGTACCGCAACGCGCGCGGCTACCAGCGCTTCGACGCCGAGCTCAACCGCCAGCAGTCGATGATGGCCATGAGCGGCACCGCGATGGAGCCGCTGAAGGAGCACCTCGCGCTCTACCGCCTCCCCGGCGGGTTCGAGACCGAGCCGGAGGCGTGCTTCGCGATCTTCGACGACGTCAAGCGCGACAAGCCGCCGGAGGCCGCGTCGTGGTCGCCGGAGGGACTGCGGCTCGCGTGGCAGGACACGCAGGGCATCTGGACGATGGCCATCCCCGATCTGGCCAACGGCTGCGTCGCGCCGACCGACGAGCCGCGGCTGCTGATCCCCGGCGCCAAGCACCCGGACTGGGGCCCCGCCGACGTGCCGACCGCCCGGCCGGCCGCCCCGGCGGCGCCCGCGGCACCCCGCGGCGGCGGGGCCGGCGGCCCGGGCAAGGGCGGCGCGGCCGGCGGCGCGGGCAAGCTGCGCGTGACCGTCGCGAAGGCCGGCCTGCGCCAGGCGCTGGCCAAGGGCCTGCGGATCAAGGTCACGGCCCCGGCGGCCGGCAGGGTCACGGCGACCGCGCTGAAGGGCGCGAAGACGGTCGCACGCGGCAGCGGCCGCGCCCGCAAGATCGGCGCGCTCAGCCTGCGCCTGAAGTTCGGCGCCACCGGCCGGCGCGCGCTGCGCGGCGCCCGACGCGCCAAGCTCCGCGTCGTCGTCAGGGCGGCGGGCACCCGGCGCACCGTGCCGGTTACGCTCGCGCGGTGACGGCGGTCGCCTACTCGCAGCACCTCGCGGCTCAGCGGGCGCTCACGCCCGCTGAGCCGTCGCTCGCGCAGTCGCGCGACGAGTTCGCGCGGATGTTCGGGATGCCGGTCGCCGAGGACGTCGAGGTCCTGCCGGCCGACGACGGCGGCGAGTGGCTGAAGACCCCCGACGCCGACGAGCGCCGCGTCCTCGTCTACGTCCACGGCGGCGGCTTCTTCGCCGGCTCCGCCGAGGTCTACCGGGCCTTGGCCTCGGAGCTCGGGCGCGCCGCGGGATGCGTCGTGCGCTCGGTCGAGTACCGGCTCGCGCCGGAGCACCCCTACCCGGCGGCGGTCCAGGACGTCGACGCCGCGCTGTCGGCGGTGCTCGACGGCGGCCTCGCCCCCGGTGGCGTGGCGGTGTCGGCCGACTCGGCGGGCGCCAACCTCGCCCTCGGTGCGATGCTGCGCCGCCGCGACGCCGGTGCCACGCTCCCCGCGGTCGCCCACCTCATGTCGCCGTGGGTGGACCTCGGCCTCTCCGGCGGCTCGATCGACGCCAAGGCCGACGCCGACGAGCTCCTGTCCCGCGACGCGCTCGCCTCGCTCGTTCCCCTCTACGCCGCCGGCTGCGACCCGTGCGCGCCCGGGCTGTCGCCGCTCTACGCCGACCTGCGCGGGCTGCCGCCGCTCGTCATCCAGGCCG
>DASVQH010000278.1:0-9576 GCA_036389195.1 Solirubrobacteraceae bacterium
GGGTGTCGCGGCGGCCCGTTCTCTGGGCCGCCTCGCCGCCGGGGCGCCGACGCTACGACGCGGGGACCGGCTCCCCCGCGACCTCGACGTGCTCGTTGGGCACGCAGTGCGTCATCACGTGGCCGCTGACGTCGCGCGACCCGTTGTTGCCGAGGTTGGCCAGGCGGCGCTCGTCGTCCTCCGACAGCGTCTGGCTGGCCAGCGGCTTGAGCGACCGGACGTCGTCGGGGGTGATCCCGAGGCCCTCGCCGACCCGCAGCCCGAGCTCGTCCTCGCAGAGCAGCAGGTGCCAGACCATCCGCTCCTGGATCGCCCGATCGCACTGCGCGAGCAGCGTGACGAGGTTGAGGACGAGGTCGTCCTGCTCCCACTTGTCCGACAGCAGGTAGCGCTCGCCGGCCTGGCGGTAGTCCTCGGTGCGCGGGATCCGCTTGCGGGTCACGCGCCCCTCGATGACCGGGCCCTGCTCGTCGTGCGTCGGGTACTGCGCCTCGCGCAGCCCGCCGGTGATCGACGGCTCGTAGTTGACGTGCGGGTTCTCGCCGACCTCGTCGCGGCCGTAGGACATCTGGCCGCCCTGCTGGTTGGTGCGCACCGGCGCCTTGGGCTGGTTGACCGGGAGCTGCAGGTAGTTCGGGCCGACCCGGTAGCGCTGGGTGTCGGAGTAGGAGAACGTCCGGCCCACCAGCATCTTGTCGTCGGAGAAGTCGAGGCCGTCGACGAGGACGCCGGTGCCGAACGCGATCTGCTCGTTCTCGGCGAAGAAGTCCGACACGTTGCGGTCGAGCACCATCCGCCCGACAGGCTTGAGCGGGAACAGCTCCTCCGGCCAGACCTTCGTGTCGTCGAGCGGGTCGAACCACAGGTCGGCGTGCTCGTCGTCGCTCATCATCTGGACGTTGAGCTCCCACTCCGGGTACTCGCCGCGCTCGATCGCCTCGTAGAGGTCCTTGGTGTGGGCGCCCAGCTCGTTGGCCTGGACGGCGGCGGCGTCGGCCGCGGTCATCGACTTCACGCCCTGCTTGGGCAGCCAGTGGTACTTCACGAGCACCGACTCGCCCTGCTCGTTGAGCCACTTGTAGGTGTTGACGCCGAAGCCCTGCATGTGGCGGTAGGTGTGGGGCAGTCCGCGCGGGCTGAACACCAGCGTGACCATGTGCATGGACTCGGGCGTCTGGGAGATGAAGTCGAAGATCCGGTTCGGCTCCTGGCGGAAGGTCACCGGGTCCGGCTTCTGGGAGTGGATGAAGTCGGGGAACTTGATCGCGTCGCGGATGAAGAAGACGCCGAGGTTGTTGCCGACGAGGTCCCAGTTGCCGTCCTCGGTGTAGAACTTCACCGCGAAGCCGCGGGGGTCGCGCGCCGCCTCGGAGGAGTCACGCCCGCCGGCCACGGTGGAGAAGCGCACGGCCACGTCGGTGCGCTTGCCCTTCTCCTGGAAGAGCTTCGCGCGGGTGAACCTGGCGATCGGCTCGTCGCCCCAGGCGCCGTAGGCCTCGAAGTAGCCGTAGGCGGTCGTCCCGCGGGCGTGCACGACGCGCTCCGGGATCCGCTCGCGGTCGAAGTGCGAGATCTTCTCGAGGAACTGGTAGTTCTCCAGCGTCGCCGGCCCGCGCGCGCCGATGGTGCGCTGGTTCTGGTTGTCGTAGACCGGATGGCCCTGGCGGTTGGTCAGGTTCGGTCGGTCGTCGCCTTCGGCAGGCGGCTGGTTCGCGACGTCGCTCATGCGCGCTCCTTCGGATGGTCGTGGCAGGCGGGGCACAGGCCCCAGTACGTCACCTCGGCTTCCTCTACCCGGAAGCCGTGCGGATCGGCGGCGTCGAGGCACGGCGCGGCGCCGGCCGCGCAGTCGACGTCGACGGTCAGCCCGCAGGCGCGGCAGACGAGGTGGTGGTGGTTGTCGCCGACGCGCGCCTCGAAGCGGGCCGGCTGGCCCGGCAGCTCGATGCGGCGCGCCAGGGCGGCGCGGTGCAGCGCTTCGCAGACGTCGTAGGCCGCCTGCGTGGAGATCCCCACGCCGGCCGCGCGCACGCGCTCGATGAGCTGGTCGACCCGGGGATGGTCGTCCGCCTCGGCGAGTGCGGAGAGCACCGCCACGCGCGGGGCCGTGACCCTTAGCCCGGCGCCGCGCAGGCGCTCCTCGATCGTCTCCGTCGCCACCCGGGCGAGGCTACTGGATTGGAACGGTTCAAGTCTGCCGGCGCGCGGGCCGTCGTGCAGCCCGCGCGCCTCACGCGGCTAGTGCGAGCGGCGCAGCATCCGCCGCGCCGGGGGACGGCTGTGCTCGAGCTGCGCCATGACGGCCGTCACCGCCGCGAGGCCCAGCCCCGCCGCGATGTTCGCGCTGGTCAGGACGCCGATCCGCTTGACGAGGCCCGCCGCCGGCGACGGGGTCTCGCTGCTCGGGGTGGTCGGGTCCTCGAGCGCGACCGCGCCGCCCGGCGCCTGCTTGGCCAGCTTGGCGTGGGAGAGGCCGGTCGCCGCGCCCGTCGCCACGGCGAGGCCCATGAGGACGTCCTTGGCGGTGGCGAGGCTCTTCTCGGTACCGGTGAGCTTGTCGGGGCGCGTCTCCGTCAGCCGGGCGGCGGCCCAGCCGGCCGCGGCGGTGCCGAGCGCGGCCGTGTTGATCGGGTTGAAGGCGCCGTAGGCGGCGTTGGTGACGCGCCCGCGATCGTGCTGGTCCGGGATCAGGCGGACGGAGCGGTTGAAGGCCAGCTTGCCGAACAGCGCGCCGCCGAGCCAGGTCGCGAGGCCGATGTCGTGCGCGACGCGCGTGGCGTAGCCGAGGGAGCCGCTGGGTGTGGGGGGAGGAGTCATCTCCCGAGCGCCTACCCGAGGCCTTCCGCCCCATGCAAGGCCTGGCACGTACGCCACGTACGCCACCGCGGCCAACGCCGGAGCCACACCCGCGCCGGACGGGCCACTTCGCGTTCCCGTACGTTCCCGCCCGAGGAGCTTGGCCGTACCCCAGACAGAGCCGACGCAGAGCAGGACCCCCGCGCCGGGCGACGAACGGTCCCGCGTGCCGGTCCCCGACGTCCGCCTCAGCGGCCTCGTGAAGCGCTACGGCGACGTCGCGGCGGTCGCCGGCGTCGACCTCGAGATCGGGCGCGGCGAGTTCTTCAGCCTGCTCGGGCCGTCCGGCTCGGGCAAGACGACGACGCTGCGGATGATCGCCGGCTTCGAGATCCCGGACGGCGGCACGGTCGAGCTCGGCGGCGAGGACGTCTCGCGCACGCCGCCGTACGACCGCGACGTCAACACGGTCTTCCAGGACTACGCGCTGTTCCCGCACATGAGCGTGCAGCAGAACGTCGAGTACGGGCTGCGCATCAAGAAGGTCCCCAAGGGCGAGCGGGCGCAGCGCGCCCGCGACGCCCTGGAGATGGTCCGCCTCACCGGGTACGGCGAGCGCAAGCCCGCCCAGCTCTCCGGCGGCCAGCGCCAGCGGGTCGCGCTCGCGCGGGCGATCGTCAACCGCCCGCGGGTGCTCCTGCTCGACGAGCCGCTCGGCGCGCTCGACCTCAAGCTGCGCCAGGAGATGCAGATCGAGCTCAAGGGCATCCAGCAGCAGGTCGGGATCACCTTCGTCTACGTGACCCACGACCAGGAGGAGGCGCTGACCATGAGCGACCGCCTGGCCGTGTTCAACGAGGGGCTCATCGAGCAGGTCGGCCCGCCCGCCGAGGTCTACGAGCACCCGGCGACGAGCTTCGTGGCCGGCTTCGTCGGCGTCTCCAACGTGCTCGAGCGCGGCGGCACGCGCTTCACCGTGCGCCCGGAGAAGATCCACCTCCTCGACGAGGCCGAGGCGCCCCGCACCGGGATGCACGCCGAGCCGGGGGTCGTGGCCGACGTCGCCTATGCCGGGATGGTCACGCGCTACATGGTCGCGCTCGACCAGGGCGGCCAGGTGCAGGTGGTCTGCCAGAACCTCGAGAGCTCCTCCGCCGAGGCGCTCGAGCAGCGCGGCCGCCGGGTGCAGGTCGCCTGGCGCCAGGAGCACTCGTCGGCTGTGGACAAGGAATCGTCAGCGTCAGCGAAGGAGGGTTCGTAGTGCTGGATCTGCGGAAGGGGTGGGTGGCGGCCACGGTCGCGCTCGCCATGGTCGTCGGGGCCTGCGGCTCCGACGACGAGTCGTCGGGCGGCGGGGGCGGCGGCGGCAACGCCAAGGCGACGGCCACCAAGGGGCTCGTCGACGCGCCGGACATCAAGGCCATGTCCAGCATGGGCAAGGGCGAGGGCAAGGTCAACCTCGTCGCGTGGGCCGGCTACGTCGAGGACGGCTCCACCGACCCCAAGGTCGACTGGGTCTCAGGCTTCGAGAAGGAGACGGGCTGCCAGGTCAACGTCAAGGTCGGCAACACCTCCGACGAGATGGTCACGCTGATGCGCTCGGGCAAGTACGACGCCGTCTCGGCGTCGGGCGACGCGAGCCTGCGCCTGATCGCCGCCGGCGACGTCGCGCCGGTCAACACCGACCTGATCTCGAACTACAACGACGTCTTCGACGGCCTGAAGAACAAGCCGTGGAACTCCGTCGAGGGCAAGATGTACGGGATCCCGCACGGCCGCGGCGCCAACCTCCTGATGTGGCGCTCGGACAAGATCAAGGAGGACCTCGACTCGTGGGGCGCGGTCTTCGAGAAGGACTCGCCGTACAAGGGCAAGATCACCGCGTACGACAGCCCGATCTACATCGCCGACGCGGCGCTGTACCTGAAGGCGACCCAGCCGGACCTCAAGATCAACAGCCCCTACGCGCTCGACCAGAAGCAGTTCGACGCGGCGATCGACCTGCTCAAGCAGCAGCGCGGGATGGTCGGCGAGTACTGGTCGGACTACACGAAGGCGCAGGCCGCCTTCGCCAACGGCCAGACGCAGGTCGGGACCACGTGGCAGGTCATCGCGAACCTGCTGGAAGCCGACAAGGTCAAGGTCAAGACCGCGCTGCCCAAGGAGGGCGCCACCGGCTGGTCGGACACGTGGATGATCTCCTCGAAGGCGAAGCACCCCAACTGCGCCTACATGTGGATGAACCACATCATCTCGCCGAAGGCCAACGCCCAGGTGGCGGAGTGGTTCGGCGAGGCCCCGTCCAACCGCCTCAGCTGCGCGGAGACCGCGGTGAAGGACCACTGCAAGATCTTCCACGCCGACGACGAGCCCTACTTCGACCAGGTCTCGTACTGGACCACGCCGACCAAGAACTGCGGCGACGACCGAGGGGCGGTCTGCAAGGACTACTCCGAGTGGGTCCAGGCCTGGACGGAAGTGAAGGGCTGACCTAGATGGGCAGCGCGGCCGGCGCCATCGAGACCACCCTCTGGCGCCGGCCGCGGCTGCGGCTCTCGCTGCTGCTGGCCGGCCCGCTGGGCTGGCTGGTGGTGGCCTACCTCGGCTCGCTGGCCGTGCTGTTCGTGGCGGCGTTCTGGCAGCTCGACCCGTTCACCGCGGAGGTCGTGCGCGAGCCGGGCCTCGGCAACTTCCGGACGCTGGCCGAGGGCGAGGTCTACCGGACCATCGCTCTGCGGACGATCGGGATCGCCGCGGCGGTGACGGTGACGGACGCGATCCTCGCGTTCCCGATCGCGCTCTACATGGCGAAGATCGCCACGCCGCGCGTGCGCGGGCTGCTCGTCGTCGCGGTGCTGATGCCGCTGTGGTCGAGCTACCTGGTCAAGGTCTACGCCTGGCGGACCATCCTGCAGGAGGAGGGCATCCTCAACTGGGCGCTCGACCCGCTGGGGCTGAGCGGCCCGGGCTTCGGCAACGTCGCCACCTGGCTGGTCTTCTCCTACCTGTGGCTCCCGTACATGATCATCCCGATCTACGCGGGGCTGGAGCGCATCCCGCAGTCGCTGCTCGACGCCTCCGACGACCTCGGCGGCCGGCCGGGCACGACCCTGCGCCGGGTGATCCTGCCGCTCGTGCTGCCCGCCGTGGTGGCGGGCTCGATCTTCACGTTCTCGCTGACGCTCGGCGACTACATCGCGCCGCAGCTCGTCTCCAACACGCAGTTCATCGGCAACGTCGTCTACCAGAACGTCGGCGTGGCCAACAACCTCCCGCTGGCGGCCGCGTTCGCCACGGTCCCGGTGGTCGTGA
The DNA here is from genome assembly GCA_036389195.1 of Solirubrobacteraceae bacterium. Classification (GTDB taxonomy): domain Bacteria; phylum Actinomycetota; class Thermoleophilia; order Solirubrobacterales; family Solirubrobacteraceae; genus JACCYI01. The sequence continues at coordinate 6,109 of DASVQH010000278.1, forward strand.
TGATCGTGTACCTGCTGCTGGCCCGGCGCCTGGGGGCGTTCGACTCGCTGTGAACCTCTCGGGCTCCTCGCGCTGGCTGCTGCGGGTGGGGACCGGCGTCACGCTGGCCTTCCTGTACCTGCCGCTGCTGGTCATCGCGCTCTACGCGTTCAACGAGCGCCGCATCCAGACGTGGCCGATCCCCGGCCTCACGCTGGAGTGGTTCGGCAAGGCGATCGACAACCCCGGCGTGCGCGCGGCGATCGGCACCTCGCTGAAGGCGGCCGTGGGCGCGACGCTGTTCGCGCTGATCCTCGGCACGCTGGCCGCGCTCGCCGTCGCCCGCTACCGGTTCTTCGGCCGCGACGCGGTCTCGTTCCTGGTCATCCTGCCGATCGCCCTGCCGGGCATCGTCACCGGCATGGCGCTCAACGCGACGTTCCGCGAGGTGCTGAGCCCGCTCGGCATCGAGCTCGGGCTGTTCACGGTGATCGTCGGCCACGCGACGTTCTGCGTGGTGGTGATCTACAACAACGCGGTCGCCCGGCTGCGGCGGCTCGGCGGCTCGCTCGAGGAGGCCGCGTCCGATCTCGGCGCCCGGCCCCTGCGCGCGTTCCGCGACATCACGCTGCCCCAGATGCGCTCCGCGCTGCTCGCCGGCGCGCTGCTGGCGTTCGCGCTCTCCTTCGACGAGGTGATCGTCACGACGTTCACCGCGGGCGAGGACCAGACGCTGCCGATCTGGATCCTGACCAACTTGTCCCGGCCCAACCAGCTGCCGATCGTCAACGTGGTCGCCGTCTTCATCATCGTCCTCTCGGCGGTCCCGGTGTACGTCGCGCACCGGCTGACGCGGGAGGAAGGCGCCGCGAGCGGCGCCGCGCCGGCGGCGGCCGGCGAGGCCGTCGCCGCGCACTGACAGTTTCGGCCCCGCGCGGCCGTTGGATGGAGCAGCGATGGCGACGAGCGTGGAGCGGCGGATGCGCAGACGGACGCGGGTGGGACTCCTGGCGGTCGGACTGGCGGCGTGCACGGCGGCGCCCGCGCACGGCGCGGCGGACGCGATCGTCGCCGCCGGGCCCGACGGCGGCGCGAGCTTCGCGTGGTCGCAGCTCGGCTCGCCGACGCTCATCCAGGAGCGCTCGCTCACCGCGGCCGGCGCCCTCAGCGAGACGCAGTTCGTCTCCCCCGCCACCAGCGGCGGCGCCCTCGGGGAGAAGATCGGCACCGACAGCGCCGGCGACGCCGTCATCGCATGGCTCGGGCACGACGGCTCCAACTGGGTCGTGCGCGCGCGGGGGCGGCTGGCCACCGGGGGACTCACCCCGCTGCAGCGGCTCTCGGCGCCGGGCTACGACGCCAACAACCTCTCGCTCGCCGTGGAGCCGGACGGCGACGCGGTGGTGGCCTGGGAGCGCTACGTCGGCGACTATCAGGTCATCGAGGCCCGGCGCCGCGCCGCCGACGGCACGCTCGGCCCCGTCCACACGCTGTCCTACGGAGCGGCCCGCTCGGAGTACCCCGACGTGGCGGTCGCTCCCGACGGCACGGCGACCGTCGTGTGGCTGCGGCACGCCGGCGGCGATAAGCAGTACATCCAGGCGCGCACCATCGCCGCGAACGGGTCGCTGAGCGCCACGCAGACGCTGACGCCGACGGGGCTGGAGGCCTACACCCCGTCGGTGAGCATGGACGGCGCCGGCCGTGCCGTGTTCGGCTGGACGCGCACCACGTCCGGCGGCGCGCTCATCGCCGAGACCCGTGCGCGCTCGGCCGGCGGCGTCCTCAGCGCGCCGCAGCGGCTGTCCGCCACCGGCTCGATCGCCTTCGAGCTCGTCTCCGCCGGCGACGCCACCGGCCGGCGCGTGTTCGCCTGGCTGAAGCGCGTCGGGTCCGTCGACTCCCTCGCCGGGCGCATCCGCCGCGCCGACGGCACGCTCAGCGCGGAGTTCCCGCTGGGCGCGGACGACGGCATCAACCCGGCCGTGGCGATCGACCCGAACGGCAACGCCACCTTCGCCTGGCACACCGACGAGGACGTCAGCGTCGTGCACAGCCGCCGCCGGTCCGTCGCCGGGACGCTCGGGACGATCCGCACGCTGTCGAACCCGGCCCAGAACGCGGCCGCGCCGCACGTCGCCGTCGACCCGGCCGGCAAGGCCACGATCGCGTGGTACCTGCCGCCGTCGCTGTACTTCGCGGCGCGGACCGTCACCGCCGGCGGGACCATGTCGCCGATCCGCCTGATCAACGGGGACTCGTGATGTGAGCCCCCTGGCGCGTCGGTCGATGGCGATCGGGCTGGTGGCCGCGGCGGCGCTCTGGGCCTCGCCCGCGCGCGCCTCGGTCGACTCGACCGTCGCGGCCGGGCCCGGCGGGACCGCGGCCTTCGCCTGGTCCCAGCTCGCCGGCTCGAGCGAGCCGGTGTTCGAGCGCACGCTGGGCGGCGACGGGACGCTCGGGCGGCCGCAGCAGGTGTCCTACGCGCTGCGCTCGACGGTCGGGCAGGCCATCGGCGAGGACGTTGCGGGCGACGCGGTGATCGCCTGGATCAGCAACGACGCCGCGGCCCAGGCGATCTACGTCCGCGAGCGCGCCCCTGACGGCACGCTCGGCGCGGTCGCGCCGGTGACGCCGGCCGGGGTGACGGCCGTCGATCTGCGGATGGCGGTCGAGCCCGACGGCGACGCGTTCCTCGTCTGGCGCCGGATGCTCTCCGGCAAGAACGTCATCCAGGGTCGGCGCCGCGCCCACGGCGGCGCCCTCGGCCCGATCCTCACGCTGTCCTACGCCGGCGCGCACGCCATCCACCCGGACGTCGCGGTCACGCCGGGCGGCGCCGCCACCGTCGTCTGGGCGCGCGCGACCACGGACTTCAAGCTCTACGTGCAGACCCGGACCGTCGCGCCCGACGGCACGCTGAGCGCCACGCAGGCGCTCAGCCCGGCGCGGCCCCAGCTGCAGGGGCCGGCGGTGACGGTGAGCGACGCGGGCAAGGCGGTCGCCGGGTGGATCCGGTTCGACGGCGAGCAGTGGATGGTCGAGGCGCGGACGCGCGCGGCGGACGGCACGCTGGGCCTCCGCAAGGCGATCTCCGCGGCCGGCCCGGACCTCAGCGACCTGGTGGTCGCCGGCGACGGCGCCGGGCGGACCCTGTTCGCGTGGACGGAGACGCCGGACAACAGCGTCGCGCGCTTCCGGTTCCGGTCGACCGCCGGCGCCCTCGGCCCCGTCACCGACATGACGGCGGGCAGCGCCGCCGAGCCGCGAGCCTCCTTCGACGCCGACGGCAACGCGATCCTCGCCTGGACGGCGGTCGCCGGCGATCGCGCGGTCCAGATGCGCCGCCGCGCCCTGTCCGGCGCGCTCGGGACCGTCCGCACGGTGTCGGAGGACGGAACGGACTCGGCGAGCCCGAGCCTCGCGGTCGACGCGGCCGGCAAGGCGACCATCGCCTGGCGGCTGGCCGACGGCACCCTGTTCGCCCGC
>DASVQH010000279.1:0-2124 GCA_036389195.1 Solirubrobacteraceae bacterium
TCCCCCACCGCCGCCCACCGAACCCTCACCCCGGCCGGCCGCCAGCCAACTACTCACCCTTCAGAGAGCAGTTCCGCACCGCCACGCACCACGACACCGCCGGAACGGAGCATCCAGGCAACCGGAGCACCGCTGGGAGGCTGTCAAAGAAGTCGGGCACGTCGGATGCAAGCCTCACAGCCCGAGCGTCTTGCCGAGGATCTCGCGCATGATCTCGTCGGTCCCGCCGCCGATCGGCCCGAGCCGCGCGTCGCGCCACGCGCGGGCGATCTCCGGGTCGTCGTCGCCGAGCAGGTCGAGGCAGGCGTCGTGGACCGAGACGCACGCCCGCTGGGTCTGCAGCTTGGCCATCGTGACCTCGCGGACGGCGTCCTGGCCGGAGGCGAAGAGCCGCAGGGCGTGGTAGGTGACGGCCTCCCCGGCCGCCAGCAGCACCGCGACCTCGGCCACCCGGGCGCGCCCGCGCGGCCCCAGCCCGGCTTCCGGCGAGGTGAGCTTCTCGACGGCCGCCCGCATCGAGCCGACCGCCCCGAGCGCCATCAGCAGCCGCTCCCACTGGAAGTTGGCCATGATCAGGTAGAACCCCCGGTTGACCTCGCCGAGGAGGTGCTCCTCGGGCACGAAGACCTCCGAGAGCCCGATCTCCGCCGTGTCGGACGCGTGCCAGCCGAGCTTTGCGAGCGCGCTCGCCCGCACGCCCTCGCCCGGCTCGACGAGCAGGAACGAGAGCCCGCCGTGCCCGCCGTCCTCCGTGGTCTTCACCGCGCACACGTAGAACCCGGCGCGCACGCCGTTGGTGATGAACGTCTTGGCGCCGTCGACGACCCAGCCGCCGTCCACGCGGCGGGCGCGCGTGCGGATGCCGGCGACGTCGGACCCCGCGTCGGGCTCCGTGATGGCCAGCGCGCCGACCAGCTCGCCGGCGATCGCCGGCGCCAGGAAGCGCGCCTTCTGCTCGGCCGTCCCGAACTTCCACACCGGCGGCGTGGCGATGCTGGCGTGCGCGCCGATGCCCGCCGCCAGGCCGCCCGAGCCGCAGCGCGCGAGCTCCTCGGCGAAGACCGCGTCGTGGAGGTAGCCGAACCGGTCGTCGTACTTCAGGCCGAGGTAGCCGCGGCCCGCGCAGGCCGCGAACACGGAGTCGGGGAACCAGCACGCCGCCTCCCACTCGGCCGCGTGGGGCCGCAGCTCGGCGGCGACGAACTCGCGGACCTCCGCGCGGAAGGCCTCGTGCTCCGCGGTGAACGGCGGAGTGGGCGCGGCGGCGGTCGCGACGGCGGGCACGGCCGCGAGGCTAGCTGGCCGATCCGGTAGAAGACGGCGGATGCCAGACGACGTCGTGGTCATCGGCGGGGGCCCGGCGGGCCTCGCGGCCGCCGCGGTCCTCCAGCGCGCGGGGGCGCGCCCCGTCGTGCTCGAGCGCGCGGAGGGCGTCGGCGCGAGCTGGCGCGAGCGCTACGCGCGCCTGCGGCTCAACACCGTGCGCTGGATGTCCGGGCTCCCGCACCGGCCGATCCCCCGCTCGATGGGTCGCTGGGTGTCGCGCGAGGACTACGTCCGCTACCTGGAGTCCTACGTCCGCGACGAGCGGCTCGACGTGCGGACGGGCGTCGAGGCCCGGCGCGTCGATCCGGGCTGGGTGGTCCGCACGTCGCAGGGCGACCTCGGGGGCGACGTCGTCGTGGTCGCCACCGGCTTCGACCACACGCCGTGGCTTCCCGCCTGGCCCGGCGCCGACGGCTTCGCCGGCGAGCTGCTGCACGCGTCGCGCTACCGCGACGCCGCGCCGTTCCGCGGCCGCGACGTGCTCGTGGCGGGGACGGGCGCGACCGGCCTGGAGATCGCCACCGAGCTCGCCGAGGAGGGCGCCCGGCGCGTCCGGCTCGCCCAGCGCACGGTCCCCACCTTCCTCTCCCGCGAGCTCCTCGGGCTCCCCATCACCCCGCTCGGGCCGCTCGGCGTCCGGCTGCCCAGCGGCGCCGGCGACCGGCTCGGCCGGGCGATCGAGCGCGCGCAGCGCGGGCGGCTCGACGCCTACGGGATGCCCCACGCCGAGCGCGGGATGCTCACGCGCCTGCGGGAGGAGGCGTGCGGGCCGGTCATCGTCGACGGGTTCGCCGAGGC
>DASVQH010000280.1:0-7062 GCA_036389195.1 Solirubrobacteraceae bacterium
CGCCCCGCCGCCCGCGCCGCGTGCAGCTCCGCCAGCAGCGTCTCCCAGCGAGGGCCGATGACCTCCATCGTGTACTGGTGGGCGGTCGCGGCGGCCGCCGGGCCGCAGCGACGGCGCAGCTCCGGGTGCTCGATCATCTCGCGCAGGCCGGCCGCCAGGCGGTCGACGTCCTGGGCCGGCACGAGCAGGCCGTTGCGATGGTCGTCCACGATGTCGCCGGGGCCGGTCCGGCAGTCGAACGCGACGATCGCCAGCGCCTTGCTCATCGCCTCGAGCAGCACGAGCGGGAAGCCCTCGACCCGCGAGCTGAGCACGAAGATCGAGGCCCGCTCCATCTCGCCCGCCAGGTCCTTCGACGCGCCGGCGAGCTCGATCGCGCCGCCGAGGCCGCGGGCGTCGATCATCGCCTGCAGCTCGTCGCGCAGCGGGCCGGCGCCGCAGATCCGCACCCGCCAGTCCGGATGGTCGGCCGCGATCTGCCCGTAGGCGTCGATCAGCATGTCGAAGCCCTTCTGCTCGGTCAGCCGGCCGGCGGCCAGGATCACCTCGGCGTCGAGGTCGGCCCGCGCGGCGCCCATGTCGGCGACCGTGTTGGGGATCACCGCGATCGGGACCCGGCCCTCCAGCAGCTCGGCGTAGCGCTCGACGTCGAGCCGCGTCAGGACGGTCAGCGCGTCGAGGCCGGCGTAGCCGCGGCGGATCGCCGCGCGCAGCCCGCGCTTGTGGTGGCCGAAGTGCATCTGGTCCTGGCCGACCGCGACGAAGCCCGGCAGCTTGAGCCGCGCGATCGCCACGTTGAGCCCCGGCCGTGTGCCGATGACGTAGCCGGTCTTCCCGCGCAGCCGCTTGATCAGCTGGAGGTCCACCCACAGGTTGAAGTGCGGGGAGGCGCGGTCGAACGGCGGCACGAGCAGGCTCGGCAGCCGCTCCAGCGCCCGCCGGGCCAGCCCGGCCGCGCCGCGAGGCCGCCGCGCCGCCGGCCGCAGGTCGTAGAGCGCCGAGACCGTCACGCCCGGCGGGAAGTCGCCGAAGAAGGGCTTCGTGTGGCGGCGGAACACGCTGATGATCTCGACCTCGCGCCGCGGCCCGAGGTGCCCGGCCAGGTTCAGCGCCGCCCGGATCGTCCCGCCCATCCCCCAGGCGCTGACGATGAGGATGTAGACCTTGCCGTCGGGCGCGGGGCCGCCGCCGTCCGGCGGCGCCGCGCGCGCGTAGCGGTAGAGCGGGACGCGGGCCAGCGCGGCGGCGGCCCCGACGATCCGGCTCAGGACCCGGCGCGGGATCTGGCGGGGGTCGAGCTCCACCGGCCGCTCAGCCCTCGGGCTGGTAGCGCCCGAAGACGTCCCGCATCGCGCCGCAGACCTCGCCCATCGAGCAGCGGTCCTTCAGCGCGACGCGCAGCACCGGCAGCAGGTTCTCCGTGCCGCGGGCGGCTTCGCGGACCTCCTCCAGGCGGCGTTCGACCAGCTCGGCGTCGCGGTCGGCCTTGAAGGCCTTCAGGCGGTCCACCTGCGTGCGCTCCGAAGCCGGGTCGACGCGCAGGATGTCCTCGACCTCGAGCTCGCCCTCGACGTACTTGTTGACCCCGACGACGATGTCCTGGCCCGTCCGGTAGCGCTCGGCGTAGCCCCAGGCGGACTCGTCGATCTCGCCGATCATGTAGCCGATCGCGTTGACCGAGCCGCCCATGCCGTCGATGCGCTCGATCAGCGTGCGCGCGCGGGACTCGATCTCGTCGGTCAGCGCCTCGACGTAGTAGGACCCCGCGAACGGGTCGACGGTGTCGGTCGCGCCGGACTCGTGGGCGAGGATCTGCTGCGTGCGCAGCGCGATCTTGGCCGCCCGCTCGCTCGGCAGCGCGAGCGCCTCGTCGTAGCCGTTGGTGTGCAGCGACTGGGTCCCGCCGCACACCGCGGCGAAGCCCTGCAGCGCGACGCGCACGATGTTGTTGACCGGCTGCTGCGCCGTGAGCGTGACGCCGCCCGTCTGCGTGTGGAAGCGGATCTTCAACGAGTTCGGGTCCTTGGCCCCGAAGCGCTCGGCCATCAGCTCGGCCCACATCCGGCGGGCGGCGCGGAACTTCGCCACCTCCTGGAAGACGTTGTTGTGGCCGTTGAAGAAGAAGGCCAGGCGCGGGGCGAAGTCGTCGACCGCGAGGCCCGCGTCGACCGCGGCCTGCACGTAGGCGAGGCCGTTGGCGAGCGTGAAGGCCACCTCCTGGACGGCCGAGCAGCCCTTCTCGCGGAAGTGGTAGCCGGAGATCGACACCGTGTTCCACTTGGGGATGTTCTCGCGGCAGTACGCGAACAGGTCGGTGGTCAGCCGCATCGACGGCGCGGGCGGGTAGATGTAGTTCCCGCGGGCGATGTACTCCTTGAGGATGTCGTTCTGGGTGGTGCCCCGCAGCTTGGCGGGCTCCACGCCCTGCTCCTCGCCGACCAGTTGGTAGAGCAGCAGCAGCACCGCGGCGGGCGCGTTGATGGTCATCGAGGTCGAGACCTCGTCGAGCGGGATGCCGTCGAAGGCGGTCCGCATGTCGTCGATCGTGTCGATGGCGACGCCGGTGCGGCCGACCTCGCCGAGGCACATGGGGTCGTCGGAGTCCAGCCCGAGCTGGGTCGGGAGGTCGAACGCCATGCTCAGGCCGGTCGACCCGTTGGCCAGCAGGTACTTGTAGCGCTCGTTGGACTCCTTGGCCGAGGCGTAGCCGGCGTACTGGCGCATCGTCCACAGGCGCTTGCGGTACATCTCGCCGTGGACGCCGCGGGTGTAGGGCGGCTCCCCGGGGCGGCCGAGGCGCTCGGGCAGGTCGTCCGCGACGTCGCCCTCCGCGTAGAGCGGCCTGACCTCGATCCCCGAGTCGGTGAAGCGCCGCGGGTCGTCCGGACCGACGATCGGCGCGACGGAGACGTCGCCGGTGTCCTTTTCCTCGATGGCCATGGGGAGGATGGTAGGGGGGCCGAGCCCCCCTCCGTCCCCCGGCGCCTAGCTCAGCGGACCCGCACGCGGACCGACCGCGTGCTCAGGTTGCCCGTCGCGTCGCGCACCTCGACCAGCAGCCGCAGCCGCGAGCGCCGGCGGATCGCCTTGCGCAGCTTGCCGCCCTTGACCTTCAGGCGGAACGTCGTGCGGCCCGTGAACGTGCGGGTGCGCTGGGCGACGACGAGGTCGCCGATCGCCGCGATCCGCGCGCGGCCCTTCAGGCGCCCGGTCAGCGTGGCGACCACCTGGTTCGGCTGCGCGTCCTTGGAGCGGACGTCCACCTTGTAGCCGCGGCGCAGCAGCGACTTGCGCGACACCTTCTCGGCCAGCTTGGTGCCCGTGATGTCGGGCGCCTTCGTGTCGGCCGGCGTCGTCACGCGGACGGGCACCTCGACGACCTGCGGCGTGGTGCCCTGCGGCGGCCGTGCCGTCGAGGCGGTGCTCGTCCCGGCGCCCTCGACCGGGCAGCGGTCCACGAGGTCGACGTCGTCGACCGCGGCCTTGTCGCCCGGGTCGCCGCCGGAGGTGTCCGAGCAGCGGACGCGGTCGCCCTCGCCGTCGCGCGCGTCGAGCGTGTCGGCATCGGCACCGCCCTCGATGTTGTCGCGGCCGGGGCCCGCCGCGATGACGTCGTTGCCCAGCATGCCGAACAGGTTGTTCTGGCCGGCGGATCCGGTGATCAGGTCCCGGCCGCTCGAACCGGTCACGTCCTCCAGCCCGACGAGGCGGTCGTCCATGCCCGCGAAGCCGTTACCGTCGGTCGCCGCGCCGGCGTCGAGCCGGATGGTCGCCCCCGGGTCATTCGGGTGCGGCCCGTCCCGGTCGCTCGGGTCGGCGTAGTTGTAGACGATGGTGTCGAGGTCGAGGCCGCCGTCGATGATCGCCCGGCCCAGGAGCGGCTGGCCGATCACCATGAAGCGCGAGAGGGTGTCGTCGCCCGGGCCGCCGATCATCGTCGCGGTGCCGCCGCCGTCGTCGAGGCGGTCCTTGCCGGCCTCGCCCTGCAGGTCGTCGGCGCCGGTGCCGCCGGTCAGGGAGTCGTCTCCGGGACCGCCGCGCATGACGTTCGTGCCGCCCGAGTTGTAGTCCCCGTACGGGTAGCCGTAGTAATACGAATCCGAGAGGTGGTCGTCGCCGCCGCGGCCGTCGAGGACGTCGTCGCCGGCGTTGCCCGACAGGTCGTCGTTGCCGGTGTCCGAGCCGGTCAGCCGGTCGTCGCCGCCGCCGCCGGTGATCCTGATGGGCGGCGTGCAGCAGTAGGAGTCGCCCTGAGGGGGCGGCGTGTAGTTCACGAGCGCGGTGTCGTCGCCGTCGCCGAGGTCGGCGCCGACCGAGGCCACGCCGCGCGGGTCGCTGCAGGTCGCGGTGTGCTTGTCCGCCGAGACGACGCAGTTGCCGTACGACGCCCGCATGTCGGCCGTGGGGTCGGAGATGGTGACGCCCGCTTCGGTCTGGCCGAACGTCGGCGAGTTGACCTCGCCGGACTGGGCGTAGTAGTAGACCGCGGACTGCCCGCCCGGGCCGTAGCCGCCGTACATGTAGATCTCGGCGGCGTTCGCGGCCGCCGGTCCCGCCAATGCGGCGCCAAGGGCCACCGCCATTGCTGCCATGCTCCTGACCACTGTGCCTCTTTCCTCTTCCGGAGTTGGGTCGGCAAGGTACTGGCGCGTGAACCGTTCCACCAGTAGAAGGTGCAAGATGGTTCGCGCGTGGACCACGGCCGCCTGCCTGGTCGCCCTGCTCGCGGCGACCGCGACGGCGCGCGCGCAGGTCCGCGTCGGGGTCTCCGAGCAGACGCCGGCCGCGCTGACGGACCCGTGGCTGGCCCAGGTCCCGATCGGCCACGCGCGCCTGATCACCCGCTGGGACGCGGCCCTGCGCGCCCGCGCGCCGGTCGACGCCTGGCTCGCCCAGGCCCGCGCCGCCGGCCTCGTGCCCATGGTCGCGCTCAGCGCCCGTCCCGGCGACCGCTGTCCCGGTTCGCCGTGCCTCCTGCCCTCGCTCGACGACTACCGCGCCGCGGTGCGCGCCTTCCGCAAGCGCTGGCCCGAGGTTCGCGAGCTGACGCCGTGGAACGAGGCCAACCATCCCGGCCAGCCGACCGCGGGCGCGCCGGAGCGGGCCGCGGAGTACTACCGGGTGGTGCGCGACGAGTGCGACGGCTGTGCGGTCGTCGCCGCCGACGTCCTGGACTCGAGCTCGATGGAGCAGTGGCTGACGGCGTTCCGGGCGACGCTCGGCGGGGTCCCGCGCCTGTGGGGCCTGCACAACTACGCCGACGTGAACCGGTTCGGCTCCGATCGCACCGACGCGTTCCTCGGCGCCGTGCCGGGCGACGTGTGGCTGACGGAGACCGGCGGGCTGGTGTACCTGCGCGACGAGCACGGCCACGACGCGTGGACGCGCGACGTCGACCGCGCGGCCCGGGCGGTCGACCATCTCTTCGACGTGGTGCAGGCGCGGCCGCGGATCGGGCGGGCGTACCTGTATCAGTGGGTCGAGCGGCCGGGGGAGGACTTCGACTCGGCGATCATCGACGCGGGCGGGACGCCGCGGCCGGCCTTCGACGTCGTGCGGCGGCGGCTGGCCGCGCTCGCGGGCGGCGGCGAGCCCGGCCCGGCCGGCGGTCCGTCGCCAGGCGGCCCGGAAGCGCCGCTCACCGGCGGCGACGTGCCGCCGGCCCCGCCGGCGCCGCCGGCGCGCCCGCGACCGCGGCGGATGCGGGCCGACGTCGGCGCGGTGCGCCTCGCGCGCCGGGGCGACGTGCGGGTGGCGCTGGCCTGCGCGGCCGCGGGCCGCCGGTGCCGCGGCACGGTGCGGGTGCGCAGCCGCGGCACGCGGTGGGCCCGCGGGCGCGTGCGCCTGGCGCCCGGGTCGGCGCGCTGGGTGCGGCTGCGGCGGCTCGGGACGCGGCGCGCCCGGCCGGGGCGGCGCGCCGTGGTGACGGTGCGGCTCGGCGGCCGCCGCGTCGTCGAGCACCGGACGCTGCGGCGGGCGCGCCGGCTCTAGCCTGCACGGCGTGCACGACGACCTGCGCGCGCTTCCGCCCGTCGATGCCCTCGCCGCGCAGGTGGACGCGCCGCGCGCCGTCGCGGTGGCCGCCGCGCGCGAGGTGCTGGCCGAGCGCCGCGCGGAGCTGCTCGACGCCGCGGACGGCGACCCGGACCTGGTCCGGCGCGCCCGCGAGCGGGCCGTCGCGGCGGGCCGCCCGTCGCTGCGCCGCGTGCTCAACGCCACCGGCGTGATCCTCCACACGAACCTCGGCCGTGCCCCGCTGGCGCCCGCCGCGCGCGAGGCGGTGGCACGCGCCGCGGAGGGCTACTCGAACCTCGAGCTCGACCTCCAGGGCGGCGGGCGCGGTTCCCGCCACGCGCACATCGAGGGGCTGCTGCGCGAGCTCACCGGCGCGGAGGCGGCGCTGGTGGTCAACAACTGCGCGGGCGCGACGCTGCTCGCCGCCGCCGCGCTGGCGGGCCCGGGCCGCGAGGTCGTCGTCTCGCGCGGGCAGCTCGTGGAGATCGGCGGCGGGTTCCGGATCCCCGAGGTGATCGCGCAGGCGGGCGCGCGGCTCGTCGAGGTGGGGACGACCAACCGGACGCGGCTGGCCGACTACGAGCGGGCGCTGGGGGAGCGGACCGGCGCGGTCCTGCGGGCGCACCCGTCGAACTTCCGCCAGCTCGGGTTCGTCGAGGAGGTGGCCGTCGAGGCGCTGTGCGGGCTCGGCGTGCCGGTGATCGACGACGTCGGGTCGGGGGTGCTGGCCGACGAGCTCGCGCTGCTGGCCGAGGAGCCCGCCGTGCGCCGGTCGGTCCGGGCCGGCGCGGCGCTCGTGTGCTTCTCGGGGGACAAGCTGCTCGGCGGGCCGCAGGCCGGGCTGATGGTGGGCACGGCGGCCGCCGTCGCCGCGGCGCGCGCGCACCCGCTGGCGCGGGCGCTGCGCCTCGACAAGCTGTCGCTGGCGGCGCTGGAGGCGACGCTGCGGCTGTACCGCGACCCGGAGCGGGCACGGGCGGAGATCCCGGCGCTGGCGATGCTGTGCGCCGGCGAGGCGGAGCTGCGGGTGCGAGCCGCGGCGCTGGC
>DASVQH010000281.1:0-9759 GCA_036389195.1 Solirubrobacteraceae bacterium
CGACGACGAGGCGGCGCTGGTCGGCCGCGACGGCGCGCGGCCGGGCGACCTCGTCGGGGTGACGGGCCGCCTCGGCGGCTCGGCGGCCGGGCTGGCCGTCCTCGACGGGCGCGCCGCCGGCCCGCGCGCGCTCGCCGAGCGCCACGAGCGCCCCGTGCCGCGCCTGGCGGCGGGCCGCGCGCTGGCGGCGGCCGGCGCCACCGCGATGCTCGACCTCTCCGACGGCCTGGCCACGGACGCCGGCCACCTCGCGCGCCGCAGCGGCCTGACGCTGGAGCTCGACGCCGCCGCGCTGCCGCTGGACGACGGCGTCGAGGCCGTCGCGCGGGCGCTGGGCGTCGTGCCGGCCGAGCTGGCCGCGACCGGCGGCGAGGACTACGAGCTGTGCTTCACGATCGACCCGGCGCGCCGCGCGGCGGCCGAGGCCGCCGCGGACGTCACCTGGATCGGGACGGCGGCCGCCGGGCCGCCGGAAGTGCGCTGGGCCGGCGGGGGCTCAGCGGGCTGGACGGGCTGGGAGCACTAGCTTCCCGGCCAGCAGGCGCTCGATCAGCGCCCCCGCGACCGCGTGGGAGTCCACCTGGTACTGCTCGCGCTCGAGGCGCTCGCGAAGCTCGTTCATGTCTGTCGTCCTTGACTGTGCCATGGGAGGGGCGGCCCATCCTGGGCTCTGTTGCGGATATCGGCCGGAGTGCGCCATTCCAGCAGGAGAGATCGGCGCGAACGGCCCATATCTGAGTAGGGCGCGGACCCGATCCGGGCGCGAGAACGCCGCTAGGAGCGGGCGGCGGTGCCCCGCGGGGCGGACTCGACGAGGCGCGCGAACACGACGATCCGCTTGGCCGCCGAGTAGAGCGGATGGCAGGCCGACAGGATCAGCCGGTCGTAGGAGACCCGCTGGGTCACCCAGGTCGCCGTCGGCGGGACGATCCGCGTCCGCTCGACCTCGTACGTGAAGCGCCCGTAGGGCATCTCGATGACGATCGGGTCGCCCTTGCGCAGCTTGTTGATGTTGCGGAACGGCGCGCCGTAGGTGGTCCGGTGCCCGGCGATCCCAACCGTCCCGGAAGCACCGGGGAGCGGGGTGTCGGGGTAGTGGCCGGGGCCGTTCTGCAGCGCGTCGTGGTCCGTGCCCTGGACGACGACCGTGTCGAGGCCGATGCGCCGCATCCGCAGGCGCCCCACCGCGGTCCCGTCCGGGCGGCGGCGGTCCAGCGAGCGGGCGGCGAAGGCGAGCCGGCGGCGGTCGTCCTGCAGCTTGGCCAGCACCCGCTTGTCGGCCTCGGGCAGCCGATCGTCGGTCAGCGCCTTGAGCTGGTCGTCGAGCCTGCCCTGCTGGCGCTGGGCGTAGAGCCAGGAGACCGGCTCCTGCCAGGTGACGGTGAGCACCGCGTCGGCGATCAGGAGCACGCCGGCGAGGATCAGGACGGTGGAGAGGGAGCGCATCAGGCGGCGCACGGGCCTCCTATCGGCACGTCGGGGCGGGGAGGCGAGCGCGGTCATCGGCGCAGCGCGGACTCCGTGCCGCCGAGCGAGCCGGGGCCCGCGTAGCTGACCGGCCCGCGGGTGCGCAGCGACGGGCCGCCGGCCTCGGCGCCCGCGCGCGCGAGCCGGCGGCGGCCGGCCACCACGGCGAGCGCCGCCACGAGGCAGCCGCCGAGCAGGGAGAGCGCGGCGGCGGCCGGCGGCGTCACGTGCCCGCCGGCGCCCAGCAGGACGCCCAGCCAGGCGAGCGACAGCGGCCCGAGCTTCAGCGCCAGCGCGTAGTAGAGCGCCACCAGGGCGGGCGGGACGATCCCGACGGCGACCGCCACGAGGCCGCGCGTTCCGCGCAGGCGCTCGGTCGTGCCGGCGAGCAGCCACAGGTGAACGGCGGGCGCGAGGACCATCGCCGCGTACGGGTTGGCGACCCAGACCGCTGCGACCGTGACGGCCAGGACGACGCCGAGGGCGGCCGCGGCGCCGCCCGCAGCGACGTCGCCGGGGGGCGCGAGGTGCAGGCGCCGCAGCAGGAACCACGCGCCGGCGAAGGCCAGGCAGGCCGAGGCCAGCGCGGCCGCCTCCCCGCCGCCGAACGGCACGGCACCCGGCGCCGTGGGCGCGGCCGGCGCGGGAATCGCGCCCGTTACGCCCAGGATCCGCAGCCACACGTACGCGAGCGCGAACGGCAGCGCGCCGGCGGCCGCCCACAGCAGCCAGCGGCCGGTGGGCAGCCGGCGGCGGCGGGCGCGGAAGAGCGCGTCGAACGCGGCGAGGAGCGCCGGCAGCAGCGCCGCCCCGGCCATGAGCCGGACCGCCCAGTCGGGCAGCACACGGCGGAAGGTGACGATCCCGCCGGTCTCCCCGGCGAAGGCGCCGGCGGCGCGCGGGCCGGCCGTGCGCACCTCGTCGATCGCCGTCACCGACCGCAGCGTCGCGCGTCCGAAGGCGCCCAGCCGCGCGCGCGAGAGGGCGTCGTCGGGGTGCGGCCCGCGCTCGCCCGACGCCTGCAGGAGCACCGCGGGCAGGCCGGCGGCGACGAGCTCGCCCTGCGCGCCGGTGGTCAGCGGGAAGGCGCGCCGCGCCCACTGCGCGGTCGCGCGCGGGGCGCCGGGGAGGCCGGCGCCCTCGGCGCGCAGCGCGGCGTCGACGCTGCGGCGCAGCCCGTAGGGCGCCATGCCGTCGCCGTCGGACCACGGCACGACCCACGGCTTGGCGTCCCGCGCGGCGGCGATGTCGCCGAGCACGAGGACGGCGTCGATCCCGGTCGGCGCGCCCGCCGCGTCGGCCACGACGCGCGCGACCGGTCCGCCGCCGCCCAGGGTCGCGCCCGAGGTCGAGACGAGGACCAGCGTCCGGCGCAGCGACCGGCCGATGGCGCGGGCCGGCCGGCGCCCCGGGCCTGCCGCCGGCGCGGTGTCCGAGCCCTTCGGGACGGCCGCGCGGAAGATCGTCGAGAGCTCGAGCAGCGCTGCCGTGCCCGAGAGCGCGGCGGCCCCGCGCCGGCCGAGGGCGGCGCGATCCGCGACGACGACGATCCGCCGGCTCGAGACGCCGGGGCGCACCCCCACCACCGTCTCGGCGTCGACGGTCCCGCCGGCGGGGCGCTCGCGCAGCGCGCGGCGCGAGACCTGGAAGCCGTTGAGGCGCAGCGTGCCGGCCACGCGGGCCGCCAGCTCCTCCTCGCCCGCCGAGCCCGGGCGCCGGTCCGGGAACGAGCTCGCGAGGTCCTCCAGCGTGACCATCGCGCGGGCGGCGTCGAAGGCGTCGGCGGCGAGCGGCGTGGTCGCGGCCGCCGGGCGGCGCTCGAGCGAGAACGCGCCCACGCACAGGGCCAGCAGCAGCGGCACGAAGGCCGCCCGGTAGACCCGCAGGTCGAGCATCGAACCAGGGTAGGGGCTGGAGGGGCCGTATTTTTGTCCCACACGATGGACCGCCCACCTCGCATCCTCCTCGTCGACGACGAGCAGCCGATCCAGACGCTGCTCTCGTTCCCGCTGCAGAAGGACGGCTACGAGGTCGTGCAGGCCTCCGACGGGCGCGAGGCGCTCGCGCGGTTCTCGGAGCAGACCTTCGACCTCGTGGTGCTCGACCTGATGCTCCCGCGGATGGACGGGCTGGAGGTGTGCCGCCGGCTGCGCGCCCGCTCGTCGGTGCCGATCATCATGCTGACGGCCAAGTCCGAGGAGATCGACAAGGTCCTCGGGCTCGAGCTCGGCGCCGACGACTACATCACCAAGCCGTTCTCGCTGCGCGAGTTCCGCTCGCGCGTCAAGGCGGCGCTGCGCCGCGGGGGCCTGCGCCAGACCGACCCCGACGAGGAGCAGCCGATCGAGGCGCTCGACCTGCGGATCGACCCGGCCAAGCGGGCGGTCAGCGTCCGCGGCGAGCCGGTGCAGACGACGTTCGTGGAGTTCGAGATCCTCACCTCGCTGGCCCGCAACCCGGGGCGCGTCTACACGCGCGACATGCTGCTGGCGCGGGTGTGGGGCGATTCCGCGTACCGCGACCCGCGCACGATCGACGTGCACATCCGGCACCTGCGCGAGAAGATCGAGCGCGACGCCAAGGAACCGGACTACATCTTCACGGTCCGCGGCGTCGGCTACCGCTTCCGCGACGCGGCCTGAGGCCGAGGGGCGCGCGCCGTGCCGATCCGCTCGCTGCGCTCGCGGCTCGCCGTCATCTTCGGCCTGATCGTCCTCACGGCGATCGGGATCATCTACCTCTACGTCGCGCCGCGGCTCGGGGACTCGCTGCGCGACCAGAAGCTCCGCGACCTCGCGGCCGACTCCCGCCGCGCGGCCGGACCGCTGCAGGGCGAGACGCTGCGGCTCAGCCGGCCGGAGCTCGAGGAGTCCGCGCGCCAGGCCGCCGCGGCGACCAGCGCGCGCGTCACCGTGCTCGGCTTCGTGCGCGGCGACACCGAGCAGCTCTTCGCCAAGGCCGACTCGGCGGGGCCCGTCGCCGACCAGGCGGGGCTGCTGGAGGACACGCAGAGCGTCGCGCAGTCGGCGTTGCGGCTCAACCGGATCGCCACGGCGACCGAGCCGACGCGCCGCGGGCGCCTCGCGCAGGCAGCCGTCCCGCTGCGCGGGAGCAAGGGGCGCGGCGCCATCGCCTCGATCGCCGTCTTCTCGGCCGAGCTCGGCGACGTCAAGGCCAACGTCGCGTTCATCCGCAAGCAGCTGCTGATCGCCGGCGCGATCGCGCTCGGCCTGGCGCTGCTGGCCGGGTACCTCGTCGCCCGCGCGCTGGCGGCGCGTGTCAAGGGGCTCGAGCGTGCGGCGCGCGCGGTCGCGGCGGGCGACTTCTCCAACCGCATCGCGCAGGACTCCGACGACGAGCTCGGCCAGCTCGCCGCCGCCTTCGCCGACATGCAGCAGCAGCTGTCCCGGCTGGACTTCGCGCGCAAGCAGTTCATCGCCACGGCGTCGCACGAGCTGCGCACGCCGATCTTCTCGCTCGGCGGCTTCCTCGAGCTGCTGGAGGACGAGGACCTCGACGAGCAGACGCGCGCCGAGTTCGTCGCCCAGGTCCGCGGGCAGGTCGAGCGGCTGCGCATGCTCTCGACCGAGCTGCTCGACCTCTCGCGGCTGGAATCCGGCGCGCTGGTGCTGCGCCCGGAGCTGTGCGACGTGCGCGAGCTCGCGCGCGACGTCGCCCGCGAGTTCACTCCGGCGCTGGCACGCCACCGCTCGCAGCTCGGGGTCCAGCTGCCCGCGGAGCCGATCGAGGTCGAATGCGACCCGGAACGGGTAGCGCAGGTGATTCGTATCCTCATCGACAACGCCCTCGTGCACACGCCGGAGGGGACGCCCATCGAGGTCTCCGCCGCCCGACACGACGGCGAGGTGACGGTGGAGGTCCACGACGCCGGCCTCGGCATCAAGCGACAGACCATGCCCCACATCTTCGAGCCCTTCTTCTCCTCCAACGACGCGCAGGGCGCCGGCCTCGGCCTGGCGATCGCGCGCGAGCTGGCCGGCCGCATGCGCGGCCAGCTCGGCGTCGAGTCGGTCCCCGGGTCGACGACCTTCTCGCTGAGGCTGCCGGCGTGAAGCGCGCGCTCGCGGCGGGCCTCGCGCTCGCCCTCGGCGCCGGGGTGGCGGTCAGCTGCGGCGGCAACGGGAACGGCGAGGGCCGGCGCGGCCTCGGAGCCCGCAACCAGGCCGAAGCGGGGACGCCCGCGGCGACGCGGACCGAGACCCGGACGACCCGCGTGGACGTGATCAAGCGCGTCAGCGACGGCAGGTTCGATCCCGAGGCGATCTACAAGACGGAGGCGCCGGGCGTCGTCACGGTCGTCTCGCTGTTCGGCGACGGCAGCCTCGAGGCGATCCTCAGCGGCAACGGCGGCGAGGGCGGCGGCTCCGGGCTGGGCTCGGGCTTCGTGCTCAACGGGCGCGGCGAGATCGCCACCAACGCGCACGTCGTCACGCAGGGCGAGGGCCGCGCGGTCAAGCGCGCGCGCCAGGTCTACGTCGAGTTCGCCGACGGCAACCAGGTCGAGGCCAAGATCCTCGGCGACGACCCCAACGCCGACGTGGCGCTGCTGCAGATCGACCCGGCCGGCCTCGAGCTGCACCCGCTGCCGCTGGGCAACGAGAAGGACATCATCGTCGGCTCGCCGGTCGCCGCGCTCGGGTCGCCGTTCGGCGAGGCGCAGTCGCTCTCGGTCGGCGTGGTCTCGGCCACCGACCGCACGATCGACTCGCTGACCAACTTCAAGATCTCCGGCGCCGTCCAGACCGACGCGGCGATCAACCCGGGCAACTCCGGCGGCCCGCTGCTCGACGCCAAGGGCCGGGTCATCGGCATCAACCAGCAGATCAAGACCAACTCGGGCGGCGGCGAGGGCGTCGGCTTCGCGGTGCCCGTCGGCATCGTCCGCCGGTCGCTCGACCAGCTGCGCGAGGACGGCAAGGCCGAGTACGCCTACCTCGGCGTCTCCTCCGTCCCGCTCTACCCGCAGCTCGTGCGCGAGTTCGACCTGCCGGTCGAGAAGGGCGCGTGGCTGCAGGAGATCACCAAGGACGGCCCGGCCGAGGACGCCGACCTCGAGGGCGGCGAGGGCAAGCGGACCTTCCAGGCGCGCCAGTACGCCACCGGCGGCGACATCCTCGTGCGCCTCGACGACCAGCCCATCGAGGACCCCGACGACCTCTCCGCGGCGATCGCCCGGTACCGCCCCGGCGATCGCGTGACGCTGCGGATCTACCGCGACGGCGAGGCGCGCGACGTCGAGGTCACGTTGGGTGAGCGGCCCGTCGGGCCGCCCGCCTAGCGTCGTCCAGACGACGAGCGCCAGCGAAGTCGGGCCGGACGAAAACCGAATCCGAGGCCGTGGTTATCGTGCGGTCGCAATGCTGCAACCCGTCGCCCTGGCCGCCAAGAGCCTCGCGGACTACACGCACATCGTCGGGCGCCCGCTGATCGAGGAGATCCGTGAGCTGGCCGAGCCGTTGAAGGGGCGCCGCGTCGTCCACCTCTCGGCGACCGCGTTCGGCGGCGGCGTCTCGGAGATCCTCTACACGCTCGTGCCGCTGATGCGCGACGTCGGGTTGGAGGCCGAGTGGCAGGTGATCTACGGGCGCGAGGAGTTCTTCAACTCGACCAAGCTGATGCACAACGCGCTGCAGGGCGCGCCGCAGGACCTGTCCGAGGAGGAGTGGGCGGTCTGGCGCCAGTACAACGAGATGAACGCCCGCGAGCTCGAGCGCGACTGGGACTACTGCATCGTCCACGACCCGCAGCCGGCCGCCATGCGGGCGCTGGCGCCGGGGAAGGCGCGCCACTGGATCTGGCGCTGCCACATCGACGTCTCGACCCCCAACCCGGCGACGATCGCCCAGCTGCTGCCCTACGTGCAGGGCTATCCCGCGTCGCTGTTCCACGTCCGCGAGTACGTCCCCGCCGGGATGGACGGCGGCGTGCGGGTCGTGCCGCCGGCCATCGACCCGCTCGCGCCCAAGAACATGGGTCTGTCGCACGACGACGCGACGTTCGTGGTCCGGCAGTTCGGGATAGACGTAGAGCGGCCCATGATCTGCCAGGTCTCCCGCTTCGACCCGTGGAAGGATCCGCTCGGCGTGATCGACGCCTACCGCGTCGTCAAGGCCGAGCGGCCCGACGTCCAGCTCGCGCTGGTCGGCTCCATGGCCTCGGATGACCCCGAGGGCTGGGACTTCTACAACGCGACCATCGAACACGCCGGCGGAGACCCCGACATCCACATCCTCAACAACTTCAACAACGTCGGCGCGATCGAGGTCAACGCCTTCCAGTCGCTGGCCGACGTGCTGGTGCAGAAGTCGACCCGCGAGGGCTTCGGGCTGACCGTGAGCGAGGCGCTGTGGAAGGGACGGCCGTTCATCGGCGGCGACGTCGGCGGCATCCCGCTGCAGATCGAGGACGGGGTCTCGGGCTACCTCGTCTCCACGGTCGAGGACTGCGCGGCGCGCGCGCTGGCCATCCTCGACGACCCGGGGCACGGCCGCGACCTCGGGCGCCGCGGCAAGGAGCACGTCCGCGAGCACTTCCTGACCCGGCGCTACCTGCGCGACTACCTGAGGATCTTCGGGGAGGTGGCGGCATGAGCAGCGGTGCTCCCCTGATCCTCGTCTCCAACCGCGGGCCGGTCACCTACCAGGAGGACGGCTCGATGAAGCGCGGCACCGGCGGGCTGGCCACCGCGCTCATCGGGCTCGCGTCGCACCGTGACGCCACCTGGATCGCGTCCGCGATGACCGACCGCGACGTCGAGGTCGCCGAGGAGCACGGCGGGCGCCCGTTCGAGGTCTCCGCGCCGGAGGGCGGCACCTTCAACATCCGCCTGATCGCGTCGGACCCCGAGGCCTACGACCGCTTCTACAACATCATCGCCAACCCGATGCTCTGGTTCATCCAGCACTACCTCTGGGACCTGAGCAACGCGCCCGACATCCGGCGGCACGAGATCGACGCGTACGAGCACGGCTACAAGGCGGTCAACCAGGACCTCGCCGACGCGGTGCTCGAGGAGATCGACGGCGTCGACGAGCCGGTCGTCATGGTCCACGACTACCAGCTCTACCTCGTGCCGGCGATGGTGCGCCGCGCCCGGCCGGACGCCTTCCTGCACCACTTCGTCCACATCCCGTGGACCCAGCCGGACTCGTGGCGCGTGCTGCCGAAGTCCATGCGCGACGAGATCTACATGGGGCTGCTGGCCAACGACATCATCGGCTTCCACACGCGGTCCTACCGGCGCAACTTCCTGCAGTGCTGCCGCGACCTGCTCGACGGGGTCGAGGTCGACATGGAGAACGGCATCGTGCGCGTCGACGGGCGCGAGGTGTGGGTCCGCGCCTACCCGCTGCCGATCGACCACACGGCGACGTGCGCGGTGGCGGGGCGCGACGCGGTGCGCGAGTTCGAGGAGAAGCTGCTGGCGCGCCGGCGCGAGTTCTCGATCCTGCGCGTCGACCGCGCGGACCTCTCGAAGAACATCCTGCGCGGGTTCACGGCGTTCGACATCTTCCTCGAGCAGCACCCGGAGTTCTCGGAGCGGATCACGTTCACCGCGCAGCTGATGCCATCGCGGACCGACGTCCCCGAGTACGCCGAGTACCTGGAGCGCATCGAGGCGCTGGTGGCGGTCGTCAACCACCGGCACGGGACGCCGGACTGGATGCCGATCCACCTGAAGCTGCGCGACGACCTGAACGAGGCCGTCGCGTCCTACAAGCACTACGACGTGATGATGGTCAACGCGATGTTCGACGGGATGAACCTCGTGGCCAAGGAGGGACCGCTGGTCAACGAGCGCAACGGGGTGTCGCTGCTGGGCGAGAACACCGGCGCGCACGAGGAGCTCGGCGAGTACGCGCTCTCGGTCAACCCGTTCGACGTGCAGGAGCTCGCGGATCGGATCTACGAGGCGCTGACCATGTCGGGCGAGGAGCGCGAGCGGCGGATGCGGGGGCTGAAGGACACGGTGACGCAGCGCGATCCGGGCGACTGGATCGACGAGCAGATCGCCGACATCCGGGCCAAGGCCCGCGCGCTGGCCCGCTGAGCGGGCGTCAGCCGGTCTCGACGGTGAACTCGGCGGGTGGGGACGGGGCGGGTGTCGGCGCGGGCGCCTGTCCGGCCTCGCGCCGGGGCGGCGGCGGCGCTTGCGCCGGCGCCTGCCTGGCCTCCCTTCGCGCCGACGCAGGCGGCGGCGCCGGGCGGCGCGCCCGGGGCCTGGCGGTCCGCCGCATCGCGCGGCGCCTGGCGGTCCGCCGTAGCGCCCGG
>DASVQH010000282.1:0-2573 GCA_036389195.1 Solirubrobacteraceae bacterium
TGGCAACCCCGCTGTTGAGGTTATGCCCCCTGGTGTTCCCTCACTGCCCGCCGTAAGGGCGGTCTCCACTGCCCGGACGATCGGAAGGACGCGCGCTCAGGCCGGCGGCGCCGGCGGCGCCGCGCCGTTGCCGCTGCTTCCCCCGTTGCGCCGCTCGCGCCGCCCGGCGCCGATCGTGTCGCGCGCGAGGTCCAGCGCCGGCCCGGCCTGGCCGATCACCTGGTTCATCAGCTCGCCGATGCCCTGGGCGCCGTTGAGCACGGTCAGGTTGTCGACCCCGGCGAACGCGGTGGCCGCGGCGCGGACGATCTCCGGCATCTGCTCGGCGAGCTGCTGGCCGATCACGGCGTCGGACTGGCGCTCCAGCGCCTCGGCGCGCTTGGCGATCGCCTCGGCCTCGGCGAGCCCGCGCGCCCGGACGGAGGCGCCCTCGGCCTCGCCCTTCGCCTGGGTCGCCGACGCCTCGGCGTCGCCGACCTCGCGTGTCTGCTTGGCCTGGGCGGCGGCGGTGAGCTCCACGCGCTTGGCGTCCGCCGCGGCGCTCAGCTCGACGCGCCGCGCGTCGGCCTCCGCCTTGAGCTCGGTCTCGCGCTTGGCCGCCTCGGCGAGCGCGATCCGCGCCTCGCGCTGGCCCTCGGCCTCGACGCGCTGGCGGTAGGCCTCGGCGTCGGCGGGCTTGCGGACCGTCGACTCCAGCCGCTTCTCCTCGCGCTGGGCGACGAGGTCGGCGACCGCGGTCTCCTGGACGACGACCTCCTTGCGGGCCTCGGCGTCGGCCAGCGGGCCCGACTGGGCCGAGAGGGCGGAGGCGCGGTCGCGCTCGGCCTGGAACTCCGCGAGCTTGATCGCGGTGTCGCGCTCGGCCGCCGCCTTCAGCCGGGCGGCCTCCTGCTCGCGCTCGGTGGCCTCGCGGTCGGCCGCCGCCTGGGCGATGCGCGCGTTCTTCTTGACCTCGGCGGCGCGCGGCTCGCCGAGCGCGCGGATGTAGCCGGTCGGGTCGATGATCTCCTGGATCTGCAGCGAGTCCACGACGAGGCCGAGCTTCTGCATCTCGTCGGCGCTGGCGTCGCGGGTCTGCTGCGCGAGCTCGTTGCGGTTGGCGATCAGGTCCTCGACCGAGAGGCCGCCGATGATCGAGCGCAGATGGCCGTGGAAGACCTCGCGGACGAGGTCGTGCATCTGCGACGACGCGCCGCGCTCGACGGACTGGTCGTGCAGGAAGCGCGTCGCGGCGTTGGTGATCGAGTGCTGGTCGTCGCCGACCTTGAAGATGGCCACGCCGCGGACGCCGACGGGGATCTTCTGCGCGTCGACGCCCTCGACGTCGAGGATCGCCTTGTCGGCCCGCATCGAGAGGTACTGCGCCTTCTGCATGACGGGGATGACGAGCGCCCCGCCGCCGGTGACGATCTTGTAGGTCCGGCCCTCGGTGCCCGCCGCGGCCTTGACGCCGGCGCCGGTGATGATCAGCGCCTGGTCGGCCGCGGGCACGCGGTAGAGCAGCTTGAACAGCAGGCCGAGCAGCACGAGCGCCAGGACGGCCGCTGCGGCGATGACGATGGCGGGGCTCATGACTGGGCTTCGGCTTCCTCGAGTGGGTGGGTGGTGCGCGGCTGCTCGCGCAGCCGGGTGACCAGGACGGTGCGCGGCGCGACGCGCTCGACGACGACGACTTCCTCGCCCGCGTCGATGGCGCCGCCGTCGGCGTCGCGCGCGAGATAGCCCTCCACGCGCCCGCCGACCGTGACGAGCACCTCGCCGGTGCGGCCGGGCCGGATGGCGCCGGTCCGCGCGATGCGGCCGACGCAGCCGATCGGCTGGTCATCGATGCTCACCGTCGCAAACGTACCGTGTGCTCGCGCGCTAGAGCGCCGCCCGCACGGCGGGGACGACCTCGGTGGCGAACCGCTCGGTCTGCCCGAGGACGTCCGGATCGTCCGGCCACAGGATGAAGCCGTCGAAGCGCAGCTCGCGCACCAGCCGCGCCAGCTCCTCGGCCCAGTGCTCGACCGGCCCGTGCAGCCAGCTCGTGACGTCGCCGTCGGCGATGCGGCCGTTGACGTTGGCGACGCGCTTGACGTCGCGCGGGTCGCGCCCGGCGGCGCGTGCGGCCGCGTCGAGGATCTCGATCCGCCCGGGGAGCTCGTCGAGCGGCATGCGCGGGAGCGACGGGATCCAGCCGTCGGCGCGGCGCCCGGTGAGGCGCAGCATCCGCGGCCCGTAGGCGCCGACCCAGATGCCGATGTCGTGCGCCGGGGGCGGGCCGGGGTGGGCGCCGGCGAGCCGGTAGTGCTCGCCCGCGAAGGACACGGAGCGCTCGTCGCTCCAGACGAGGCGGATGACCTCGATCGCCTCGCCGAGCGCCTCGACCGACTCCCCGCGCGTGCGGGCGGGACCGCCGAAGGCCTCGATCGCCTCGTGGAAGCCGCCGGCCCCGAGGCCGAGCTCGACCCGGCCGCCGCTGAGCACGTCGAGCGACGCCGCCGCCTGCGCGAGGACGGCCGGCGGGCGCAGCGGGAGGTTGGCGACGTCGGGCAGCAGACGCACCCGCTCGGTGCGGGCGGCGAGGTAGG
>DASVQH010000283.1:0-14331 GCA_036389195.1 Solirubrobacteraceae bacterium
CGCGGGCGCTGCGGGGCGCGCGGCTCACGGTCACGGCCGGCGTCCGGAACTAGGCGACCTGCTCGCCGTCCAGGCCACCGGCGCCTGGGAGCGCCGCGGTGGAGATCCGGTCGCTCGACCTCCTTCGGCCGCGTTCACCCCGATCACTGAAGGAGGCAGGGTGAGCGGCGTGGGGACCATGTCGTCAACGTGAGACTCGCGGCCTTCGTGTCCACGACTTTCACGTTGACCCCGACTATTGGGGTCAACGTGAAAGTCGCCGCGTGAGGCGCCACGAGTCTCACGTTGGCGGCGAAGAGTCCGAAGCCGCCCCGCCCCTGTCGCCTTCAGTGATCGAAGTGAACGCGGCACACGGATGGTCAGCGGTCGGATCCCTGACCAGACGGTCGGTCGTCAGCCGGTCACGCCTGCAGGTGGCGCGTCAAGAACGCCGTCTGGTCGCCCACGACGCGCTCGAACAGCTCGCCGTGGTACGGGTCGAAGTGCCCGCACGCGTACGTGCGCAGCTCGGCTCGCGGCGCACGGCGGGCGGCCTCGACGGCGCGGCCCGGGAGGGCCAGCGCGTCCTTCTCGGCGACCGCGAAGAGGATCGGGCAGCGGACGTCCGCGGCCCGGGCGATCGGGCGGAAGTACGGGACGCGCAGGACGATCCCGGCGGCGACGTCGTTGGTCCAGCCGCCGCGCGCCGGGTCGTCCGCATCGAACAGCGCGAGGTAGCCCGGCTCGGCGTCGGGCGTCGTCATGGCGGCGACCGCGCCCGGCGGTCCGACGATCCCGATCCGCACGCGCTCGGCGCCCCGCAGGCGGGCCACCTCGTCGCGGACCGCGGCGGCCATCAGCTTGGGCAGCGTGGCCGGCGGCGTGATCAGCGGCAGGATGGCGCCGTCGACCAGCGGCACCTGCGCGACCGCCGCGGCCAGGTCGGGATGGCGGGCGGCGACGAGGACGGCGTGGCCGCCGCCGAACGAGGTGCCCCAGACCGCCAGGCGCGCCGGGTCGACCTCGGGCAGCGCGCGGGCGTGGGCGAGCGCCGCGTCCCAGTCCTCCTGCTGGCGCGGCGGGTCGAGCACCTGCCGCGGCGTGCCGGTGCTGCCGCCGAAGCTGCGGTAGTCGAAGGTCAGCGCCGCGAGGCCCGCCGCGGCGAAGCGCTCCGCGTACGTCTCGAGCCGTGCCGCCCGGGTGGCGCCGAAGCCGTGGCCGAGCACGACGCACGGGTGCGGCCCGTCGCCCGCGGGCAGCCACAGCGACGCGGCGAGGCGGTCGCTCCCGACCGGGATGGTCTCGTCGCGCCGCATCGCCGGCGGGACGGTACACGGGAATCGCGCTCAAGTTCTGCCCCCGACCGGCCGATGGGGGCCCCGTTGTGCGATTTCGCATGAATTCGGTCGCCGGAACGCTCGCGGACCTCCGCTCGAAGGTCCCGGGGCGCGGCGGCCGCTACCGGGCGCTCGTCCAGCTCACGTCGGACGTCATCCTCGTCGTGGCCTCCGACGGCCGGGTGCGCTTCGCCGGCGGCGCCACCGCCGCGGTCCTCGGGCGGCCGCGCGCGGCCGCGCTGGAGGGCCTCGCGCTCGACGCGCTCGTGCACCCCGACGACGCGCCGCTGGTCGGCCCGTTCCTCGACCGCGCGTTGGCGCGCACGGCGCCGGGCGGCGAGACGCTGCAGCTGCGCATGCGTCGCGCCGACGGGCTCTGGATCCACGTCGAGGCGGTCGCCACCGACCTGCGCGCCGATCCCCGCGTCGGCGGCGTCCTGCTCACCTGCCGGGACGTCACCGCGCGCGAGGCGCTCCAGGAGCAGCTGCGCCACCGCGCGTTCCACGACCCGCTCACCCAGCTGCCCAACCGCGCGCTGCTGCTCGAGCGGCTCGACCGCGCGCTCGCGCGCGCCGACCGCACCGTCGCGCTGCTCTTCGTCGACCTCGACGACTTCAAGGTCGTCAACGACACGCTCGGCCACGCCGCCGGCGACGCGGTCCTGACCGCGGTCGCCTCGCGCCTGCGCGGCTGCCTGCGCTCGGCCGACACCGCCGCCCGGCTCGGCGGCGACGAGCTCGCCGTGCTGCTCGAAGAGGTCCGCGAGCCGGGGGAGGCGGAGACCACGGCGGCGCGGATCCTCGACACGCTGCGCCGCCCGTTCGTCATCCACGGCGCGCCCGTGCAGGTGAGCGTGAGCGTCGGGCTCGTCGTCGAGCGCTCCGGCCGGATCGGCGTCGACGAGCTGCTGCGCCGCGCCGACTTCGCCATGTACGCCGCCAAGCGCAACGGCAAGGCGCGCGCCGAGCGCTTCGACCCGCAGGTCGCTGCCGAGCTGGTCGAGCAGTTCGAGCCGACCGCCCCGCTCAACGAGGAGGCCGAGCGGGTGACGTGGTTCGCCCGCGCCGAGGAGCAGCGGGAGGAGATCGAGCGCGTGCTCGCCGATCCCGCGCAACGCATGCGCCAGGTCTTCCAGCCGATCGTGGACCTGCGCACCGGCCGGGTCAGCGGCTACGAGGCGCTCACGCGGTTCGACGGGTCGCGGCGCCCGCCCAACGCCTGGTTCGCCCAGGCGCACCGGTGCGGCCTGGGGATCGAGCTCGAGGTCGGCGCCGCGCGCGCTCAGCTCGCCGCGGCGGGGCGGCCGGCGCGCACGCGCCTGGCGCTCAACCTCAGCCCGTCCGCGCTGCTGTCGGCCGAGGGCCAGCGCGCGCTGGCCGGGGACCTGTCGCACGTCATCGTCGAGGTCACCGAGGACGAGGTCGTCCTCGAGGGCTCAGAGCTCGAGGAGTGCCTGGCCGAGCTGCGCTCGCGCGGCGCCCGGCTGGCCATCGACGACGTGGGGGCGGGCTACGCCGGCCTCAAGCAGGTCGTCCGCCTGCGCCCCGACATCCTGAAGATCGACCGCTCGCTCGTCGACGGGGTGACCGCCGAGCCGGAGAAGGGCGCGATGATCGACGCGCTCGTCCGCTACGCCGGGCGGATCGGCGCCGACGTCTGCGCCGAGGGCGTCGAGTCGCTCGACGACCAGCGCACGCTCGCCGACCTCGACGTCACCTACGGCCAGGGCTACGCGCTCGCCCGCCCGGCGCCGCGCTGGGCGCCGGTGGACCGGGCCGCCGCCGAGCTGTGCGCGTCCGCCCACCTCGCCGTCTTCCGCCAGGACTCGCGCCACGACTGGGTGGCCACGAGCTCCGAGCTGCGGCTCGAGCGCGTCTGCGCGCGGATCGGCGAGGTCCGCTCCCGCGGCGACCTGCGCGGGCTGCTCGACCCGATCTGCGCGCTGCTGCACGCCGACGACGTGGCGCTCTCGCTCCTCGGACCGTCCGGCGACACGCTGGTCACGATGATGGCCGGCCGCGAGGAAGGCGAGGAGGAGGATCCCTACCCGCTCGACGACTACCCGGCCACCGCCCGGATCCTCGAGTCGGGCGCGGCGCTGCAGGTGCTGGCGAGCGACACCTTCGCGGACCCCGCGGAGCGGGCGCTGCTGCACGAGCTCGGCTACGGCGCCGTCCTCATGGTGCCGCTGCAGTCGGGCGCGCGCAGCGTCGGCGTGCTGGAGTACTACACGGCGGCCGAGGGCCCGTGGAGCCGCGCCCAGATCCACCGCGCCCGCATCCTCGCCTACCAGCTCGGCCGCGTGCTCGCGGGCCTCACCGGGTCGGACCCCTCACTCGCCGGGCTCGTCCTCGATCCAGAGCGCGTCGTCGAACAGCAGGCGGCGGGCTGACTCCAGGTCGCCGGAGAGCGGCCGGTCGCCCATGTCGGGGTCGAGCTGCGCGGCGGCGGTGGCGAACAGCGTGCGCAGGCCCGGGCCGCGGGGGGTGCGGCCGGCCATCCGCAGCGCGCGGACGGCGAGCACCAGCTCGGCGGAGACGGCGACGGCCATGCGCCCGAGGGCGTCGGACGTGCGGCGCGCCGAGTGGCCGGCGAAGTTGGCGTGTGACTCGATCCCCGACTGCACCGTGGTGGTCTGCGACGCCGCGGTCGCGGCGAGCGAGCGCACCTCGCCGGCCGCGGCGTGGGCGGTGTACTCGAGGATCATCGCGCCCGAGTCGGGGCCGGGATCGCCGGCCAGCTGGGGGGCGAGCCCGGTGACGGCGGGATCGAGCAGCGCGCTGACGCGCGCCGCGACCAGCGACGCGGATTGGGCCATGGCGCCGCGCAGCGAGTCGAGCGCCAGCGTGAGGATGCCGGCGTGGAAGTTGCCGTTGGGCAGGGCCACACGGTCGCCCGGGAGCAGCAGCGCGTTCTCGCCGGCCACGTTGAGCTCGACGTCGAGCACGGCGGCCAGGTGCTCGAGCGCCTCGAGCAGCGCGCCCTCGACCTGCGGGACGCAGCGGAACACGAACGAGTCGTGGATCGGGCGCTCGGGCGGCCGTCGCAGGGCGTCGCCCAGCAGCTCGCGCAGGTGGCGGGCGACCTCGACCTGCCCCGGGTGCGGTCGCGCGGCGTGGATGCGCGGGTCGAGCACCGTGAGGTCCGCGTCCGCGGCCTCGTAGGACAGCGCCGCGACCGCCAGCGCGGAGTCCAGCAGCCGGCTCGCGTCGTGGAAGACCAGCGCGGCCAGGCCGATGCTCGCCGCGTTGGAGCTCATGAAGGCGATGCCGTCGCGCGGGCCGTAGGTCACGGGCGTCAGGCCGTGGGCGGCGAGCGCCTCGGCGGCCGGGACGATGTCGTCGCCCACCCAGCAGTCGCCCTCGCCGCCGAGCGCGACGCCGATCTCCGCCAGGACGGTCAGGTCGCCCGTCCCCAGCGAGCCGAGCTCGCGCACGAACGGCGTGACCCGCGCGGCGAGCGCGCCGATCAGGCCGTCGAGCAGCGACTCGCCGACGCCGGCGCCGCCGGCGCCGATCTGGTTCGCGCGCACCACCATCGCGGCGCGCACCTGCTCGACGGTCAGCGGCGCGCCGCCGCCGGCGGCGTGGCTGCGCAGCAGCCGCCACTGGTGATCGGACGGCGACTCGCGCTGCGCGGGCGCGCCGCGCAGGGCGCCGACGCCGGTGGTCACCCCGTAGAGGAGGTCGCCGCGGTCGATCAGCTCGCGGACCAGGCGCTCGGACGCGGCGTTGTGCTCGCGGGCCGCGGGCGCGATCCGCGCCTCCGCGCGCCCGCGGACGATCTCGGCCAGCGCGGCCGGGCGCAGCGTCCGGCCGTCGAGGTCGATGACCGGCAGCGCGCTCACGGCGCGTCCACGACCGCCCCAGCCGACGCGCAGGTGGCCAGCGCGTAGGGCAGGTCCGCCTCGCGCACGCCGGCCAGGTCAGGGTGGTCGAGGTCGACGTGCACCGGGCGCGGCGGCGCGTCCTCGATGCCCAGGCTCGCCGCGCCGTTGCGGGCCAGCTGCGCCCACAGGTCGCCGCCGGCCGCCAGCAGCGCGTGGCGGGTCTGGCGCTCGCGGCGCGCGCCCGTCTCGAGCTCGC
Organism: Solirubrobacteraceae bacterium; assembly: GCA_036389195.1. Taxonomy (GTDB): domain Bacteria; phylum Actinomycetota; class Thermoleophilia; order Solirubrobacterales; family Solirubrobacteraceae; genus JACCYI01. The sequence goes on from DASVQH010000283.1 coordinate 5,403, forward strand.
GGATCTCCTCGAAGGGGTCGACGCGCACCTGCGAGTCGCTGCCGACGGCCAGCCGCACCCCGGCGTCGCGGTAGCGCAGCGCCGGCAGGTGGCCGTCGCCGAGGTTGCCCTCGGTGGTCGGGCACGAGACGACGATCGTGTCCGAGTCCGCCAGCAGCGCGACGTCGCGGTCGTCGACGTGGATGCCGTGGATCACGCTCGTGCGCGGCCCGAGGAAGCCCGTGCGCTCGAGCAGCGCGATCGGCGAGCAGCCGTGCTCCGCGCGGCACTCCTCCAGCTCGCGGACCTGCTCGTGGGCGTGGACGTGGCGGACGAGGCCGTGGCGCTCGGCGTACGCGGCGATCGCCTCCAGCCACGGCGCGCCGACGGCGCGGACGCTGTGGGCGGCGACGCCGACGCGGACCCCGTCGCGCCCGGCCGCCCAGGCGCGCAGCGCGTCGACGCGGGCCAGGAAGGTCTCCGGGTCGGGGTCCACGAAGCGGCGCTGGCCGCCCTCGGCCGGCCGATCGCCGCCGTCCCAGCCGTTGCGGTGGTAGGCGGCGGGGAGCAGGACGATCTGCAGCCCGGCCGCCGTGGCGGCCTCGGCGAGCGCGATGGCCAGGGCGTTGGGCTCGTCGTAGGGCGTGCCGTCCGGCTGGTGGTGGACGTAGTGGAACTCCCCGACGGCGCCGTAGCCGGCGGCGGCCATCTCGGCGTACACGCGCGCGCCGACGTGGCCCATGGCGTCCGGGTCGAGCGTCGCGGCGAGCCGGAACATCGCCGTGCGCCAGCTCCAGAAGTCGTCGTGGGCGTGCGCCTCGGGCGCCGGGCGCTCGCCGACCCCGCGCAGGTCGCGCTGGAAGGCGTGGGAGTGGGCGTTGACGGCCGCCGGGATCGCGACCGGTCTCACGCCGCCAGCTCCTCCAGCGCCCGCAGCATCGCGGTGGCGCCGGCGGCGGCGTCGCCGAGGTCGACCGCCTCCGCAGGCGCGTGGCTGATCCCGGTCGGGTTGCGCACGAAGACCATGCCGGCGGGGATCCGCTCGGCCAGCACGCCGGCGTCGTGGCCGGCGAAGGAGAGCAGCTCGTCGCCGCCGCCGAGCGCCGCGCGCACCCGCGGGTCGAACGGCGTGCCGGCGCTCCGCGACGCGACGTGGATCGCGATCTCCGTCCGGGTCCGCGCGGCGATCGCCGCCGCTTCGCCGCGCACCGCGTCGAGCCAGCCGTCGACCGCCGCGAGGCCGGCCGCCCGGGCGTCGAGCCACAGCCGCACGTGGCCGGCGATCGTGGTCAGGGCGTTGGGCGCGACGAGGATCCGCGACGCGGTGACGCGGATCGCCCCGCCCCGGCCGGCGGCGTTCTCGGCGGCCACGATCAGCCGCGCGGCCGCCGACATCGCGTCGCGGCGCTCGGCCGGCGGCGTCGTCCCGGCGTGGTCGGCCTGGCCGTCGACGTCGACCTGCAGCCGCAGCCGCGCGGCCAGTCCCGAGACCGCCCCGGCGGCGCGCCCGGCCGTCGCCAGCTCCCGGGTCTGGTCGATGTGGAGCTCGAGGAAGCCGCGCAGGCGCGCCAGCCACTCCGGCGCGCGCGCCAGCCCGTCCGGGTCGACCCCGGCGGCGCGCAGCGCGTCGCCCAGCGCGATGCCGCGGTCGTCCGTGCGCGCGACGGCCTCCGCGGCGTCGAGCCGGCCGACCAGCGCGCGGCTGCCGAAGGTCGGCGTGTTGTAGCGGGCGCCCTCCTCGTCGGCCAGGCACAGCACCGCGACCGGGACGGTGGCCCGCTCGGCGATCGCGAACGCCGCCGCGACGCCGAGCGGCCCGTCGAAGCGCCCCCCGCCGCGGACGCTGTCGAGGTGCGACCCGGCGCCCCACCACGGCGCGGGCGCGTCCGGCGGCGGCGCCCACAGGTTGCCGGCCGGGTCGGCCTCCGCCGTCCGGCCCAGCGCCCGAGCCTGCGCGGCGAACCAGGCGCGGCAGGCGGCGTCCTCGGGCGTCCAGGCGAGCCGGACGATCCCCTCCGGCGTCTCGCCGATCCCCTCCAGCCCGGCGAGGCGGGCGGCGAGGTCGTCCGCGGCGATGCCCCCGCTCACCGGGCGACCCGCCACGCCTGATCGGGCCGCACCCACACCGGCTCGCCGCCCACGAGCACGACCGCCACCGGGTTGTGGCCGAGCCGGTACGGGACGTGCTCGACGGATGAGTCGAGGACCAGCACGTCGCCGCGCTTGCCGGCCTCCAGCGACCCGGTGTCCTCGGACATCCGCAGCACCCAGGCGGCGTTGAGCGTCGCGGCCAGGAGCGCCTCGCGCACGCTCCATCCGTAGCGGCGCACGGCCAGGCCGACGATCAGCGGCAGCGAGACGATCGGCGAGGTCCCCGGGTTGGCGTCGGTGGCCAGGACGCAGATCGCGCCGGCGTCGGCCAGCGCGCGCGCCGGCGCGACCGCCTCGTCGCCCATGACCTCGGCGCCCGGCAGCAGGACCGCCGCGCACTCCGCGTCCGAGAGCGGCTCGACGTCGTCGGGGTGCAGGCGCGCGAGGTGGTCGACCGAGCGGGCGCCTGCGGCCAGCGCGACCGGCACCGAGCGGTTCGCGTTGAACTGCTCGACGTGCGCGCGCAGGTCCAGCCCCTGCGCGGCGGCGAGCTCGCCCATCCGCGCCAGGTCGGCGTTCGAGAAGGCGATCGACTCGACGTAGATGTCGAGCGCGGTGGCCGCGGTGTCGTCGGCCACGACGGGCGCGAGCCGCGCGACCTCCTCCATCCAGCTCGCCGCGTCGTAGCCGTCGGGGACGGCGTGGGCCAGCAACGCGGTCGAGCGCGTCAGCTGGGGGACGGCGTCGCCGAGGCGCGCGGCCAGCGCGAGCGCGCGCAGCTCCGCGTCGGGCGAGAGCCCGTAGCCGCTCTTGCACTCGAACGCCGTCGTCCCGTGCGCGAGCATCTCGCCGGCCAGCGCCTCGGCCTGGGCCAGCACCGCCGCGTCGGAGGCCTCGGCCAGCGCGCGGGCGCTGGCCCGGATGCCGCCGCCCGCGCGCGCGATCTCCTCGTAGGGGACGCCGGTGACCTTCATCTCGTACTCCTGCGCCCGCCAGCCGGCGAACGGCAGGTGCGTGTGGCAGTCGACGAAGCCGGGGATCACGGCGCAGCCGGTGGCGTCGATGCGCACGTCGGCGCCGTCGTCGGCCTCGAGCGCCGCGATGCGGCCGCCGCCGTGGATGGTCAGCCCGCCGGGCTCGGCGGTCAGCTCGCCCGCCCGGTCGTGGCGCAGGTAGGGGAGGCCATCGGCCGGCATGCGCAGGACCTGCGCGGCGCCGGCGATGCTGACGCTCAAGCGCCGGGCTCCGGGTCGAGCATCGGCATCCGCACCCCGCCGCGGCGGGCGGCGTCGATCGCGTCGGGGTAGCCCGCGTCGGCGTGCCGGACGATCCCCATCCCCGGGTCGGCGGTCAGCACGCGCTCGATGCGCTCGGCGGCCGCCGGCGTCCCGTCGGCGACCACGACCTGGCCGGCGTGGATCGACTTGCCCATCCCGACCCCGCCGCCGTGGTGGATCGACACCCAGCTGGCGCCGCACGCGGTGTTGACCAGCGCGTTGAGCAGCGGCCAGTCGGCCACCGCGTCGGAGCCGTCGCGCATCGCCTCGGTCTCGCGCTCCGGCGAGGCCACCGAGCCGGCGTCGAGGTGGTCACGGCCGATGACGATCGGCGCCGAGAGCTCGCCGCTGGCCACCATCTCGTTGAAGCGCAGCCCCGCGCGGTGGCGCTCGCCGTAGCCGAGCCAGCAGATCCGCGCCGGCAGGCCCTGGAAGTGCACGTGCTCCTGCGCGAGCTTGATCCAGCGGACGAGGTGCTCCTGGTCGCCGAAGAGGTCCAGCACCGCCGCGTCGGTGCGCGCGATGTCCTCGGGATCGCCCGACAGGGCCGCCCAGCGGAACGGGCCCTTGCCCTCGCAGAACAGCGGGCGCACGTAGGCGGGGACGAAGCCGGGGTACTCGAACGCGTCGGCGTCGCCGTGGGCGGCGGCCAGCCCGCGCAGCGCGTTGCCGTAGTCGAACGCCTCGGCGCCGCGGCGGCCCAGCTCGCGCATCGCGCCGACGTGGGCGAGCACGCTCTCCCCGACGAGCTGCAGGTAGCGGTCCGGGTCGCTCGCCCGCAGCGCGTCGCCCTGCTCGATGGTCAGCCCCGCCGGCAGGTAGCCGTTGAGCGGGTCGTGGGCGGAGGTCTGGTCGGTCACGACGTCGATCTCGACGCCGCGCGCCACCAGCTCGGGCAGGATCTCCGCGGCGTTGCCGAGCAGGCCGATCGAGAGCCCCCGCTTCTCCTCCTGCGCGCGGCGCAGGCGGGCGAGCGCGTCGTCGAGGTCGGCGGCGCGCTCGTCCAGGTAGCCCGTCTCGATCCGCCGCTCGATGCGGTGGCGGTCGACCTCGATGCACAGCGCCGCGCCGTCGCACATCGTCACCGCCAGCGGCTGCGCACCGCCCATGCCGCCGAGCCCGGCGGTCACCACCAGCCGGCCGGCCAGCGTGCCGCCGAAGCGCTTGCGCGCGACCGCCGCGAAGGTCTCGTAGGTGCCCTGGAGGATCCCCTGGGTCCCGATGTAGATCCAGGACCCGGCGGTCATCTGCCCGTACATCATCAGCCCGGCGGCGTCGAGCTCGCGGAAGTGCTCCCACGTCGCCCACTGCGGCACGAGGTTGGAGTTGGCGATCAGCACCCGCGGCGCGTTCTCGTGCGTGCGGAACACCGCGACGGGCTTGCCCGACTGCACGAGCAGCGTCTCGTCGTCGGCGAGCGCCATCAGCTCGCGGCGGATCGTCTCGTACGACGACCGGTCGCGCGCCGCCTTGCCGATCCCCCCGTAGACGATCAGCTCCTCCGGCTTCTCGGCGACGTCCGGGTGCAGGTTGTTCTCGAGCATGAGCAGCGCGGCCTCCTGCTGCCAGCCGCGGCACCTCATGCCAGCACCCCGGCCGCCGACTCGGCGGCGGCCACCAGCGCGCCCGACGCGACCAGCGCCTCGGCGGCGGCGAGGTCGGGCGCCAGGAAGCGGTCGGGGCCCGGGCCGGGGATCCGCTCGCGGACCGCGGCGAGCGCCGCGCCCGTGGCCGGACCCGGCTCCAGCGGCCGGCGCAGATCCAGCCCGTGGGCGGCGCAGACGAGCTCGACGGCGAGGATCCGCGCGAGGTTGGCCGTCACCGTGCGCAGCTTGCGCGCCGCGCCCCAGCCCATCGAGACGTGGTCCTCCTGCATCGCGCTGGTCGGCAGCGAGTCGACGGAGGCCGGAGCGGCGAGCCGCCGGTTCTCGGCCACCATCCCCGCCTGCGTGTACTGGGTCAGCATCAGCCCGGAGTTGACGCCCGCGTCCTCGGTCAGGAACGGCGGCAGGCCGTAGGAGCGGGTCACGTCGAGCAGGCGATCGGTCCGGCGCTCGGCGATCGCGCCCGCCTCGGCGGCGGCGATGGCCAGGAAGTCGCACGCGAAGCCGACCGGCGCGCCGTGGAAGTTGCCGCACGACTCGACGCGGCCGTCGGGCAGGACCATCGGGTTGTCGATCGCCGAGACCAGCTCGGCGGCGGCCACGCGCTCGGCGTGGGCCACCGTGTCGCGAGCGGCGCCGTGGACCTGCGGCGTGCAGCGCAGCGAGTAGGCGTCCTGCACGCGGGTGTCGCCCTCGCGGTGCGAGGCGACCATCGGGGAGTCCGCCAGCAGCGCGCGCAGGTTCGCCGCGCTGGCCGCCTGGCCGGGGTGCGGGCGCAGCGCGATCAGGTCGGCGGCGAACGCGCGGTCGGTGCCGAGCAGCGCCTCGACCGCCATCGCCGCGGTGACGTCGGCGGCGCGCAGCAGGTTGGTGAGGTCGGCGAGCGCGAGGATCAGCATCCCCAGCATCCCGTCGGTCCCGTTGGTCAGCGCCAGGCCCTCCTTGGCGGTGAGGGTCAGCGGCTCGATCCCCGCCGCGGCCAGCGCCGGCGCCGCCGGGCCGTGCTCGACCGTCTCGCCCTCGCCCATCAGCACGAGCGCGCAATGGGCGAGCGGGGCGAGATCGCCCGAGGCGCCGAGCGAGCCGTGCTCGCGCACGACCGGCGTGAGCCCGGCGTTGAGGATCGCCACGATCGTCTCGGCCACCTCCGGCCGTGCGCCGGAGCGGCCCATCGCCAGCGTCCGCGCGCGCAGGAGCATCATCGCGCGCACGACCTCGCGCTCGACCGGCGGGCCCATCCCGGTCGCGTGCGAGCGCACCAGGGCGCGCTGCAGCTCGCCGCGCCGACCCTCGGGGATGTAGGTGGTGGCCAGCGAGCCGAACCCGGTGGTCACGCCGTAGGCCGGCGTGTTGGAGTCCGCCAGCGCGGCGACCACCGCGGCGCTGGCCGCCATCTCGCCGTGGGCCGCCGGGCTCAGCGCGACGGCCGCGCCGTCGCGCGCGACCGCGACGACGTCCGCCGGGGTCAGCCCGGTGCCGCTGAGCTCGACGGTGGCGGTGTGGCGCGTGACCATGTCCGCACGATAACCACCGGCGCGGCTAGCCCTCCGCGGGGAGCGTGCGCGTGTAGCGGCCGAGCACGTCGCCGACCGGCAGCGCGCCCCAGTACCGGCTGTCGTCGGAGCCGGGGCGGTTGTCGCCGGCCACGTAGACGTGGCCCTCGGGGACGCGGATGCGGCCTCTGAAACGGCACTCGTCGCCCGAGCAGCGCACGATGCGGCGGCGCTCGCGCCGGCCGTCGACGACGAAGCGGCCGTCGCGGCGGGCGCGGATCCGGTCCCCCGCCACCGCCACGACGCGCTTGACGAACCGCTCCTCGACCGGGCCGCCGCGCGGGAGCCGGCAGAGCCGGCGGCCGGGGTGGCGCGGGCGCCCGCACTGATGGTCGAGGCTCAGCGAGCCCTTAGGCGCGTGGTACAGCACGATGTCGCCGCGGGCCGGCTCGGCGTCGCCCGCGTAGGCGTCGAGGTCGAACTCCAGCCGGTCGCCGATCTCGAAGCGCGGCACCATGCTCGGGCTCGGGAAGCGGTGGACCTCCAGCCGCGGCGCCCGCTCGTCCTGCCCGGCCGCCGCGCCGGCGACGGCGGCCGCGGCCAGCACGACGGCAACGAGGGCGGTGACGGCGCGCCGCACGCGGCCGGGATACCCGGCCGCCGCGCCGCGAAACGCTGAACGGCGCTCAGCGCGCTACGCGAACCCCTTCAATCGCGCGCCGAGCGCCTTGCGCCGCGCGCTGGAGTTGGGCAGCGGGTCGACGAAGGCGTCGGTCAGCGCGCCGGTGGCCAGCGCGTAGATCCCCTTCAGCCCGACGTCGATGGCCCACTCGTCGCGCGGCCAGGTCCAGGGCGGGGCGCCCACGCCGGTGGCGTTCTCGAGCGTCTGGTCGAAGCTCAGCCGCAGGTTCGTGTGCATCATCGACGCGAACGGCCCGCGCAGGTTGGCCGCCGACATGATCCCCCGAAGCGCGCCGCCGATCGCCCCGGACCCGTAGTGCATCGCCATGTTGCGCGCCCACCTGTCGGCGTCGGGGTCGCGGAGTCCCAGCAGGTGCGACAGCGTGTGGCCGGGGACGTAGGAGCTGGGCCGCCTGGTGACGAGCTGCTCGAGCTTGGCGGCGCCGGCCATCGCCGCCGCGCCCGCCACCCCGCAGGCAGCGCCCGTGGCGGCGCTGGAGAGGATCCGGTTCATGCCGGCGCGGCTACCCGTTCCTCGTCGCGGACCACCTCGGCGCCCGCATCCGGCGTCAGCATGATCGCCCGCCGCCGCACCCGCTCGTCGCGCTCCGGGTGCGCGGCGCGCAGCGCGGCGGACCCCGCCACGACGCGCAGGACCGTCGTCATCTCGAACAGCGCGAAGCTCGCCCCGAGGCACCGCCGCACCCCGCCGCCGAACGGGATCCACGTGTAGGTGCCGGGCGTGGCGTCGAGGAAGCGCTCGGGGCGGAACGCGTAGGGGTCGGGGTAGACGTCGGCGCGCCGGTGCACCAGGTAGATGCACGGGCACAGGGTCGCGCCGGCCGGGTAGTCGCGCCCGCCGACGGTCATCGGCGCCTTCAGCATCCGCGCGACGAGCGGCAGCACGGGCCGCAGCCGCAGCGTCTCCCGCACCGTCGCCTCGACGTAGGCGTCCTCGCCCGCGGCGGCCTCGTCGCGCAGCCGCTCCCACGCCGTCGGGTGGCGCAGGAGCCGCTCGAGCGCCCAGGCGAGCGAGTTGGCGGTCGTCTCGTGGCCGGCCACCAGCAGCGTGATCAGCTCGTCGCGCAGCTCGCGGTCGCCCATCGGCGTGCCGTCCTCGTGCGTCGCCTGGACGAGCAGCGAGAGGATGTCGTCGCGCTCCGCGACGCCCGGATCGGCCCGCCGCCGCGCGATCTCGTCGAGCAGCAGCTCGTCGACCGGCCCGATCACGCGGTCGAACACGCCGAGCTGCTCCAGGCGCGTGGGCCCGAGCAGCGCCATCGCGGCGAACCGGCTCGGCCGCGTCAGCCAGTCGAGCATCCGGGTGAGCAGGACGCGCAGGCGATCGAGCCGGTCGGCCTCGCGGATGCCGAAGACGGCGCGCAGGATGATCTCCAGGGTGAGCCGCTGCATCCGCGGGGCCAGCGCGAGCGGCTCGCCGGCCGGCCACGTCGCCACCTCCGCCTCGGCGATCTCCGTCATCAGCGCGCCGTAGCGCCTCATCCGCTCGCCGTGGAACGGCGGCAGCATCAGCTTGCGCTGGGACAGGTGGGCGTCGTCGTCGAGCAGCAGCACCGAGCTCGGGCCGAGGATCGGCCGCAGCAGCGTGTTGGCCTCGCCGGCGTGCAGCACCCGCGGGTCGCCGGTGAACACCTCCCGGATCGCCTCCGGGTCGGTCAGCATCACCCAGTGCCCTTCGTAGGCGATGCGCAGCGTGAACGTGTCGCCGTAGCGGCGGCGGCAGCGCTCCAGGAACGGGCCCGGGCGCTTCATCCACGCGAGGGTCTGGACGGGGCGGGGGAGG
>DASVQH010000284.1:0-17674 GCA_036389195.1 Solirubrobacteraceae bacterium
CGATCGCCTCGGCGAGCGCGAGCCCCTCGAGGGCCGCCTCGCCGTCGCCGAGCGGCCGCGCCGCCTGTCCCGGGCCGCCGCTCATGCGCGGTACAGCCCTTCGGACTCGATCAGCGACGCCACGCCGTCGGGCACGAGGTAGCGCACCGGCAGGCCGGCCGCGACGCGCTCGCGGATCAGCGAGGACGAGATGTCGACGCGCGGCATGCCGAAGAAGCTGACGCGCGGGGTGAGCGGCTCCAGCCGCTCCACGATCTCCGCCCGCGCGACCCCGGAGCGCTCGGCCACGCCCAGCGAGGCGAGCTCCAGGATCGCCGAAGGCTCGCGCCACTCCGGGAAGGAGTGGGCCATGTCCCCGCCCATGATGAAGGTCAGCTCGTGCTCCGGCGCGCTCGCATGCAGGCTTCTCAGGGTATCGACGGTCCACGACGGCCCCGCGCGATCGACCTCGACCGGCGACACCGACAGCCCCGGATCCCCCGCGACCGCGGCGCGGCAGAGCGCCAGCCGGACACCCGCGCCCGGGTCCGCCACCACGGTCTTGTGCGGCGGCGTCCCCGTGGGGACGAGCACGACCCGGTCGAGCCCCAGGCCGACCCGCGCCTCCTGGGCGCAGAGCAGATGACCGATGTGCGGCGGGTTGAACGTCCCGCCGAGGATGCCGACACGCGCCACGAAGCGACTAGGCGCGGATCTGCCCCGACCCCTCCACCAGGTACTTGAACGTGCACAGCTCGCGCAGGCCGATCGGCCCGCGCGCGTGCAGCTTCTGGGTGGAGTTGCCGATCTCGGCGCCCATGCCGAACTCGCCGCCGTCGGTGAACCGCGTCGACGCGTTGACGTACACGCACGCCGCGTCCACCCCGAGCTGGAACGCCCGCGCCGACTCGACCGAGCGGGTGACGATGGCTTCGGAGTGCCCGCTGCCGTAGCGGCCGATGTGGGCGATCGCCTCGTCGACCGAGTCGACGACCCCGACCGCCAGCACCAGCGCGAGGTACTCCTCGCCCCAGTCGGACTCCGAGGCGTCGTCGACCGCGACCTCCGGCGCCTCGGCCCCGGCCAGCGCCCGCGCACGCCCGTCCAGCCGCAGCTCGACGCCCTCGGCGGCCAGCGCCCGCAGCGCCTGCGGCAGGAGCTCCGGCGCCGCGGCGGCGTGCACCAGCAGCGTCTCGGCCGAGTTGCACACGCCCGGCCGCTGGACCTTGGCGTTCACCACGATCCGCGTGGCCATCTCCAGGTCGGCGCCGGCGTCGACGTAGACGTGGCAGACGCCCGACGCCGCGTAGATGACCGGCACCGTCGCCACCGCGCTGAGCGCCGCCTTCAGCCCCTCGCCGCCGCGCGGGATGATCAGGTCCACGACGCCGGTCTGCGTCGCCAGCTCGGCCAGCTCCTCGCGCCCGCCGCCGGCCACGAGCCCCAGCGCGCCCGCCGGCAGCCCCGCCGCCAGCGCGGCGTCGGCGGCCACCGAGGCCAGCACCGCGTTCGAGGCCGCCGCCGAGGACGACCCGCGCAGCACCACGGCGTTGCCCGACTTCAGGCACAGGGCGGCGGCGTCGATCGTGACGTTCGGCCGCGCCTCGTAGACCACGGCCACCACCCCCAGCGGCACGCGCACCTTGCGCACGTCGAGCCCGTTGGGCAGGCGGAACCCGTCGATGACCTCGCCGACCGGGTCGGGCAGCGCGGCGATCGAGCGCGCGCCGGCGGCCATCGCCGCCACCCGCTCGGGCGTCAGCGCCAGCCGGTCCATCAGCGCGGCCGACAGCCCGGCGGCGCGCCCTGCCTCCAGGTCGCGGGCGTTGGCGGCCAGGATCTCCGGCGTCCGGTCGATCAAGGCGGCGGCGATCGCCTCCAGCGCGGCGTTGCGCACCGCCGAGTCGACGGCCGCGAGCCGGCGCGAGGCCGCGCGCGCAGCCGCACAGATCTCCGACACGGACGGACGGGGAGGGGGTGCCGCGCCCGGAGCGGCCTCGACCACCGGACTAGTCACGTTCACGGCCATGGTCACAGCCTACGCGAGCACGAAGTAGTCGCGGTGGACGGCTTCCTCGGTGGCCCGCGGCAGGATCTCCCGCACCTGCGCCGACTTCAGGCCCGCCACCCGCCGCAGCTCGTCCGCCGAGTAGTTGACGATCCCCTTGCCGATCGGCGCCAGCGGCCCGGTCCCCGCCGCGTCGGCGCACACGGCGACGGCGTCGCCCGCGTCGAACTCGCCCTCCACGCCGACGATGCCCACCGGCAGCAGGCTCGTCCCGCCGTCGCGCAGCGCGCGCGCCGCGCCCGCGTCCACCCGCAGCGTCCCGCGCCCCGGCTTCGCGTACTTCAACCACAGCTTGAAGCTCGAGTGGCGGACCGGCTGGGGCGCGAACCAGGTCCCCACCGGCTCGCCCGCCGCCGCGCGCCGGACGGTGCCGTCCACCAGCCCCGACCCGATCACCGCGGTGACCCCGGCGGCCGTCGCCATCTCGGCGGCGACGACCTTCGAGCGCATCCCGCCCGACCCCAGCGGCGAGGTCGCGTGCCCGATCGACAGCTCCTCGACGATCGCGAAGTCCTCGACGCGCTCGATCCGGCGCGCGCCCGGGTCCAGCCGCGGGTCGGCGGTGTAGAGCCCGTCCATGTCGGTGAGCAGCACGAGCAGCTGCGCGCCCAGCAGCACGGAGACCTGGGCGGCCAGGAAGTCGTTGTCGCCGAAGGAGACCTCGTCGGTGGTCGTCGTGTCGTTCTCGTTGATGACCGGCACGACCCGCCAGTCGAGCAGCTTGCGCAGCGTCCGGCGCGCGTTGAGGTAGTGCGTCCGGGCGGTCATGTCGAAGAACGTCAGGAGGATCTGGGCGCTCGTCACGCCGCGGGCCCGCAGCAGCTCGTCGTAGGTCCGGTAGAGCTTGCCCTGGCCGACCGCGCTGGCGGCCTGGAGCTCCTCGATGGCGCGGGGGCGGACCGGCAGCTCGAGCAGCCGCATCCCGCGGGCGATCGCGCCCGAGGTGACGACGACGACCTCCCACCCCTCGTCCCAGAGCGCCGCGACGTCCGCGCAGATCCGCTCGACGACCTCCGTGCGGAGCTCGCCGCTGTCCTCGGCGACGATCGACGAGCCGAGCTTGATGACGATCGTGGAGGGCATGGGCGACGCGCCGGTTATAGCGGGGCGCCGGGGTCCAGCTCGAAGACGATGCCGCCGATCTCCACGTCGTCGCCCGGTTCGAACCCGGCGCTCTCCAGCGCGGCGATCACGCCCATGCTGCGCAGCCGCGCCTCGACGTGGCCGAGCGCGTCCTCCTGCTCGAGGTCGAAGCGGGCGATCAGGCGGTCGACGGCGTCCCCGCTGACCCGCCACTGCCCCGGCGCCGTCCGGGCGACGTCGAAGCGGCTGCGCGCGGCCGGCCGGAAGACCATGTACTCCGCGACCCCGGACTCGCCGGCGCCCTCCTCGGCCTCCTCGCGCACGGAGACGAGCGGGACCCGGCGCAGCAGCTCGCGGGTCAGCTCGTCGAGGCCCTGGCCGGTCGCACTCGAGATGAGCAGCACGGGAACCGTCTCCGGCTGCGGTTCCCATTCGTCGACGGGCGCGGCAGGCGACCGCGCGGCGAGGCGCGCCGTCCACTCCTGGACCGCCGCGACACCGGCGTCCACGCTCACGAGGTCGGCCTTCGACAGCGCCAGCACCCGCGGCAGCTCGGCCAGCCTCGGGTCGTGCAGCGCCAGCTCGCGCTCGATCGTCGCGAAGTTCGTCTCAGGGTCGGACCCGTCGAGCGGCGCGAGGTCGAGGACGTGCACCAGCAGGCGGGTCCGCTCGACGTGGGCGAGGAAGTCGTGGCCGAGGCCGGCGCCGCCGCTGGCGCCCTCGATCAGCCCGGGGATGTCGGCGATGACGATCTGGCGGTCGGCGGCGTGCAGCGTGCCGAGCACCGGCTCCAGCGTGGTGAACGGGTAGGCGCCGACCTTCGGCGTCGCGCGCGTCAGCCGCGCCAGCAGCGACGACTTGCCGGCGTTCGGGAGCCCCACGAGCCCGACGTCGGCGAGGAGCTTGAGCTGGAGCTCGATCCAGCCCTCCTCCCCCGGGAGCCCGCGCTCGGCGAGCCGCGGCGCCTGGCGGGTCGGCCCGGCGAAGCGCTTGTTGCCGCGCCCGCCGCCGCCGCCGCGGGCCACGACGACCTCCTGCCCGGGCGCGACGAGGTCGTAGCGGGTGCCGTCCCAGCGCTGGACCTGGGTCCCCGGCGGCACCGCGACCACGAGCGGGTCGCCGTCGCGCCCGTGGCGCAGCGAGCCCTCGCCGTGCCCGCCGCGGTCGGCGCGGTAGCGCGTCCGCCGGCGAAACGCCTGCAGGTCGCGCAGCGAGTCGTCGCAGCGGACGACCACGTCGCCGCCGCGGCCGCCGTCGCCGCCGTCGGGCCCGCCCTTGGGCACGTGGGCCTCGCGGCGGAAGGACAGCGACCCGTCGCCGCCTCCCCCCGCCCGCACCTCGATCTTGGCCTTGTCGAACAACACGCCCGTCCCAGGATATTTCGCGGCCGCGCCGGGCACCCAGAAGCCCCATGTCCCAGCCCGTCTTCCTCATCACCGGCGCCTCGACCGGGATCGGCGCGGCGACCGCCCGCCACGCCGTCGCCGCCGGCTACCGCGTCGTCCTGGCCGCCCGCAGCGCCGAGAAGCTCCAGTCGCTCGTCGACGAGCTCGGCGGCGCCGAGCACGCGCTCGCCGTCCCGACCGACGTGACCGAGTGGGAGGAGCAGCAGGCGCTGGCCGCCCGGGCGCGGGAGGAGTACGGCCGCATCGACGCCGTGTTCGCCAACGCCGGCTTCGGCGGCGCGCGCAGCTTCCACCCCGACAAGGCCGACGGCGTCGAGCACTGGAAGTCGATGATCCTCACCAACGTCTACGGCGCCGCGCTGACGATCCGCGCGACGATCGAGGCGGTCATCGAGGCCAGGGGCCACTTCCTGCTCACCAGCTCGGTGGCCGGGCGCCGGGCGCTCCCCGGCTCGCTCTACGCCGCGACAAAGTTCGCGGTGACCGCGATGGGCGAGGGCCTGCGCCTGGAGCTCAACGGCACCGGCTGCCGCTTGACGCTGATCGAGCCGGGGCTCGTCGACACGCCGTTCTTCGACTCGAAGCCGCAGATCGAGGGCCTGGAGGCCGACGACGTGGCCCGCGCGGTCATGTACGCCGTGCAGCAGCCGCCCCACGTCGATATCAACGAGATCCTCATGAGGCCGACAGCCCAGGAGGGTTGACCGCCCAAGCAGGAGGGCGAAGCCCGGTCAAGAGCCGGCACGGATGCCCGGCGTCACCGTCAAGGGCAGGTCCGGACGACCTGCCGAGCAGACTAGGTGTCCGACGGCGCCGGGGCCACCGAGATCACGCGCCCTCGCCGGCCTTCGGTGAAGGCGACCACGCCGGCCGCCTTCGCGAAGATGGTGTCGTCCTTGCCGATGCCCACGCCGGCGCCCGGCTTGAAGCGGGTGCCGCGCTGGCGGACGATGATCTCGCCGCCGGTGACCGTCTGGCCGGCGAAGACCTTCACGCCGAGCCGCTGGGCGTTGGAGTCGCGCCCGTTGCGGGAGGAGCCGAGCCCCTTCTTGTGTGCCATGGGGGTCCTAGCCTCCCGAGATGGTCGTGATCTGGATCCGCGTCAGGTCCTGACGGTGCCCGGTGCGCCGCTTGTAGCCGCGCTTGGGCTTGAACTTGAAGACCCGCAGCTTCGGGCCGCGCTCGTGGCCGACGATCGTGGCCTGCACGGACGCGCGGCCGAGGCCGTCGGCGTCGAAGACCGCGTTGCCGCCGTCGCCGCCGCCGACGAGCAGCGGCTGCAGGTCGACGGTCGCGCCCGCGTCGCCGGCCAGCCGCTCGACCAGCAGGGTCTGGCCCTCCGAGACGCGGTACTGCTTGCCGCCGGTCTTCACGATGGCGTAGGAACCTGTGCTCTGTGGGGGCATCGTCTCGGTCAGTCCGTGGCGTCGGGGGAAGCGTTCGTGGCGCTCGAAGCGCGCGAACGGCGCCGTCCGCCTCTGCGGCCGCGGCGCCGAGGCTTGGATTCTACCGCGTCGTCGTCGCCGTCCTCCTCCGGATCCGGCAGCGAGGAGTCGTCGGGCGCCTCCAGCGGGGCGTCGGCCTCCTCGACCGCCACCGTCACCTCGGCGTCCTCGACATCCGGGTCGGCCTCGACGTCGGCGTCGTCGGCGCGCTCGGAGCCGATGGCCACCGCCTCGGCCTCCGCGGCCCGCCCGGCGCGCTCGGCGCCCGTGGAGCGCCGCGAGCCCGAGCCCGACCCGCGGCCGTTCGCAGCGGACGACGAGGACGACCCGCGCCCCCGGCCGCCCCGGCGCCCGCGCCCGGACGAGCCCGACGCCGGCTTGGCCGCCAGCCGCTCGGCCTCCTCACGCTCGGCGTCGGTCAGGTCGACGAGGATGGCCTCGGCCGACGTGCGGCCGGCGTCCTCGATGCGCACCATCCGCTTATGGCCGACGAACCGCCCCGCGCCGGCCACGGAGATGATGTAGCCGTCGATCTTGGCCACCGCGTCGTCGACGTTGTACATGTGCGGCTCGACGATGTCGACGTGGACCTCCTCGCCCTCGCGGAACGGGACGGCCTGCTCGGCGACCTCGTCGCGCGTGCCCTCCATCGTCACCGCGAAGTGGTCGAGCGGCAGGCCCTCGGAGCCCTCGAAGTGGAAGTAGCGCCCCGTCTCGGACTCCAGCGCGTGGAGCATCCAGGCGCCCTCGCCGATGAACTGCGCCGTGACCCGCGGGTTGATGCGGATCAGGTAGGCCTCAGGGCCGTCGGGGCCGGCCTCCTTGACGAGCTCGCGCAGCCGGCGCTCGACCTCGATGGCGATCGTCTCCTCGGACTTGATCACGCCCTCGCCGTCGCAGGTCGGGCACGTTCGGGTCATGATCTCGCGCACGCCGTCCGTCACGTTCTGGCGGGTCATCTCGACCAGGCCGAGCGGCGAGATCTCGACCACGAACGTCTTGGTCCGGTCCTCGTCCAGCGCCTTGCGCAGGACCTTCAGGACGGCGTCGCGGTTGCGCGCCCGGGCCATGTCGATGAAGTCGATGACGATGATGCCGCCGATGTCGCGCAGCCGCAGCTGGTTGACGACCTCCTCGGCGGCCTCGAGGTTCGTCTTGGTGATCGTGTCCTCGAGCCGCGCCTGCTTGCCGCGGCCGATGAACGAGCCCGAGTTGACGTCGATGACCGTCAGCGCCTCGGCGTAGTCGATCATCAGGTAGCCGCCCGACGGCAGGTCGACCCGCCGCGAGAGCATCCCCTCGATGACCTGGTCGACCCCGTAGGCCTCGAACAGCGGCTTGTCGGCGTCCTCCCACAGCTCGACGCGGTCGACGAGCTCGGGCGCGGTGCGCGTGAAGAACGAGACGAGGCGCTGGTGCTGCTTGGGGTCGTCGACCACCGCGCGCTCGAAGTGGGCGGAGAAGATGTCGCGCACCACGCGGACCGAGAGGTCGGCCTCCTGGAAGACCAGCGACGGCGCGCTGGACTCCTCGACGCGCTTCTCGAGCACCTCGTTGAGCTTCTTCAGGTAGAGCAGCTCGCGCTCGAAGTCCTCGCGCTTGGCCCCGTGGGCGGCCGTGCGGACGATCGCGCCGCCGCCGTGGAGGTCGAGGCCCTTGACCTCCTTGCGCAGCCGGTCGCGCTCCTTGTCCTCCAGCCGCCGCGAGACGCCGACGCCCTCGCCGGTCGGGGCGTAGACCATGTAGCGCCCGGCGATGGTCAGCTCCATCGAGATCCGCGCGCCCTTGGTCTTCAGCGGATCCTTGACGACCTGGCAGACGATCTCCTGCCCCGGCTTGAGCAGGTCGGCGATCGAGCGCTGGTTCTTGCCGCCGCCGCGGCCGCGCTTGACCTGCTCGACGCCCGGCAGGACGATCTCGTCGACGTGGAGGAAGGCGTTCTTCTCCAGGCCGATGTCGACGAACGCCGCCTCCAGCCCGGGCAGGACGTTGTCGACCTTGCCCTTGTAGATGTTGCCGACGATCGAGCGCCCGCCGCGGCGCTCGAAGTAGACCTCCGCGACGCGGAGCTCCTTATCGGCCTTCTTGCGCGACGCCCGCGACTTGACCGCGGCGGGCTCGCCGTCGGCTTCGAGCATCGCGACGCGGGTTTCCCCCCGGTCGACCGTGACCAGCACTTGCTTTCTCATGGAACCTCATTGGAAGAGTGGGGCCCGGCCCTTCTTATGCGCCGTCTCGCGCGCCTGCGCGGAGATCGACTGCAGGAGACCGATGGCCAGGAACGTGACGAGCATCGACGAACCGCCGTAGCTCAGAAGCGGAGCCGGGACCCCCGTGATGGGCATGATCCCGACCGTCATCCCGATGTTCACGAAGACCTGGAACAAGAGCATCACCGTGATGCCCCCGGCGATCAGCGCGCCGTAGAGGTTCTTCGCGACGGTCAGGATGTGGAGCCCGCGCCATATCAGCAGCGCGTAGAGCGAGAGGACGAGCGCGGCGCCGGCGAACCCGTAGGTCTCGCCCACCACCGCGAAGATGAAGTCGGTGTGGTGCTCGGGGAGGAAGTTGAGGGAGGTCTGGGTGGCCTGCTCGACGCCGCGGCCGGTCTTCTCCCCCGAGCCGATCGCGATCTTGGACTGCTGCTGCTGGTAGCCCTCCTCGCCGGGGTTGGCCGACGGGTTGAGGAACGCCGTGAGGCGGGCCACCTGGTAGGGCTTGAGCACCGAGACGCCGACCGCCGGCATGACGGTCAGGGTCAGCGTCACCGCCAGCACCCCGAGCGCGGCCAGCGCGGCGAAGTGCTTCCACGGCGCGCCGGCCACGAACAGGAGCGCCAGCACGCCGACGACGTAGACCAGCGACGTGCCGAGATCCGGCTGCGCCATCACGAGCATCGCGGGGAACAGCGCGAGCAGCAGCACCCGCGCGGTCGTCTCGCGGTCGAAGCGGCGCATCCGATCGGTGATGAACGCCGCCACCGCGAGCACGAGGAGCACCTTCCCCAGCTCGGAGGGCTGGAACCGGAAGAACGGGAGCTCGATCCAGCGCTTGGAGCCGCGCGCGGCGCTGCCGAGCGCGTAGACCAGCACGATCGTGCCCACCATGAGGCCGTAGATCGCGTACTTGAGCTCGCGCAGCCGCGAGTAGTCGATCCGCGAGACGCCGTACATCAGGCCGAGCCCGACGACGCAGTAGATCCCCTGCCGGATGACGTAGTAGAGCGGCTGGCCGGCGACGTCGTCGGCCGTCGCGTCGCGGATGGTCAGCAGCGAGCAGAGGCACAGCCCGACCACCGCGACGACCAGCAGCGGATCGATGCGCAGGTGGAACGAGCGCGGCTCGAGCGGCCCGGGTGGCGGCTCGGCGGCGGGCTGGATGGGGGTCTTGAGGCTCACTGCGCGGCCGTCCCGCTGGCGCACGGGGCGTTGTAGTCGTACCACTTGGAGAGGATGCGACACGCCGCCGGCGCCGCGGTCTCCGCGCCGAAACCGCCGCGCTCGATCGTCGTGACGACGACGATCGGCCGGTTCTTCTCGTTGACGTAGGCCGCGTACCACGACTGATCGGGGTTCGGCGGGCGCTGCGCGGTGCCGGTCTTGCCGTAGACGGTGCCCGGGAAGCCCTTGAAGATCGCCGACGAGGTCCCGTCGGGCGCCGACGCCGACTCGCGCAGGCCCTCGAGGATCGCCGCGCGGTGGGAGGGATCGATCCTGACGCGCCGCCGGGCCCCCTTGCCGAGCTCCTGCACGAGCGCCCCGGCGCCGTTCTCGACCGCCTCGCCCAGATGGGGCCGCACGACCTTGCCGCCGTTGGCGATCGTCGCGTAGGCGACCGCGACCTGCAGCGGCGTGACCTGGAGGTCGCCTTGGCCGATGGCCATGGAGACGTTGTCGCCCGCCGTCCACGGCCGGTCGATCCCGCCGCACGCGAACAGGGCGGCCTGGGACTGGTAGCCCAGGCCGCGCTTCTTGCGGCAGCGCTCGTACTTGGCGAAGCCGCCGTTGCGCCACTTGGAGTCCGGGACGAGGCCGGCCTCCTCGTCGGGCAGGTCGATGCCGGTCGGATGGCCGAGGCCGAGCTTGCGCGCCCACGTCTGCAGCGGGCGCCCCTCGGCGTCGTTGAGCCGCAGGCCGAGGTTGTAGAAGTAGGTGTCGACGGAGACCCGCAGCGCCTTGACGAGGTCCGTGGCGCCGTAGATCGCGCCCTTGGCGTTCTGGCGGCACTGCGTGCCGAGGCAGAACTTGCCGGTGTCGACGTAGACGTCGCCCGGGCTCAGCCGGCCCGAGGCGAGCGCCGCCAGCGCGGTGATCGGCTTGAACACCGACCCGGTGGCGTAGCCGGCCTTGACCGCGCGGTTGAACAGCGGCGCGCCGCGCTCCTCGGAGTTGAGCTCGTCGAACTTCTCCTGCGAGATCGGCTTGGCGAACAGGTTCGCGTCGTAGCTGGGGTAGGACCCGAGCGCGTAGACCTCGCCGGTCTCCGGGTTCAGCGCGACGTAGGCGCCGGCCACCGCGCCGGCGTACTTCGAGCGGCCGATCGCCTCCTGCATCGCCCGGTCGGCGGCGCGCTCGAGGTCGGAGTCGAGGGTGAGGCGGACGCGGTTGCCCTGGCGCGGCGGGCGCACCGTCGGCTCGATCTCGTCGCGCGGGCGACCCTGCGCGTCGATCGAGACCCGGGTGAAGCCGTCGGTGCCGCGCAGCCACTGGTCGTAGGTCTGCTCGATGCCGCCCTGGCCGATGCGCGTGCCCGCGTCGACGCCGCGGTAGCGCTTGAGCTTGAGCTGCTGCGGCGAGATCTCGGCCAGCGTGCCGAAGAGCTGCGCGCCGACCTCCTTGCGGGGATAGGAGCGGATGTAGGTCTTCGACGGCCGGACGCCCGGGAACGCCGTCTGGCGCTCGAGCAGGTAGTTGTAGGCCCCGCGGCCGACGTCGGTCTTCAGCGTCACCGCGGCGTAGGGCGTCAGCGCCAGCTGCTGGACGACGCGCTTGTGGATGATCGACTCCGGCAGGTCGATGACCCGGCTGAGGCGCTGGTAGAGGCGGCGCGCCTCGACCGCGTCGGGCGGCAGCGGCGGGACGGCCACGCGGCGGGCGCGCCGCGCCTGGCTGCGCAGCTCGCGGCGCTGGCGGCGCTCCAGGGCGCTCGACGTGCGGGCGCGCGTCTTCTCGCGCTTGCCGCGCTCGCGCTCGCGGCGCTCCAGCGCCCGCAGCCGCTCGCGCGCGGCGAGCCGGTCGCGCTCGGCGGCCGACACGGCCTGCTGGTAGGTGTCGGCGATCTCGCGCTCGACGTCCGGGAGCTCGTTGGGCATGAGCTGGACGACGGCCGCCTCCTTGGTCTCGACCAGCGGCGTCCCGTTGCGGTCGACGATGTCGCCGCGCGGCGCCTCGATCTTGACCTTGCGGACGCGGTTCTCGCGGGCCTGGGAGACGTACTCCTCGCCCGAGAGCACCTGCAGGAACCAGAGGCGGAAGAAGACGATCGCGAACAGCGCGAACGCGACGCCGCCGAGCATGGCGACGCGCAGCGCCAGCTGCGGCGTGATCGCCGGGCGGCGGTCGTCGAGTGGGGACTGGGGCGCCATGCCGGGACGCCTACGCGCGGCTCAGCGGGCTCAGGCCGCCGGTCGTGTAGGCGCGCCGGCGGCGGCGGCGCGGGTCCTCGGGCAGGAACGGGCGCAGCACGCGGCGGACGAGCGCGTACACCGGCACGGCGAGCAGCGCGTTGACGAGGATGGAGAGGATGATCTGGCGGACCAGCGCCAGCGAGACCGGCGCGTCGATGCCGAGCATGAAGTTGAGAAGGGCCGAGCCGATGACCGCGACGGCCGTGGCGGCGGCCCCGACCGCCATCGGGGTGAGGCCGTGGGCGGGGTCGCGCAGCTCCAGCAGCCGGCCGGCGCCGTAGCCGATCGGCACGTAGACCAGCGACGTGACCCCGATGGTCTGCTGCAGCGCGACGTCGATGAACAGCCCCGCCCCGAAGCCGAACACGGCGCCGCCGATCGCGCCGGTCAGCAGCCCCACCGCGGCGACGATCAGCGGCAGGATGTCGACCGGCGTGCCGAACACGTAGACCTGCGAGATCGCCGCCGTCTGGGCGATCACGCCGAGGATCCCGAGCGCGGTCAGCCGGCCGGCCATGGCGGGGGTGAAGGTCATGGCTGCGGCGTCGCGTCGGCGGTGACCTGGTTCTCCGGCGGCGTGGTCAGCACGGAGACGAACTGCAGGTCGGTCATGTCGGCCGCGGGCTTGACGTAGATCGTGCGGTCGAGCTCCCCTGCGCCGTCCTTGATGCGCGACACGGTCCCGATCGGGATGCTGGGCGGGAAGCGCGACGGCAGCCGCGGCGAGCTGGTGCCGGCGGTCACGATGCGCTCGCCCTTCTCGACGTCGCGGTTGCGCGAGACGAAGTCCAGCACGAGCTGGCGGCCGGCGCCGAGCGCGGGACGCACCGTCCCGGGGACGCGCGTGGTCAGCGTCCGGGCGGAGACCGCGAACTCCTCGTCGGTGATGAGGCGCACCGTGGAGGCGCCGCGCACGACCGTCGAGACGATGCCGACGAGGCCGCCCGCGCCGGTGACCGGCTGGCCCACCCGGACGCCGGCGCTGGAGCCCTTGTCGATCGTGATCTCGGAGTAGAAGAGGCTCGGGGTCTGGCTGATCACCCGGGCGGTGACCATCTCGGACTCGTCGAGCCCCGCCGCCGCGTTGACGTCGACCATCCGCTTGACCTGGTCGTACTGCGAGAGCTCGGCCTGCTGGCGGGTCACCAGCCCCTCGAGCTCGCGGTTGCGGCTGACGAGCTTGTCGCGCTCCTGCTTGGCGTCGACCGTGTCGCCGATCCAGCCGAACGCGTCGCGGATCGGCTTCAGGGCGCGGCTCGCGCCCTCCTGCACCGGTGCGAGGACCGCCAGCGCGCCGCGCTGGATGCCGTGCAGCGCGCCCCCGGAGGACTCGCCGAAGTAGGCCGTGAGCAGGATCAGCGAGAGGGCGACCAGGCCGAGAAGCGTGGCCCGGCGCCGTCGCACCGTTCGGTCGTACATACCGTGAAGAACTCCGATGCGGCGCGCGGTTTCACCGCGGGCGCCTGCGATTGCCGTTGCGGTTCTTGCTCGAGCGGTGGATCGCCTCGAACTCCTCGAGCGAGCGCCCCGACCCGACCGCGACGCACGTCAGCGGCGACTCGGCGCGGTGGGAGGGCATCTGCGTCTCCTCGCGGAGGCGCTCGTCGAGGCCCTGCAGGAGCGATCCGCCGCCGGCCAGCATGATCCCGCGGTCCATGATGTCGGACGCGAGCTCGGGGGGCGTGCGGTCGAGCGTCTCCTTGATGGCGTCGATGATCTGCACGAGCGGCTCCTCGAGCGCCGCCCGCACCTCCTCGGAGGTGAGGACGACCGTCTTCGGCAGGCCGGAGACGAGGTCGCGGCCGCGGATCTCGGCCTGCACCTCCTCCTCGAGGGGGTACGCCGACCCGATCTCGAGCTTGACCTCCTCGGCCGTCTGCTGGCCGATGAGGAGCTTGTACTCCTTCTTGACGTAGTTGATGATCGAGTCGTCGAGCTCGTCGCCGCCGACCCGGATCGACTGCGAGACGACGATGCCGCCGAGCGAGATGACCGCCACCTCGCTGGTGCCGCCGCCGATGTCGACGACCATGTTGCCGGTGGGCTCCCCCACCGGGAGGCCCGCGCCGATCGCCGCCGCCATCGGCTCCTCGATCAGGTAGGCCTGGCGCGCGCCGGCGCTGAGGCACGCCTCCTCCACCGCGCGCTTCTCGACGCCGGTCACCCCGGAGGGCACGCAGACCACGACGCGCGGGTGCGCCCAGCGGTTCTGGTGGACCTTCTGGATGAAGTGCCGGAGCATCTCCTCGGTGACGTCGAAGTCGGCGATCACGCCGTCCTTGAGCGGGCGGATCGCCGAGATCGTCCCCGGCGTGCGGCCGAGCATCCGCTTGGCCTCGATCCCGACCGCGTGGACCTCGCCCGTCCGCGAGTCGATGGCCACGACGGACGGCTCGGAGAGCACGATGCCGCGGCCACGGACGTAGACGAGCGTGTTGGCGGTGCCGAGGTCGACGGCCATGTCGCGGCCACCGAACCCGGTGAGATAAGAGAGGAAGCCCATGCGGAAATCCGCCGGACGCAGGGAGGATTCCCGGCCCTGGCGCAGAACGCCGGAGTCTAGCGGCTAGGTGTCGCCCGGCAGCAACGCCGGGACCAGATCCAGCAGCAGCGCCACGGGAAGGCCGACCACGTTGAGGTAGTCGCCGTCGATGCGCTCGACCAGCGCGGCGCCGCGGCCCTGGATGGCGTAGCCGCCGGCCCGGCCCTCCCACTCCCCCGTCGCGACGTACCAGTCCAGGCGCGCGGCGCTCGTCCGGCGGAAGGTGACATCGGTCACGGCGACGCCGGCCGCCGTCACCGCGCCGTCGCGGACGACGGCCACGCCGCCCACCACCTGGTGGGAGCGGCCTTCGAGGCGGCCGAGGAACTCGCGCGCCTGGGCGGCGTCGCGCGGCTTGCCGAGGACGTCCCCGTCCACCGCGACGACCGTGTCCGCGCCGAGCGTGAGGCCGGCCGCGGGTACCGCCAGCGCCTTGGCGCGCGCGTTGTTCTCGGCCACCGCCCGCGGCTCGCCCTGCTCCTCCTCTTCGACGTCCGCCGGGCGGACGTCGAAGGGGATGCCGAGCTGCGTCAGGATCGCGCGGCGCTGCGGGGAAGCCGACGCGAGCGTGAGCCTCAGCCGTCGAGCTCCGGGAAGAACAGGCCGGCCTCGCGGGCCGCGGACTCCGCGGAATCGGAGCCGTGGACCATGTTCTGACCGACCTCGACCGCGAAGTCGCCGCGGATCGAGCCCGTCGCCGCCTCGAGCGGGTTGGTGGCGCCGATCACCTGGCGGGCGGCCTTCACGGCCTCGACGCCCTCGAGCACCATCGCCACGAGCGGACCCGAGGTGATGAAGTCGACGAGCTCGCCGAAGAACGGCTTGCCCTCGTGCTCGCCGTAGTGCTGCTTGGCGAGATCCTCGGTCACGACCATCTGCTTGAGCGCGACGATCCGCAGACCCTTGCGCTCGAAGCGGGCGATGATCTCGCCGGTCAGGTTGCGCGCGAACGCGTCCGGCTTGACCAGGATGAGGGTCCGGTCCATGAGGTGCTCCTTGTTCTGAGGTGTCAGTAGCCGGGCGGCCGCTCGGTGGCGGGCAGCTCCGACGTGGCGCCGGCCGTGCGGCGCGGGCGCCGCGACGACGACATGGCGCGCTCGAGCTCCAGGCGCCGCTGGCGCTCGCGCTCGAGCTCGGCTTCGAGCTGGTTGACGCGGCCGTCGGCGCGCCCCGCGCTGCCGCGCGCCTCGAGCTGGCGCAGCCGCTCCTCCGCCGCCTGGATCTCCAGGTTGCGCAGGTAGACCTCGTCCAGGAACTCGGGCGGCCGGACGATCGCGTAGACGATCGAGCCGACGAACGGGAACAGCGACGCCGCGGTGGCGCACGCGACCAGCATCGGGTCGTCGATCCGGCGCCGGGCGTCCGCGTACGTCCAGAAGATGAGCGCGGCCCAGATCACCAGCAGGAAGAGGATCAGGACGTTGACGGCGGTGTTCACACCGTCGTTGTTGATCCCGAAGGCGCCGAAGATCAGCATGGTGGGCGAGAAGCGTAGCTGGGGGCGCGGCGGAATGGGGTTTCGCCCGGCCCGATTTCGCTGGCGCTCATCGTCTGGGCGACGTCACAGGAACGCCCGACCGAGCAGATATCCCAGCGCGAAGAAGACCAGGATCACCAGGGCGACGACGATCGCGACGAGGGCGATCATCGAGGGAACGCTGGGGCCGTCAGGCGTCACCGGCGCATTCTGCCCGGATCCGGGAGCGTTCATGGGCCATGTCTTCACAGCGCCGACGCCCTCCGGGCGCCCGGGGGCGCCAGCAGCTCGGCGACCAGGTAGATCGAGCCGCAGGCCACCACCGCGCCGCCCGCGCCGGCCAGCTCGCGCCCGCGGGCGAGCGCGGCGCGCGGCTCGACGACCACCTCGGAGGGCGGCCCGCCGACCTGGGCGGCCAGCGAGGCGAGCGTCGCCGGGGGCAGCGCGCGCGGGTTGGGCGAGGCGCAGAACACCGCGCCGTCGCAGTCGGGCAGCAGGGCGGCGAGCATGCCGGCGGCGTCCTTGTCGTCGAGCACGGACATGACCGCGATCAGCGGGCGCTCGGGGACCGCGGCCCGCAGCGCGGCGGCCAGCGCGGCGATCCCGCTCGGGTTGTGGGCGCCGTCGAGGATCGCCCGCGGCTCGCGCCCGACCGTCTGGAAGCGGCCGGGCACCTCGACGCGGGCCGCCGCGGCCTCGACCGCCGCCGGATCCAGCGCGCCCCGGTAGGCCTCCGCCGCCGCGCGGGCGACCGCGAAGTTGGTGCGCCCGAAGAACGGCTCGGCCGGCACGCGCACGAGCCGCGCCCCGAGCCGCCGGGCCGTCGCCACGGCCTCCCCGTCGGCTTCGGGCTCGAGCTCGCCGACGACGAGCGTCGCCCCCGGCCGCACGACCGCGAGCTTCTCGCGCGCGATGTCGCGGATCGTCGGCCCGAGCCAGCGGGTGTGCTCCAGCCCGACGTTGGTCAGCACCTGCACGCGCGACGGCAGCACGTTGGTGGCGTCGTGGCGCCCGCCGAGGCCCGCCTCGATGACCGCGACCTCCACGCCGCGCGCGGCGAGCTCGGACAGCGCCGCCGCGGTGAGCAGCTCGAACTGCGTGACGCGGTCGCCGGCCTGGAGGGTGCGGTCGACCTTGGCGGCGGCCGCGGCCGCGCGCTGGATCGCCGCGGCGAAGGCGTCCGGGGGCAGGTCGGCGTCGCCGATCCGGATGCGCTCGGCGAAGGAGACGAGATGTGGCGACAGGAAGGTCCCCGTTCTCACGCCATGGGCCTCGAGGATCGCCGCGGTCATCCGCGTCGTCGAGCTCTTGCCGTTGGTCCCGACGACGTGGATCGAGCCGAAGGACTCCTGCGGGGAGCCCAGCACGGTGAGCAGCCGGCGCATCCGGTCCAGGCCGAAGCGCATGCCGAACAGCTCGAGCGAGAGCAGGTGCTCCTCGGCGCGGGCGAGGCTCCAGATGGCGGCGGCGGGCATGGCGCGTCAGAGGATAAGAGCGTCGTGCGGCCCTTCGGGGGCGTTACAGTTAGACACTGAGTGTCACAACGTCACGACGACCCGCTCCTCGATGCCGCCCGCGCGAGCGTGATGGCGGTCGGCGTCCGCCGCACCACGATGGCCGACGTCGCGCGGCGCGCCGGCGTGAGCCGGCAGACCGCCTACCGCCGCCATCCCGACGTCGCCTCGCTGCTCTCCTCGCTGATGACCCGCGAGTTCGGCCGGGTGATCGAGGCGGCGTCGCGCGAGGCGGCGTCCCGCCCCACTGGCCGCGCGCAGGTGGTGGAGTCCGTGGTGCACGGCGCGGAGCTGCTGGCCGCCGAGCCGCTGTTCGAGCGCATCCTCGCCGTCGATCCCGAGCTCCTGCTCCCCTACGTCGTCGAGCGGCTCGGCGAGGTGCAGCGGATGGTCATCGCCGGGCTGTGCGAGCAGATCGCCGCCGGGGTCGAGGACGGCTCGATCCGCGCCGAGCAGCCCGCGACGCTGGCGGCGGCCGTCGAGCTGATCGCGCGCGGGTTCGTGCTCGGAACGCACGCCGAGCGCGACGACGGG
>DASVQH010000285.1:0-13049 GCA_036389195.1 Solirubrobacteraceae bacterium
CGCGGCGCCGCTGACCGTCTGGCGCGCGCCCAGCGCGCCGGTGGCGCTGCGGCTGCGCAGCTCGGCCACCGCGGCGCCGCCCGGCGTGCGCCGGTAGGCGAACACGGCCGTCCCCGCGCCGTCGACCGTCACCTCCGGGCCGTCCGCGACGGTGCCGGCGGCGTTGAGCCGCTGGATCGCGCTGACCGTCTCGTCGGGCGCGACGGTGCGCGTCTCGACGAACTGGTCGTCCTTGGACAGCGCGCGCGTCCACGCCACGGTGGCCGCGCCGTCCGGCGCGACGGCGACCGCCGGGCCATCGGCCTGGCCGGTCGTGGGCGCCAGCGTGTGGACCGGCCCGAGCGTGCCGTCGGCGCGCCTGCGCCGGGCCTGGACGACCGTCGCGCCCGACAGCGGCCGCTGCCAGACGGCGACGGCGCCGCCGTCCGGCGCCACCGCGAGCTGCAGGCGGCTGACGCTCACGCCGGCCGGCGACACCCGCTGCACCGCGCTCAGGGCGCCGTCGGGCGCGCGCCCGCGGGCGTAGGCGGCGTGCGTCCCGGCGTCGTCGCCGGTCCACGCGATGACCGCGCCGCCGTTCGCGTCGGCGCCGATCGCCTGGTCGAACGCCCGGCGGGAGGCCCACGACACCCCCTGCGCCGGCCCGAAGGCGCCGCTGGGACCCAGCGTCCGCTCGTGGACCTGCTCGCCCTGCAGCCAGGCGACGGCCACGGTGGCGTCCGGGCCGGCGGCCAGGTTCGTGCCGGCCGAGGCGGCCGGCGCGCCGGCCAGGAGCGCCGCCGCCGCGAGCCCAGCCGCGACGCCACGGGCGCGCATCAGCGGACCCTCAGGACGAAGTGGCCGGCCGCCGCGCCGTCGACGCGGACGATCACCTGGTAGGTGCCGGGTCCTCCGAGGCCGGAGGTGTCCAGCGTCGTCATCCAGCGGTCGGCTTCCAGGTCCCACCGGAGCGTCGCCGCGGCCGCGCCGGCGTCGAGCGTCACCGACCCCGAGCGGACCTCCTGGCCGCCGTCGAGCACCTCGACCTTGACGGGTACCACCCGCCCGGCCTTGGCGACGTTGACCGCCGGGGCGGGATCCACCGGCGCGTGGAAGCGCAGCGCGTAGTCGTGCGGCGCGACCGGCGCGTCGCCCCAGCAGGCCAGCGCGCCCGTGGGACGCAGGGCGCACGCGTACCCGCGCCCGACGGACACGGCGGCGAAGACGCCCGCGGGCGGGCTGCTCTCGCCCTCGGCGTCTGAGCCCCAGCACACGACCCGGCCCGCGTCGGTGAGCGCGCAGGTGCTCATCGAACCGGCGTCCACGGCGACGAAGCGCTCGCCCGCGGGCGCCGTCCGGTCCTGCGCCTGGCCGGCGTTGTCGAGCCCCCAGCACTCGACGTCCCCGCCCGGCCGCAGCGCGCAGGTGTGCCCGCCGCCGGCCGAGATCGCGGTGAACGGGCCCGCCTCGGCGGACGCCTGCCCCGCGGAGCTCGCCCCCCAGCACGTGGCCTCGCCCGCCGCGTCGAGCGCGCACGAGTGGAACTCCCCCGTGCTCAGCGCGTGGAGCGGGCCCGTGCCGGGCGGCGGCGACGTCTCGCCGTAGCCGGCGTCGTCGCCCCAGCACGCGGGCGCGCCCGCCGTGTCGAGCGCGCACGAGGCGGTCCAGCCCGCGCCGACGGCGGTGAACTGGCCCGGCGGCGCGGCGGTGGTGCCCGAGCCGGTGTCCGGGAAGCAGACGACGGCGCCCGTGGCGCGCAGCGCGCAGGCGTGGGCGCCGCCGACGGCGACCTGCGTGAAGTCCGCCACGCCGGCGACGGCGGAGGCGTCGAGGCCGTGGCAGGTCAGGCGGCCGTCGGCGCCGACGACGCAGACCGCGTTGTCGCCGGCGTCGACGGACGGCGCGGCGGCGGACGCGGCCGCCGGGGCCGCCAGCGCGCAGACGGCGGCGAGCGCGGCCGCGAGGCGGCGGAGCGGGAGGTGCGGGGTGGATCGGGTCATGGCTCAGTCCTCGCTGATCTGGTGGTGGTCCGACGCCGTGCCGGACGGGGTGATGGTCCGTGCCTGCCACTGGCCGACCGCGTACCAGGCGACCGTCGCCTTGCCGGCGGGGTCGACGGCCAGCTGCACCGAGTAGCCGTTGTCGGCCGGGTCCGAGAGCATCCGCTGCGCGCCCAGGCCGCCGGCGACCGTCCGCCGCCGCGCGTGGATGAGGAGCATGGTGCCGGCGCTCCGGTACGCGAACCACGCGTCGCCGTCCGCGTCCACCGCGACCCGCGGCTCCTGGCCCGGGCCGTCGCTGACGTCGAAGGCCGGCCCGAGGGTCCCGTCCGGCCGGCGGACCCGGCCGCGCACGGTCAGCCCGTCGCCGGCCTGGCGGCTCCAGGCGTAGACGGCGCGGCCCTCGGCGTTGCCGGCCATCGTCGCGTGCCCGGCGTACTCGGCGGCCGGGGCGACCACCTGCACGGCGGCCAACGCTCCGGTCGCGCTGCGGGCCCGCGTCTCCAACGCGGTCCCCGCGTCCACCCGTCGCGCCCAGGCGGCCACCGCGCGGCCGCCCGGCTCGACGGCGACGGAGAGGTTGGTGATCGCGTCGCTCGCGCCGCTGAGGCGCTGCAGCTGGGTCAGCGTGCCGTCCGGCCGCAGCGTGCGCGTCTGCACGAACCGCTCGTCCGGCGCGTCGCGCACCCAGGCGACCGTCGCGGTCCCGTCGGGGGCCACGGCCACCTCGGGGGCCCGCGAGTCGCCGCCGGCGGAGGACAGCGTGACCACCTGGCCGAGCCCGCCGGCGGCGGTGCGCCGGCGAGCCTGGATCACGACCTTGCCGTTGAGCTGGCGCGCCCAGACGGCGACGGCGTCCCCGTCCGGCTCGACGGCGAGCCGCAGGTTGCCGACGCTCACGCCGTCCGGCGAGAGCAGCTGGATCGGCGTCAGGCCGCCGTCGGCGGTGCGCCGGCGGGCGTAGGCCCTGAACTGCGGCTCGGCGTTGTCGAGCCAGGCCATGACCGCGTTGCCGGCGGCGTCGACGGCGACCTGGCTGGAGTAGACGCTGCGGCGGGCCCAGGAGACCGACTGGATGCCGCTGAGCGTGCCGCCGCCGGACAGCGACCGCTCCTCGACCTGGCCGCCGGCGCCCGGCGTGAACCACGCGAAGTGGGCGCCGCCGTCCGGGGCGGCGGCGGCGAGGGACTCCGCGCCGGCGGGGGCCGCGGCCGCGAGCGCAGCGGCGGCGGCGGCGGCGAGCCCGAGGGCGGCGAGGCGGGGGATGCGCGCGCCCATGGCTAGAGCGCCGCCGGGCCGAGCAGGTGGACGGGCGACATCGCGCCGCCGTAGGCGACCGTGCGCGCACCCATGGTCGCACCGGGGGCGTACCAGGAGACGGCGGCCCGGCCGGCGGGATCGACGGCCACGTGCGGGCCGCTGGCGTCCCGGGCGGGATCGGAGACGGTGCGCAGCGAGCCCATCTGGCCGTTCGGGTCGCGGCGCCGCAGCTGGATGACCCGCGTGGACGCGGGAACCGTCCACACGAACGTCGCGACGCCGTCCGGGTCGATGGCGACCTTCGGCTCGGTGCCCTGGCCGTCGGAGACCTCGAAGATCGGCCCGAGCGTGCCGTTGGGCTGGCGGACGCGCCCCTTGACCACGGACGTCGAGTCCGGGAGCTGCTTGCGCCAGCTGTAGACGACGCGCCCCGCGCCGTTGCCCGCCTGATCGCCGGAGCTCGTGAAGTCGTCGGGCCCGGCGATGGTCTGGACGGCGCCGAGCGCGCCGGTCGCGCTGCGGGCGCGCGACTCGATGGCATGGCCGCCGGCGGCCAGCGAACGGTTCCAGCCGGCCACCGCGGTCCCGGTGTCGCTCACCGTCACCCACAGGCCGTAGGCGGAACCGACGTCGCCGCTGAGCCGCTGCACCGTGCTCAGGGAGTTGTCCGGCGCGATCGTGCGCGCCTGGACGAAGTGCTCGTCGGGGTCGGCGCGCTTCCACACGACGGTCGCGGTCCCGTCGGGCGCGACGGCGACCTGGGGCCCGTAGGAGAAGCGGGTGGTCGCGGAGAGCGTCTGGAGCGGGCCGAGCGTCCCATCGGCGGCGCGCCGGCGGGCCTGGACGACGTGCTTGCCGTCGAGGCCCCGCGACCACACGGCGATGGCGTCGCCGTCCGGCTCGACCGCGAGCTCCATCTCCTGGGCGGTCACCCCCTGCGGCGTGAGCTTCTGCGTCGCGCTCAGGGCGCCGTCCGACGTGCGGCGGCGGATGTAGGCGGGCTGCAGGTCGGGCCCGTCGGAGCTCGTCCAGGCGATCACGGCGTTGCCGGCGTCGTCGACGCCGACGTGCTGGCTGATCGCGGGCCGGAAGGCCCAGGACACCGACTGGGCGTCGCCGAGCGCGCCGCTCGTGTCGATCTGGCGCTCGTGGACCTGCAGCACGCCGTTGGCGTGCAGCTTGAACGCGTAGTGGGCGCGCCCGTCGGGGCTCATGGCGACGTGCTGGTCGTCGGACGCCTGCGCGGGGCCGGCGGCGAGCAGCGCGGCCGCGGCGGCGAGCCCGGCGGCGAGGTGCGGGATGGTGGGCTTGAACATGCGGCGAGCTTCCCGGTCGCCGCCCGCCGCGCCATCAGGGGGCACCCTGAGCCGGGACCCGGAACCGCGGGGCTCAGGGTGCGGGTTCAGGGACGTCACCGATGCCCGGGCGCGCCGGGGGCCGGAGGCTCGCCCCATGTCCTCCGCCTTCGTACCGCCCGTCCGCCGGCACCTCGGCGCCGCCATGCTCGACCCGGCGATCCGCCGCGCCCAGGGCGCCTGGGCGCTGGTCGTCGCCGGCAGCTGGGCCCACGCCACGGCGCTGGCCGTCTTCGCCTACGGCGCCGGCGGCAGCGCCGCCGTCGGTCTCGCGCTGGCGATCCGCTCGGCGCCCGCGGTGCTCGGCGCGCCGCTGACCGGCCTCGCGGCCCGGCTGCCGCTCGGCGTCGCCCTGCGCGGCTCCGCCGGGCTGACCGGGCTCGCCCTCGCCGCCTCCGCGGCCGGCGTGCTCGCGGGGGCCGCCTGGGCGGTCTACGCGCTCGGGGCGGTGGTGGCGCTGACCACGATGCTCTTCCGCCAGGCGCACACGGCGCTGCTCCCGGTGCTCGCGCCCGGAGCCGCGCGCCTGACCGCCGCCAACGCAGGCGCGACGACGATCGAGAGCGTCGGCATGGTGGCCGGCCCGGCGGTCGCGGGCGTCCTGCTCGCCGTGTCCTCGGTCGCCGCGGTGCTCGCCGTCGCCGCGGCGACGACGCTGGCCGGGGCGGTGACGGCGCGCGCGCAGGGCGCCGGCCGCGCGGACGGCCCGCGTGAGAGCGCGCTCGCCGGCTTCCGCGAGGCGGCCGCCGATCCGGCGGCGCGGCTGATCCTCGCGCTGCTGCTCCTCCAGACCGTGGTCAGCGGCGCCCTCAACGTCCTCTTCGTGGTCTGCGCCGTCGAGCTGCTCGACCTCGGGCGCGAGGGGACCGGGCTCCTCGTCGTCGCGTTCGGCGCGGGCGGCCTGCTGGGCGGGCTCGCCACCCTGGTCCGCGCGCCGGGCGCCGACCTCGTCACGTGGCTGCGGGCGGGCCTCGTCCTCTGGGGCCTCCCGCTGGTCTGCCTCGGGCTGGTCCCCGAGCCGGCGCTCGCGCTCGGGCTGATCGCCGCCGTCGGGCTCGGCAACGCGCTGTTCGACGTCGCCTCGGTCACGCTGGTGCAGCGCGCCCTCAGCGGCCCGGCGCTCGCCCGCGTGCTCGGCGTGCTGGAGACCGTCGTGGTGACGGGCCTGGCCATCGGCGCCGGGGCCGCGTCGCTCGCCGTCGCGCAGCTCGGGGTGCGCGGCGCCCTGGTGGTCACGGGCGCCGTGCTCCCCCTGGTGCTGATCGTCGCCCACCGGCCGGTCGCGGGGCTGCGACCGGCCGCGGCGAACGGGTTCTAGGCGCGGGCGCCCTCGACGGACGGCTCCGGGGCGACGCCGGGCAGCCAGTGCAGCGACCGCGGCAGCCACCAGTTCCACTCGCCCAGGAGCTTCATCGTGGTGGGCAGCAGGACCGCCCGGACGATCGTCGCGTCGAGCAGGATGGCCACGGCCAGGCCGACGCCCAGCTGCTTCATCTCCAGGATCCCCAGGGTCGCGAAGATCGAGAAGACGGCGACCATGACGGCGGCCGCGCTCGTCACGACGCTGGCGGTGCTGCGGATGCCGAAGGAGACCGCGTCGTCCATGCGGCGGCCCGCGTCGAACGCCTCGCGGATCCGCGTGAGCACGAACACGTGGTAGTCCATCGAGAGCCCGAAGAGGATCACGAACAGCATCACCGGCAGCCAGCTCGAGATCCGGCCCGTCGGCTCGAAGCCCAGCAGGCTCGCGCCCCAGCCGTGCTGGAAGACCAGCACGAGCACGCCGTGGGCCGCGGCGACCGAGAGCAGGTTCAGCACGATCGCCTTGAACGGGATCACCACCGACCGGAAGGTGACGAGCAGGACGACGAAGCCGAGCCCGAGGACGAGCGCGACGACCAGCGGCACGCGCGACTCCGTGATGGCCTTCAGGTCGACCGAGGACGCCGAGACGCCGGCGACGTCGGCGCGCAGGCCCGGGACGCGCCCGACCGTGGACGCGACGACGTCCTCGCGCAGGACCTCGACGGCCGCGAGGCTGCGGTCCTCGACGCCGTCGCCCGCCACCGGCACGATCACGCGCGCCGCGGTGTGGTCCGGGTTGACGTCGACGCCGAGCGGCGCGCCGAGCCGCGGGTCCGCGGCGGCGCGGGCCGACAGCGCGGCGATGCCGTCGCGGACGGCCGGCGCGGTGACGTCGCGGCCCGACAGGGCGACGACGGCCGGCTGGGAGCCGCCGGGGAACGCGGCCTGGACGTCGGCGAACGCCTTCACGGCCGGCATGTCCTGCGGCAGGCTGCCCATCCCGTGGTCGCCGAGGTGCAGGCCGGCGACCGGCGCGGCGAGCGCCAGCAGGACCGCCGAGGACGCGAGCACGGCGGCGACGGGCCGGCGCAGCACGCGGTCGAGCAGCCAGGACCAGAAGCGCCCGGCCTCCCCCGCGCGGACCTCGCGGCGCCGCATGCCGGGGATGCGCCCGCGCTCGACGCGGTCGCCCAGCGCCGACAGCACGGCGGGCAGCACGGTCAGCGAGCCGACGACGGCGATGCCGACCACCAGCATGATCCCGATCGCGTAGGACGTGTGCCACTTGTTGCCGGAGGCGAACAGGCCCGCGACGGAGCCCATCACGGTGAGGCCGGAGATGACCACCGCGCGGCCCGAGGTGGCCGCGGCGGCCTCCAGCGCCGCGTCGGCGCCGCGCCCGGCCGCCCGCTCCTCGCGCTCGCGGCGCAGGTAGAAGAGCGCGTAGTCGACCCCCACGGCGAGGCCGATCAGCAGGATCACCGACGCGGCCGAGTCCTCGACCGCGAAGACCTGGCTGGGCAGGGCCAGCAGGCCGAGCGCCGCGGCGACCGCGGTCATGCCCAGCAGCACGGGGATCCCGGCCGCGACGAGCGCGCCGAAGGCCAGGAAGAGGATCGCGAAGGTCAGCGGGACGGAGACCATCTCGGCCTTCTTGAGGTCGTTCTTGACGGCCTCGTCGAGCGCGGCGAACAGCGAGCCGTCGCCGGTCTCGGACAGCTTGACCTCGGGGTGCGCGCGGGCGGCGGCGGCCACGGCGTCGGTGACGGGCTTCAGGTGCGCGCCGGCCTCGTCGGCCTCGCCGCGCAGCTGGACCTGCACGAGGGCGGCGCTGCCGTCCTCGGCCACGAGGGCCGACGGCTTCGCGTCCTTCGGGGCGCGGACCTCGGAGACCAGGGCGACGCGATCGAGCCGCGCGGCGAGGTCGGTGATCGCCCGCTGGACGCCGGCGTCGGCGACGGTCCGCCCGCCGGCCGGGCGGACGAGGATCGTCTCGCGCGCCGCGTCGGCGAACCCGGCGTCGTTGAGCATCCGGTCGGCACGACCGGACTCGCCGAAGCCCTTCTCGTGCAGCGCCAGCTTCTGCGTGCCGACGGTGCCGCCGATGGCGAGCGCGAGGACCACGAAGGCGAGCCATCCGAGGATGGCCTTGCGGCGGTGCTGGGCGCTCCAGCGGCCGGCGCGGGCGGTGAGCGTGGACAGGGGCATGAGGCGGCTCCTCGACGAGGGGGTGGGGTGACGCCCGGCACCGTCCCGCGGCGGGGTTGCCGCAGACTTGCCACGGGGTTGCCCGCGCGGCATCGTTGTGGCAATGGTGCGCCTGCAGCGATCGGCCCTCGTCGCCGGGATGGTCCTCGTGACCGTGAACATCTGGACCGGCGCGCCCCTGCTCGCGCTGTGGGTGGGGTCGCGGACCGTCTCGGGCTCGACGCTCAGCCTCGGCGCGGTCGCGGTGGTGTGCCTCACGCTCGGGCTCGCCTGCTTCGCGCTGCTCAGGCTCCTCGGCGTCTTCACCGCCGCGCACGACCGCCTGACCGGCCGCGTCGCCGCGCGCCGCCAGTCCCCGTGGCTCAAGAGCCTGGGCGCCGAGCGCCCGCACTCGCGCGGCGGCCAGGCGCCGCCCCTCGCCGTCCTCGACTACGTGCTCATCGGCTGCGTCGTGGCCTGCGTCGTCGCCTTCGAGGCGTGGTTCTTCCTCTTCGCGGGCTCCTCGATCGGCTGAGCGCGGCTCAGCGTCGCGGCACCTTCACCTTCATCCGCAGCTTCTGCGTGACGTCGTCGGAGCCGTCCTGGCGCACGACGATCTTCAGCGTCAGCTTGAGCTTCTGGCCGGGCTTGACGAGCTTGCGGGCGCGCTTGGAGAACTTCAGGACGATCTCGGCGGCCTCGCCGGGCCTGATGACGTAGCGCGCGTAGGCGAGCTCGGTCTTCTTGGCCTTCGGCTTCTTCTTGCCCTTCTTGCCCTTCTTGCCCTTCTTGCCCTTCCTGGGCTTCTTGACGAGCTTGGCGGTGGCGGTGACGTCGGCGCCGCAGGTGCGGACGGCCGCCCGGCAGGCGATCCGCCGGCCCGCGAGCAGCTGCAGCCGCTTGCCCGAGCGCACGAGCTGGGCCTTGGCCAGCGACGCGATCTCGGCGGCCGGCCCCCGCGGGATCGGCTCGACGGGCGGCTTGGGGGTGGGCGTGCCGCCGGTGGTCGGCCGCGGCGTCGTCGTGCCGGCGACGTCGGTGATCGGCGGCGTGCGGACGGTCTCCTCGGTGACGGCCCCGGCGAGGTTCTTGGCCGCCACCCGCGCGAAGATCACCTTGCCGACGTCGGCCTGGCGGAGCGTGTAGGTGTCGGGGACGACCGGCACGGCCACGCACGCCGAGCCGTCGGGCTGGCAGCGGAAGAACGTCCGCGTGAGGTTCAGCGGCGCGCCGGTGATCTCGCCGCGGTCGAGCGTGAGGACCTTCCCCTCCATCGGCTCGCCGGTCAGCGCGGGCGCCCGGACCAGCTGGGGCGCGACCGCCTCGCAGCCGGCGGCGCCGTCCGCGCCGTTGTCGGCGACGAGCTTGTCGATGGTGCCGCCCCCGCAGTCGAGGCCGGGCTCGGCCACGCCGTCGCGCGCGTTGACGGCGTCGTTGCCGGCGCCGCCCGCGTAGGTGTCGACCCCCTCGCCGCCGTCGAGCGCGTCCGCGAGGTCGCCGCCCTCCAGCACGTCCGCGCCACCGCCGCCGGCGAGCGTGTCCGCGCCGCCCGCGCCGCGCAGCGTGTCGTCGCCGCCGCCGCCGTCGATCGTGTCGGCTTCGCCCAGCCCGTCGAGGACGTTGGCCAGCTCGTTGCCGGCCAGCGCGTCGGCGGCGCTGCCGCCGGTGGCGCGCTCGACCGCCGTGATCCGGTCGTCCTCGCCCTGCGGCCCGTTGCCGGAGGTCTGCTCGCCGCCCGGGCCGAGCACGACCTTAACGGGCGTGGTGGCGGCGTGGTAGTCGGCCGTGTCGGCGCCGTCCCCGCCGTCGAGCGCGTCGTTGCCGAGGCCGCCGGTGAGCCGGTCGGCGTCGGCCCCGCCCGCGAGCGTGTCGCCGCCGCCGGCCCCGCTGACCGTGTCATCGCCGGGACCGCCGTCGAGGTCGTCCGCCCCGCCGCCGCCGACGAGGACGTCGGCGCCGCCGCTGCCGTCGGCGGTCACGGGAACCGCGACGCCGAGCGGCTGCGCCGGCGCGCCGAGCGCGTCGTCGCCGGGGCCGAGGTTCACCTGCAGCGCGGTGAAGCCGAACGTCGTCGTGTTGCAGGTGACGACCTTCGGGTCCTGGGTCGCCTGGGTGCAGCGCGAGAGCGGCGCGACGCTGAGCCCCTGCGGCCCGGACTCCGTGATCCGCAGGGTCGTGCCGTCGAGCACGGCGCCGATCTTGTTGACCTCGCCGGAGGCGCTCGAGGTGACGGTGACGGTGCCGGTGGCGAGGTAGGCGACCGTCGCGTTGGCCGACGCGGCGGCGGGCGCGACGGCCAGCGCCGCCGCGGCGGCGGCCGCGGCGAGGGCGAGACGGAGAAAGGGCATGCGGAGATCCTGTCCGGGTTCGGGGTCCGCGAATGATGCCCGCGCGCGGCCTCGCCAACAAGAGGGGCTCGTCCTGCCCCGGACGCGCCGCCGCGCTGTCACGCTGTTCGCCGTGCACGAGACCCCCCTCGGTCTGCTGCTCCTGCCGGAGCGGCTCGAGCGCTTCGCGGCGCGCGAGCACGCCGAGCGCCTGCTGCGGGCGCCGGGCGTCGTCGCCGCCGATCCGCCCGCGGTCTCCTACGCGACGATCGGCCGGCTGCCGCTCGGCTTCGCCCTCGGCGTGGCGGCGCGGCAGGCCAAGCGCCTCGAGCGGGCGCTGCCGGGCGCGCCGCGCGCGGTGATCGTCTACGAGCCCGCCCAGGCGGCGCTCGGCCTCGCGCTGCTGGCCCGGGCCGGCGAGCGCGCCGAGCTCTGGTACGCCGAGCGCGACGAGGACGCCGGCCGCCACGCGCAGATCCACGAGGTCGCCGAGGCCCGCGCGGCGCTGCGCTTCGCGCCTGCCGGCGAGCACCTGCCGCTGATCGAGCGCCTCGAGGCGCTGGGGATCGCGTCGGGCCGGCTGGGCTCCGAGCGCTATCCCGGGTCCGGCTCGGGCGGCTGACGCCGCGCCAGCGCGACGCCCACGCCGAGCAGCGTCCACACCAGCGGGTCCTCCAGGAACGCCGCGTACAGCCAGGTGTGGACGACGAGCGCGACGAACGCCGCGGCGACCGCGGCCCGGGCGCCCGAGCGCGAGGCCCCGCCCAGCAGCCGCCACAGGGCGGCGAGCAGCAGCGCGAAGTAGACCGCGAGGCCGATCACGCCCTGCTCGGCGGCCACGGTGATCGGGATGGTGTGCGACGCGGAGGTCGCGCGCTCGCCGGGCGCCTTCTCGCGCCGCCGGTACTCGAAGGAGAACGAGCCGGAGCCGAAGCCGTGGACCGGCCGGGCGCGGGCGAGGCGCACGCCGCCCTCGACCAGCTCCAGCCGCCCCGAGGCCGCCTTGTCGACCGCCTTGTCCGACGAGAAGTCGAGGTTGAACTTGGCCGGGAAGGCCAGCACGATCGCCGCGCCGACCGCGATCGCGACGCCGGCCGCCGCGAGCGTCTTCCACGGGCGCCAGCGCAGCGCGGCGATCACCACGAGACCGGCGAGCAGCGCGGCGAAGCTCGAGCGCGACAGCGTCAGCAGCAGGCCCGCCCACAGCACGGCGAGCGCGGCGGCGCTGAGCCACAGCGTCCGCGGCGCGCGGGACCACAGGACCACGGCGGCGAGCCCCGTCATCACCAGCGCGAGGAAGCGCCCGTAGATGTTGGGGTCGAAGAACAGCGAGTTGACCCGGAAGTACGCCTGGAACTGGTTCTGCGCGATGACCTTCGGGTTGAGCAGGAGCTCGCGCTGGAAGTACTCCCAGAAGCCGATCGCCGTGAAGATGAGCGCCAGCACCACGACGACCGTGAAGCAGCGCCGCACGAGGACGGGGCTCCAGTCCAGCTCCCGCAGCAGCGCGAAGAGGATCGTGAACGGGACGTAGAAGAAGACGACCTGCTCGAGCGCCTTGTCGGCGTCGCCCGAGTACGCGGCTTGCAGCGCGTAGAGGACGAGCGAGATCGCCAGCAGCCGCTCGAGCCAGCCGTTCTCGCGGGGAGGGTCGAGCTCGGCGCCCCGCCGCAGGCGCGGGACGATCCACGCCAGCCCGCCGGCCCCGATCACCGCGTAGAGCGGGACGAGGAGGCTGGCCGTCGTGCCGCCGATCTCCAGCGGCACCCGGAACGGCACCGCCGCCACGGCGAGCGCCGCGAACAGCCAGCGCCGGCGGGCGAACAGCCAGGCCGCGCCGCACAGCGCCAGCAGGGCGATCGCGGCACCGGCCGCGGCGGCGGCGGGCCGGTCGCGCAGCGGCTCCAGCTGCGGCGTGTCCCACACGTCGGCGGCCAGCAGCACCGGCGTGATCACGAGCGCGGCCAGCATGGCCAGCGCGCGGGCGCGCGACGTCGGCGCCAGCAGCGCGCCCGCCGCCAGCG
Organism: Solirubrobacteraceae bacterium; assembly: GCA_036389195.1. Taxonomy (GTDB): domain Bacteria; phylum Actinomycetota; class Thermoleophilia; order Solirubrobacterales; family Solirubrobacteraceae; genus JACCYI01. The sequence continues at coordinate 12,438 of DASVQH010000285.1, forward strand.
CGGCGGCCACGATCATCCCGGCCTGGTTCATCGCAGCGGCGACCGGGGGCGCGGGCGGACGCGGCGCAGGATGTCGGCCACGTTGCGGGTGATCTGCTGCACCGCCGGGTCGCGCGGCAGGCGCGCCGCCCACCCCGGCAGGCCGACGCGGATCACGACGCCCTTGCCGAGGCGCGAGCCGGCCAGTGCGGGCAGCGGCGCCCGCGGCGCGCCGGTCTCCGGATCCAGCGGCGCGTCCTCGCCGAGGTCCTGGCCGATCCCCGCGGCGAACGCGAGCTTCGAGCTCTCGCCCGGCACGGACTCCTCGAGCACCTCGAAGCCGCCGACGACGTCGCCGACGCCCTCCAGCAGCCCGAGCTTCGGGTCGTCCTTGAGCGGCACGAGCCCGGCGGGGCGCTTGAGCCGGCGCAGCGGGCGCAGGCGGGTGCCGAACGGGTCGGTGCCGACCGGCTGGGTCGGGCGCAGCAGCCGGCCGCGCGCGAGGGTCACGCCGCGGCGCAGCGTGTCGGCGCCGAAGGAGGCGACGCGGCCGCCGCCCTCCGCGTAGCGCCGCAGCCGCACGGCGGCGGCGCGCGGGATCCAGCGCTCCGGGCCGGCCAGCAGCACGCCCTC
>DASVQH010000286.1:0-4936 GCA_036389195.1 Solirubrobacteraceae bacterium
CGGAGATCACCGTCAAGCTGACGCGCGGGCAGTACCGCAAGGCACGCAAGGCGCTGCGCAAGAAGCGCAGCGTGAAGATCCTGCTCGGCGTGGTCGCGACCGACGCGGCCGGCAACTCGACGGCCGTCCAGGCGCCGGTCATCCGCCTGCGCCGCTAGTGGAGGTCCGCGCGGCAGGGCCGGCCGAGGCGGGGGTCGTCGCCCGGCTCCTGCACGACTTCAACGTCGAGTTCGCGACGCCGACGCCGGGGCCGGCGGTGCTCGAGGCGCGGCTCGGGGCGATGCTGGCGGGCGACTGCGCGGTCGCGCTGCTGGCCGGCGAGCCCGCGGTGGCGGTGGCGCTGCTGACGTTCCGGCCGTCGGTGTGGGACGCCGGGCCGGTCGCGCTGCTGGAGGAGCTCTACGTGCGCCCGGACCTCCGCGGACGGCGCATCGGGCAGGCGGTGCTCGAGCGCGCGCTCGCGGTCGCGCGCGAGCGCGGCTCGGAGACCTTCGAGATCAACGTCGACGAGGACGACGCCGGCGCGCGCCGCTTCTACGAGGCGCACGGGTTCGCCAACACGGAGCCCGGGTCGACCGAGCGGCTGCTCTACTACTGGCGCGCGGTCTGGCCGCAGGCGGCCTTGGGCGGCGCCGCGCCCGGCGGGCGGCTCCCGCCCCACCGCTCCCAGGCGCGCAGCACCGGGTAGGCGCCGTCGAGCCGCGTCTTCACGAGGCCGGTGGGGAACTTGTCGTCCTCGCGCAGCGTGTACTGGAAGGCGGCGGTCACGCGCGGGTCCTCGAACCAGCGCCGCAGGCGGCGGTCCATCGCCCGGCAGGCGGCGCGCTGCGCGGCCTCGCCCGCCGGCCGCGAGGCGCCGAGCTTCGCCGCCCCGACGCCCGTCTCGGTGATCCAGATCTCCGGCGCGCGGTCGCAGCGGTGCGACGCCAGCCCGCGGGCGGCGGCGTCGACGGGGTCGGGGCCCGGGACGTAGGCGTGCTGCGTCCACGCGGCGGCGCCGCAGACCAGCTCGTCGGGCAGCGCGCGCGCGAACTCGCGCACGCCGGTGCTCTGCGGCTTGCGGCGCAGCAGCCCGGCGAGCTCGCCGATCACGTACGCCTGCTCGCCCGGCGCGGCGTCGAGCGCCTCCCGCAGCGCCCGGGCCATCGCCACGTACGGGCCGACGGCGGCGGTGCGCGCGCCGGCCGCGCACGCCCGGCGCTGGGGCGAGAGGAAGTAGGGGTGATTGGGCTCGTTCCACGCGCTCCAGTAGCGCAGCTCGACGCCCGCCTCGCGCGCCGCGGCGAGCGTGTCGCTGACGAGCCGGCGGTAGTCCTCCAGGGCGGCGGCCCGGGGCGGGCGCGAGCGCGGCGCGATCCCGGCCCGCTCGCAGCCGCCCGCCGGCCGCGCCGCCCAGTCCGGCGAGCCGGTGACGACGACGAGGACCTGCATGCCGGTCCGGCGCTGGCGCGACGCCGCGGCTTCCAGCTGCTCGCGCACCCCGGCCCACGACGCGCACGGCTCGACGTCGCGCAGGCAGCCGCCGTTGGGGATCGCCAGGTCGGCGGGCGCGCCGCGCGAGGGCTGCAGCGACGGCCAGTCCAGGACGAGCCGGTAGTAGGCCGGGCGGATGCGGGCGAACGCGGCGCGCCAGCGGCCGAACGCGCCGCCCACCTCGCGGTCCTCGGGCGCCCAGACGAAGCTCGGGTTCGGCTCGGTGATGCCGACGGCCAGGCGGCCGCCGGTCTCCTCGACCTGCGTGTCGGGCGGCGGGCCCGGCGCGGCGGCGTCGCCGGGCGGCGTCGGCGTCGGCGTCGCAGTCGCGCGCGGCGAGGACGCGGAGCGCTCGCCGTCCGCTCCCTCGCGGCCGGTCAGCAGCACGACCGCCAGGACGGCGGCGACGACCCAGCCCGCGCCGAGCAGCGCGGAGCGCGCCCGCGGGCGGCTCAGACCGCCGAGACCTCTTCCTCGTCGCGGACCTGGAAGGAGGAGCCGCAGCCGCAGGCGGCGATGACGTTGGGGTTCTCGACCTTGAAGCCGGCGCCCTGGAGGCCCTCGACGTAGTCGACGACGGCGCCGCGCACGTAGGGCAGGCTCGGGCGGTCCACGAGCAGCCGCAGGCCGTGGTCCTCGAAGACCTCGTCGCCGTCGCGCTGCTGGTCGAACGCGAGCGCGTACTGGAAGCCCGAGCACCCGCCGCCGCGCACGCCGACCCGCAGCCCGTGGGTGTCGACGTCGGCGTTCTGGGACGCGAGGAACTCGTGAACCTTCTCGGCGCCCTTGTCGGAAAACGTGATCATCTGCAGATAACTCCCGTGGTGGGTCCCAACGCTTCACTAAGGATAGCGGCGCTCGCTACCCTTCGCTGCACGCCATGCTGACGACCGACGACCTCAAAGCCCGCATCGAGGGCAGCATCCCCGACTCGCGCGCCGAGGTCGTCGACCTGACGGGCACCGGCGACCACTTCCGCGCGACCGTCGTCTCGCCCGCGTTCTCGGGCCTCTCGCGCATCGCGCAGCACAAGCTGGTCTACGACGTCTTCGGCGCGGACATCGGCGGGCCGATCCACGCGCTGTCCCTCTCCACCCGAGCCGAATAGAGCGAGGCACCCATGAGCACCACCGAGCCCACGCTGCGCGAGCAGATCGAGTCCGCCATCGGCGAGCACGACGTCCTGCTCTTCATGAAGGGGACCCCCGAGCGGCCGGCCTGCGGGTTCTCCGCCCGCACCGTGGCGGCGCTGGAGGCGCTCGGCGCGCCGTTCGCGGCGGTCGACATCCTTCCCGACCCGCGGATCCGCCAGGAGCTGTCGGCGATCTCGAGCTGGCCGACGATCCCCCAGCTCTTCGTCAAGGGCGAGCTGGTCGGCGGCTGCGACATCGTCACCGAGATGTACGAGACCGGCGAGCTGGCGCAGGCGCTCGGCGTCGAGCCGCCCGCCGAGGCGCCCGACCACGCGCCGAAGGCGGCCGAGCCGGGCGCGCCGCCGCTGCAGATCGACACGAACCACGTCGACCGCTCCTAGCTCCCGGCCTCGAAGAGGTCGAAGTCGCCGGCCAGCACCCGGTCGAGATGGCCGGTGCGCCAGCCGCGCACGCCGTCGCGCACGAGCGGTGACGGGTCGCGCCGGTAGCGGCGCGCGACGCGGTGCGGCGTGCCCGTCGCCGCCAGCAGCGCCTCGACGGCGCGCGCGTCGGCCGGCGCGCCGTCGTGCGCGACGACGCGGACCGTCGCGCGCTCGCGGCTGACCCGCCCGCGCGCCTCCTCGCGCTCGAAGACGTGGACGCCGGCCTCGTCGCGCAGGACGGCGTGGGCCGCGAAGCCGCCGAACGCCGCCAGGAAGCGCCGGCCGCCCGGCGCGGTGCCGTCGAAGAGGAGCTCGGTCGACGCGCCGGTGGCCTCGGCCCACGCGCGGTACATGGCGGCCAGCTCGCCGGCGAAGCGCGCGTCGCGCACCTGCGCCGTCACCTCGAGCAGGGCGTCCTGCGGCTCGCGCGACGCCACCTCGGGCAGCGCCGCCTCCAGCAGCAGGGCGCGGCGGGCCAGGCGCCGCACGAGGTCCGGCGGCGCGCCGCGGTCGCGCGGCGCGCTGCGCAGCCGCCGCAGCAGCGAGGCGCCCGAGCGCAGGCCGGCCTCGAAGCGGTCGCGCCGCTCGAGCTCGGTGAGGACCGCGCGGTGGTCCGCCCGCTCCCAGAAGCCGCGCGCCCGCTGCTGCTCGAGCAGGGCCGCCTTGGCCGCCTCCCACTCGGGGGCGGCGACTGCGGCGCCGAGGCGCTCGAACGCGGCGGCGAGCGCGGCCATCTCCTCGGCCGTCCCCGCGCCGGTGCGCGCGACGGCGCGCAGGCCGGCCGGTGCCGCGCCGTCCCCGTCGGTGGCGGGCACGGGCGCCGGCGCCGCGCCGTCGAGGTCCACGAACGCCACTTCGAGCGCGCCGCGGCGCCCCTTGACGAAGAGGAACTGATCGCCGCGCGGGGCGTCGTGGGCGATGATCGTCCGCGCGAGCGGCGCCAGCAGCAGCCGCTCGACCGCGCGCTTGAGCGGCCGGCCGCCCAGCGTCGCGGTGAACCCCTGCTCGAGCAGGACGTCGAGCGCCGACTCGTCCCACTCGACCGCCCACGGGCAGCGGCGCAGCCCGCGCCGGGAGAGCGCGGCGCGCAGCTCGGCGTCGAGCACCTCGCGCATCACCGACCGGGTGAGCGGGCGGAAGACCACCACGTCGTCGAAGCGGTTGAGCAGCTCGGGGCGGAACGCCTGGGTCACCGCCCGGCGCACGCCGTCGGCCGAGAAGGTGCTGCCGCCGGTGGCGAAGCCGACCGCCGCGCCCGACGGGATGGCGGCGCCGAGGTTCGAGGTGGCGATGATGATCGCGTGCCGGAAGTCGGCGGTGCGCCCCTGCTGGTCGGTCAGCCGGCCGTCGTCGAAGACCTGGAGGAACAGGTCCCAGATGCTCGGATGCGCCTTCTCGAACTCGTCGAGGAGCACCACCGAGGCGGGCTCGCGCCGGATCGCCGCCACCAGCGACGCGTCCTCGAAGTCGCCCCCGCCGAGGATCCGGGCGGCGTCGTGCGGCGACGTGAACTCGCTGAGGTCGAGGCGCAGAAGCCGCTTCTCGGAGCCGAGCAGGGCGCGGGCCAGCGTCTTGGCCAGCTCGGTCTTGCCCGTGCCCGTCGGGCCCGCGAAGAGCAGGACGCCAGGGGGCCGCGACGGATCGGTCAGGCCCGCCTTGAGCAGAGCCACCCGCTCGACCACCGCGGCGATCGCCTCGTCCTGCCCGCGCACGCCCGCCTCCAGCTCGGCCTGCAGCCCCGCGAGGTCGAGCGGGCGCCGGTCGTCGAGCAGGTCCAGCGGCAGCCGCACCTGCTCGGCCACCGCCTCGACGACGTGCTCGACGTCGAGCGGCGCCGAGCCTGGGCCGTGGCGCCGCGCGGCGGCCCGCAGCACGTCGAGCAGCGCG
>DASVQH010000287.1:0-12698 GCA_036389195.1 Solirubrobacteraceae bacterium
TGTCCAGCGTGACGGTGGCCGCGCCGCCGCCCCACGCCCGCCGCGCGACGGTCGTCAGCAGGTGCCCGCCGATCCCGCGGCCGTGAAACGGCGCCAGCACGCCGAACATCGCCAGGTGCCAGCGCCCGCGCGGCAGCTTCCACAGCTCCGCGTAGCCGGCCGGCGTGCCGCGCTCGCACACCATCCAGGTCTCGAGCTTCGGGTCGGCGGCGTAGCGCTGCCACCCCGCGTCGTCCCACACCAGCCGGTCGACCCAGTGGTGGTCGCGCCCGATCTCCGCGTAGAAGAACCGGTTCAGCGCGCCGAGCGGCACGGCGGCGTGGACCACGCTGGCGTCGGGCCCGGGGTCGCGCGCCGGCCGCAGCGCCTCCGGCGCCGCCATGGCGAGGTGCCAGACCGTGGTGGGCGCCCGCCGGATCACGCTCGCACCTTACGCGCTTGGGCCTGCGCCGCGGGCTGGTGTGGGTCGGTCCGTCGGCCGAGCTGCGTGGGCGCGGACTGGACTTCTTAACTGCGTCACTTACGGAGGGAGGGTGGGGTGCCGCGGTTGGTCGTCAACGTGAAAGTCGACACCCCTCAGCGAACGATTTTCACGTTGGGGGCAATTATTCGGGCCTTTTCCATATCTGGATTCCTTGAGTGGATCGACTTTCACGTTGGAGGACTAGAAACCGGACCACCACGCCGTCCAACCCTTCCTCCTTCAGAGAGCCGTTGAAGACGTCCATCCCGCGCCCAAGCAGCTAGGTCGACGGACCACCAACCCCAGCCCGCGGCGCAGGCAAGCCTGAGCTACCCCAACCGACCCGCCGCCTCCGTCACCGCCCGCAACCGAGCCGCGTGCTCCCCGGTCAGCGCACCCGGCTGCATCCGCCACCGCCACGAGCGCCCGATCGTGCCGGGCATGTTCATGCGCGCCTCCGAGCCGAGCCCGAGCACGTCCTGGATCTGCAGCATGGCCAGCCGGGCGGGGGAGGACCAGGCCAGCTCGATGAGCGCCCAGTCGATGTCCGCCTCGTCGCGCGGCGCCGCGATCCCGGCGCGCGCGAGCGCCGCGAACGCCTCCTCGCGCTGCTCGGGCGCCGCGGTCGCCCAGAAGCCCCGCAGGGTGTCGGAGTCGTGCGTGCCCGTGTAGACGACGGAGTCCTCCGTGTGGTTCTCGGGGCGGTGAGGACCGCGCGGGTCGTCGGGGTTGAAGCCGAACTGGATGACCACCATCCCCGGCAGGCCGAGATCGCGCCGCAGCCGCTCGACCGGTGGGGTGATCACCCCGAGGTTCTCGGCGATCAGCGGAAGGTCGCGCCCGAGCGCCGCGCGCGCGGCGTCGAAGACCGCCCGGCCCGGCCCGCGCCGCCAGCGCCCGCCGCGCGCGTCGACGGCGTCGCCCGGCACCGCCCAGTAGGCCACGAACGCGCGGAAGTGGTCGATCCGGGCGACGTCGAAGAGCTCGAAGACGCGCTCGAAGCGGGCGGTCCACCAGCGGTACTGCTGCCGCCGTAGGGCGGGCCAGTCGTAGATCGGGTTGCCCCACAGCTGCCCGTCCTCGGAGAAGGCGTCCGGCGGCACGCCGGCCTGCACGCCGTCGAGGAAGATCTCGGGGTGCGCCACCTGGTCGGCGGAGCCGGGGGCGACGTAGATCGGGATGTCGCCGATCAGCTTCACGCCGCGTGCCGCGGCGTACTCCCGCAGGGCCGCCCATTCGCGCTCGAAGCGGACCTGGTCCTCCACCGCGCCCGCGCCCGCGAACGCCTCCCAGCCGGCGACCCACCCGGCGTGGCGCGCGCGGAACGCCTCGACCTCCTCCCCCGACACCGGGGCGTCCGGATCGGCCAGCAGCCCCCGCCACGCGGCGAACGCCGAGGCCGCCTTGTAGGGCGATCCGTGCTTGTCGGGCGGCCCCAGCGGCAGCATCTGCCACCACGACTGGCCGGCGGCGGCGAGCCAGTCGACGAAGGCGTACGCGCCGTCGCCCAGCCGCCCTTCGGGGAGGGAGGTGGGATGAAGCTGCACGCCGCTGGCTCGAGTGATGTCCAAGGTGAGAACTCCGGGTTCAGGAACGCCGCAAGTGGGGAGATTGCCCCGAGTGCCCGCCCCGAAGCGTGTCCAACCGCCTCCGGCTCGCATCCAGATCGAGTCCCCCCAGCCGCTGGTCGACTGCGGACGCTACGCCGCCAAGCGGTCGGTCGGCGACACGGTCGGGGTGCGCGCCACGATCTTCCGCGACGGCCATGACGTCCTGCGCGCGGTGGTCCGCTACCGCGGCCCGGACGCTGCCGGCGGCCCGGACGACGCGGGCTGGGAGGAGCGGCCGCTGCGCCGGATCGACGCCCACCTCGACGGCGACACCTGGGCCGGCGAGTTCGAGGTCGACGCGTGCGGCACCTGGGAGTGGTCGATCACCGCGTGGACCGACGCCTTCGCCTCCTGGCGCGACGAGCTGGGGCGCAAGGTCGCCTTCGGCCAGACGGACCTGGCCGGCGAGCTGTCCGAGGGCGTCGTGCTGCTGCGCGACGCCGCGACCCGGGCCACCGGGGACACCGACCGCGCCCGCATCGAGACGGCCCGCAACACGCTCGAAGACCCCGAGGCCGCGCCCGACGCCCAGTACCGCGCCGCCCTGGACGCCGACCTGTTCGCCGCGATCTCGCGCTACTCGGACCGCCGCGACGCCACGAGCCTGGCCACGCCGGTGCGGCTGGAAGTCGACCGGGTCCGCGCCCGCTTCGGCGCCTGGTACGAGCTCTTCCCGCGCTCGTGGGGCGGCTTCAAGGGCGTCGAGGCGCAGATCCCGCGGCTCGCCGAGCTGGGCTTCGACGTCCTCTACCTGCCGCCGATCCACCCGATCGGCGAGACCAACCGCAAGGGCCGCAACACCGCCGAGTTCCCCGGCGGCAACCCGGTCGCCCAGCCGGGAGAGCCGGGATCGCCGTGGGCCATCGGCCACCACGCGATCGGCGGCCACGACGCGATCCACCCCGATCTCGGCACGCTGGAGGAATTCGACTCGCTCGTCCGCACCGGCCGCGAGCACGGCGTCGAGATCTGCCTGGACTTCGCGATCCAGTGCTCGGCCGACCACCCGTGGCTGACCGAGCACCCCGAGTGGTTCAACCGGCGCCCGGACGGCTCGCTGAAGTACGCCGAGAACCCGCCCAAGAAGTACCAGGATATCTACAACGTCGACTTCGGCTCGGAGGACTGGCGCGGGCTGTGGGACGCGCTGCACGCGGTGCTGCGTCACTGGGTCGACCACGGCGTGCGCTGCTTGCGCGTCGACAACCCGCACACGAAGTCGCTGCCGTTCTGGGAGTGGGTGATCGGCGAGATCCGCGCCACGCACCCGGACGTGATCTTCCTGGCCGAGGCCTTCACGCGCGCGGCGATGATGAAGACGCTCGCCAAGGCGGGCTTCAGCCAGTCCTACACGTACTTCACATGGAAGAACTCGCGCTGGGAGCTGCAGGAGTACGTCTCAGAGCTGGCGCACTCCGAGATGGCCGAGTACTACCGGCCGAACTTCTTCGCCAACACGCCGGACATCCTCAACGAGTACCTGGTCAGCGGCGGGCCGCCGGCGTTCTCCACGCGGCTGCTGCTCGCCGCGACGCTGTCGCCGACCTACGGGATCTACTCCGGCTTCGAGTCCTTCGAGAACGTCCCGGTGCGCCCCGGCTCCGAGGAGTACGAGGACTCCGAGAAGTACGTCGTCAAGCAGCGCTCGCTCGACGGCCCGCTGCTGCCGTTCATCGCCGCCGTGAACCGCATCCGGCGCGAGCACCCCGCGCTCCAGCGGCTCGACAACGTGACGTTCCTCGACACCGAGAACGACGCGCTGATCGCCTACGCCAAGCGCGCCGAGGGCTCGACCCTCATCTGCGTCGTCAACCTCGACCCGCATCACGCCCAGGAGGGGCTCTGCGTCGTGCCCTACGAGCTCGGACTTCCGCCCGCCTTCTCGGTCACCGACCTGCTGAGCGAGGAACGCTTCGACTGGCGGATCGGCCGCAACTACGTCCGCCTGGACCCCGTCCAGCGGGCCGGCCACGTCCTGAAGGCGGAGTCGCGGTGAACCCCGGCGCCTCGTCGGATCACCACTGGTTCGAGTCCGACCCGCTGTGGTTCAAGCGGGCGGTCTTCTACGAGATCCACCTGCGCGGCTTCTACGACGGCAACGGCGACGGCTCGGGCGACTTCCGTGGCCTCACCGAGAAGCTCGACTACCTGCAGTGGCTGGGGATCGACTGCATCTGGCTGCTCCCGATGTACGCCTCGCCGCTGCGCGACGGCGGCTACGACATCGCCGACTACGACAACGTCCACCCGGACTACGGGACGATCGACGACGTCCGCGCGTTCATCGAGGCGTCGCACCAGCGCGGCATCCGGGTCATCGCCGACCTCGTCATGAACCACACCTCGTCGGATCACGAGTGGTTCCAGCGCGCCCGCACCGCCCCGCCGGGCTCGCCGGAGCGCGACTGGTACGTGTGGTCGGACACGGTGCACCGCTACGAAGAGGCGCGGATCATCTTCGTCGACACCGAGAGCTCGAACTGGACGTGGGACGAGCAGGCCGGCGCCTACTACTGGCACCGCTTCTTCTCCCACCAGCCCGACCTCAACTACGACAACCCCGAGGTCCAGGAGGCGATGCTCCAGGCGCTGCGCTTCTGGCTCGACCTCGGGCTCGACGGCTTCCGGCTCGACGCCGTCCCCTACCTCTACGAGCGCGACGGCACCAACGGCGAGAACCTGCCGGAGACCCACGAGTTCCTCAAGAAGGTCCGCGCCACGGTCGACGCCGAGTACTCCGACAAGGTCCTGCTCGCCGAGGCCAACCAGTGGCCGGCCGACGTCGTCGAGTACTTCGGCGACGGCGACGAGTGCCACATGGCCTTCCACTTCCCGGTCATGCCGCGCATGTTCATGGCGCTGCGCCGCGAGGAGGCCGCCCCGATCCTCGAGATCCTCGCCCAGACGCCCGACATCCCCGACAACTGCCAGTGGGGCCTGTTCCTGCGCAACCACGACGAGCTGACGCTCGAGATGGTCACCGACGAGGAACGCGACTACATGTACGCGGAGTACGCGAAGGATCCGCGCATGAAGATCAACGTCGGGATCCGGCGCCGGCTGGCGCCGCTGCTCGACGGGGGACGCGCGGAGATCGAGCTCTTGACCGCCATCCTGTTCTCGCTTCCGGGTTCACCGGTCCTCTACTACGGGGACGAGATCGCCATGGGCGACAACGTGTACCTCGGCGACCGCGACGGCGTCCGCACGCCGATGCAGTGGACGGGGGACCGCAACGGCGGCTTCTCGAAGGCCGACTTCGCCCAGCTCTACGCGCCGCCGCTGATGGACCCGGTCTACGGCTACCAGGCCGTCAACGTCGAGGCCCAGCTGCGCGCGCCCGCGTCGCTGCTGCGCTGGACGCGGCGCTTCATCGCGCTGCGCAAGGAGCACCCGGTGTTCGGCCTGGGCACCTACGAGCCGCTGGAGACCTCCAACGGCAAGATCTTCGCCCATGTGCGCAGGTACGAGGACGACATCGTCCTCTGCGTGCACAACATGGCCCGCTCGGCCCAGGCCGTCGAGCTCGACCTGCGCGCCTACGAGGGCCGCATCCCGGAGGAGATGCTCGGCCGGACCCGGTTCCCCGCGATCGGGCAGTGGCCGTACCTGCTGACGCTCGCGCCGCGCGGCTTCTTCTGGTTCCTGCTGGTGGCCGGCGACGACGAGGGGGAGGCCGCCGATGGGGCACATTGAGCTGGGGTTCGTCTCCGACGAGGTCCTGAGCGAGTGGGTCCAGGCCCAGCGCTGGTTCGGCTCCAAGGCGCGCGGCGTCGGTCAGGTCAACGTCCTGGACGCGGTCATGCTGCGCGACGAGGAGCCGCCGCTGACCGCGGCGTTCCTGGAGGCGCGCTTCGGGCCGGGGACGCACGACCTCTACCAGCTGCTGGTCTCCAGCCGCCCGGCGGGCGACCAGTGGGGCGAGGGCGTGATCTCCACCGTCTACGACACGACGGTCTACGACGCGCTGGCCGACCCGGCGGTGGGCGCCGCGCTGGCCACGCTGATGGAGCGCGGCTCGGTGATCGACGGCGAGCAGGGCCAGGTCCGCTTCCACTGGACGGGCGCGACGGGGTCGGTCGGCGACGCGCCGGCGGTGCGCTCGATCGGCGTCGAGCAGTCCAACTCCTCGATCGTCTTCGACGACCGGCTGATCCTGAAGGTCTTCCGCCGCCTGGAGCCGGGCGACAACCCGGAGCTCGAGATGCTGCGCTTCCTCTCGGGGCACGGCTTCGCCAACATCCCGGCGCTGGCCGGCTGGTACGAGTGCACCGGCGAGCTGCTCGACGCGACGCTCGGCGTCCTCACCGACTTCGTGGCCGACGGCCGCGACGGGTGGGAGCACACGCTCGAGGACCCCGACGGCGTGATCGGCGCGCTCGCCGAGCTGGGGGAGGTGACCGCGCGGATGCACACGGTCCTCGGCTCTGACGGCACCGACCCGGAGTTCGCGCCCGAGGAGCCCGGCGACGCCGCACTCTCGCTGCTGACCGCGACGATCGACGAGGAGATCGAGCGGCTGTGGTTCGACCTGCCGGCGGGCGTCGAGGCGCTGGCGCCGATCGAGCACCGCGGCGAGGAGATCCGCGACCGCCTGCAGATGCTCTCCCACGTGGGGGTCGGCGGCCGGCTGATCCGCTCGCACGGCGACTACCACCTCGGCCAGACCCTGCGCACGCCCGACCGCTGGGTGATCCTCGACTTCGAGGGCGAGCCCGCCCGCGCGCTGCGCGACCGCCGCCGCAAGCGCTCGCCGCTGCGCGACGTCGCGGGGATGCTGCGCTCGTTCGCGTACGCCGCGTCGGCGATGGAGGCGATGGCCGGCCGCTCGGCGCCGGAAGGCTGGGAGCAGCGCGCGCGCAGCGCGTTCCTGGATGCCTACCTGGAGGCCGTCGAGCCGTCGCTGCTGCCGGCCGGCCAGCAGGCGATCGACAAGCTGCTGGCGATCTTCGAGCTCGAGAAGGCGGTCTACGAGCTGCGCTACGAGCTCAACAACCGGCCCGACTGGGTCGGGATCCCGGTGGCCGGGATCGAGCGGCTGCTGGAGAGCGGGCTCTAAGCCCCGGCGTTCAGGGTCGCGGATCAGGGCCGTCCCTGATGGCGGCGCGGGCGGCGGCGCGGAGGATCGGCGGCGTCCCATCCACCCTCCGATCCAGGAGATCCCGCATGTCCCCACGCCGCACCCTCACCGCCCTGCTCGCGGCGGGCGCCCTGCTCGCCGCGGCGGGCGCCGCGCCCGCCGGCGCGGCCACCCCGACCACGTCGTACCAGACCGGCGGCTACCAGACCGGCGGCCTGTCGAGCCTCCCGGCGGTGCAGTCCGGCCTCCCGGCCGTCCAGCGCGGCGGCTGACCGGCGGCTGCCCGCGCGCCCGGATCGGGTCCTCGATGAACCGATCCGGGCGGCGCCCCGCAGACCGCCTTCGACCCGTACCCCAGAAGGAGGCCTCGATGAAGCAGCGCCTGACCTACGGCAACGTGATGGCGACGGTCGCGATGTTCATCGCGCTCGGCGGCACGTCGTACGCCGCCGCGACGATCTCCGGCAAGGACGTCAAGAACGGCTCGCTGACCGGCAAGGACGTCAAGAACCGGTCGCTCACCGGCACCGACGTCAAGAACCGCTCGCTCAAGAGCGCGGACATCAAGGACGAGGCGCTGACGGGCTCCGACGTCAAGGACGGCTCGCTGTCGGGCACGGACCTCGCCGCCGGAACGATCAAGACCACGCGCTGGCTCCTGCTCAACGAGGCCGGCGACATCGAGGAGCAGTCGGGCGGCTTCACCGTCGTGTCCAAGCCCGGGATCAACGGCCAGCCCGCCGGCAACCCGAACGTCTACGTCGACGCCGGCGAGTCCCTGGTCGGCAAGGGCCTGGCCGCGACGATCGCGATCCAGAACAAGCTCGACCGCGACACGAACGGCACGCCCGATCCCGCCTTCGCCGGCGACGCCGCCGTCGGTCGCTGCAACACCGGCGCGATCATGTGCGTGCCCAACGGCACCAACGTCGACAACGTCCTGGTCGTCCGCGCCCTGGCCGACAACGGCACCCCCACGTCGCAGACGCGGCGCGTGTACGTGCAGGTCACGCCGTAGCGTTCCGCCGGTCGGGCGCGCGGGGGTTTCCCGCGCGCCCGATCGGATACAGGAAGGCCGATGACCGACGCCGAGCGCATCGTCGCGCGCGACCACGCCGACCCGCACGCCTACCTCGGCGCCCACCGCCAGGACGGCGGGGTCGTGGTGCGCGCCTTCCGCCCTGCCGCCGAGCGCGTCGACGTGGTGATCGCCGGCCACACCTCGCCGCTGGAGCGGGTGCACCCCGGGGGCGTGTTCGAGGGCGTGATCGCCGACGCCGGCATCCCGCTCGACTACGAGCTCGAGGTCGACTACGGCGCGTCGGGCGCCTTCACGGTGCGCGACCCGTACGCCTTCCCGCCGACGATCGGCGACCTCGACCTCCACCTCGTCGGCGAGGGGCGCCACGAGGACGTCTACGAGCGGCTCGGCGCGCACCCGACGAGCATCGAGGGGGTCGAGGGGACCGCGTTCGCCGTCTGGGCGCCCGCCGCCCGGTCGGTCAGCGTCGTCGGCGACTTCAACGGGTGGGACGGCCGGCTGCACCCGATGCGCTCGATGGGCTCCTCGGGGATCTGGGAGCTGTTCGTCCCCGACGCGCCGGTCGGCAGCCGCTACAAGTTCGAGATCCGCACGCAGGCCGGCGACCTGAAGCTGAAGGCCGACCCATTCGCCTTCGAGGCCGAGGTCCCGCCCGAGACGTCGTCGGTGATCGCCCGCTCGACGCACGAATGGACCGACGACGCCTGGATGGCCGACCGCCGCGCCCGCGTCCCGCTCGATGGCCCGATGTCGATCTACGAGGTCCACCTCGGCTCCTGGCGGCTGAACCCCGTCGAGGGGAACCGCCCCCTCACCTACACGGAGCTGGCCGACGAGCTGGCGGCCTACGTCAAGGACATGGGCTTCACGCACGTCGAGCTGCTGCCGGTGATGGCCCACCCCTTCAGCGGCTCGTGGGGCTACCAGGTGACCAGCTACTACGCGCCGACGCCGAGCTTCGGCACGCCGGACGAGTTCCGCGGCTTCGTCGACGCCCTGCACGGCCACGGGCTCGGCGTGATCCTCGACTGGGTCCCCGCCCACTTCCCCCGCGACGACTGGGCGCTCGCGAAGTTCGACGGCAGCGCGCTGTTCGAGCACGAGGACCCGCGGCGCGGCTCCCACCCCGACTGGGGCACGCTGATCTTCAACTTCGGGCGCAACGAGGTCCGCAACTTCCTGCTGGCCAACGCGCTGTTCTGGACCCGCGAGTACCACGCCGACGGCATCCGCGTCGACGCCGTCGCCTCGATGCTCTACCTCGACTACTCGCGCAAGGAGGGTGAGTGGGTGCCCAACCAGTTCGGCGGGCGCGAGGACCTCGAGGCGGTCGCGTTCCTCAAGGAGATGAACGAGGTGCTCCACGCCCGCGAGCCGGGCATCGTCTCGGCCGCCGAGGAGTCGACCTCCTGGCCGGGCGTCTCGCGGCCCACGTACCTGGGCGGCCTCGGCTTCGGCTTCAAGTGGAACATGGGCTGGATGCACGACACGCTGGGCTACTTCCAGCAGGACCCCGTCTACCGCCGCTTCCACCACCACCAGCTCACGTTCTCGCTGATGTACGCGTTCAGCGAGAACTTCATCCTGCCGCTGTCGCACGACGAGGTCGTCCACGGCAAGGGCTCGCTCGTCAACAAGATGCCGGGCGACCGCTGGCAGAAGCTCGCCAACCTGCGCTGCCTGTACGCCTACATGTGGGCGCACCCCGGCAAGAAGCTGCTCTTCATGGGTCAGGAGTTCGCCCAGGAGCAGGAGTGGTCGCACGAGCGCTCGCTGGACTGGCACCTGCTCGAGCAGCGCGAGCACGCGGGGATCCAGTCGCTGGTGCGCGACCTCAACGCCCGCTACACGGCCACGCCGGCGCTGTGGGAGGTCGACTTCGAGCCGGCGGGGTTCTGGTGGCTGGAGGCCAACGACGCGGCCAACAACGTCGTGGCGTTCGCGCGCGCCTCCAAGGACGCCGAGGACGTGCTCGTCTGCATCGCCAACTTCGCGCCGGTGCCGCGCGAGGGCTACCGCATCGGCCTGCCGCGTTCCGGCGGCTGGCGCGAGGCGCTCAACACGGACTCCGAGTACTACGGCGGGACGAACACAGGCAACCTGGGGACGATCGAGGCCGAGCCGATCCCGTGGAACGACCAGCCGTTCTCCGCCCTGGTGACGCTCCCGCCGCTCGGCGTGCTCTGGCTGGTGCCCGAGCCGTCGACGCCCTCCGCGCGCTGAGGTGCCGGCCCGCCTGCTGATCACGTGCCCCGATCGCCCGGGGGTCGTGGCGGCGGTCGCGGGGTTCCTGTTCGAGCGCGGCGCGAACGTCGTCGCGTCCGACCAGCACTCGACCGACCCGGCCGGCGGGACCTTCTTCATGCGGATGGAGTTCACGCTCCCGGCCGGCACCGACGAGGACTTCGAGCGCGACTTCGCGGGCGCCGTGGCCGAGCGCTTCGACATGGAGTGGCGCTTCTGGCCGGCCGGCCGTCGCAAGCGCGTCGCGATCCTCGTCTCGCGCGAGGAGCACTGCCTGCTCGACCTCCTGTGGCGTCACCGCCGCGGCGAGCTCGACGTCGACATCCCGATGGTCATCTCCAACCACCCTGACGCCGCCGAGGACGTCGCCGCGTTCGGGGTCGAGTACGTCGAGGTGCCGACGCCGAAGGGCGGCAAGGCGGCGGCCGAGGCGGCGATGCTCGAGCGGCTGGCCGGGCAGGCCGACCTCGTCGTCCTGGCCCGCTACATGCAGGTGCTGACCGCCGACTTCCTGGCCCGGGTCGGGGCGCCCGTGCTCAACATCCACCACTCGTTCCTGCCGGCGTTCGCGGGCGCCGACCCGTACGCGCGGGCGCTCGAGCGCGGGGTCAAGATCATCGGCGCGACCGCCCACTACGCCACCGAGGAGCTCGACGCCGGCCCGATCGTCGAGCAGGACGTCGTCCGCGTGACCCATCGCCAGGACGTCGCCGCGCTGGCCCGGCTCGGCGCGGACATCGAGCGCGTCGTGCTGGCGCGCGCCGTCCGCTGGCACGTCGAGGACCGCGTGCTCGTGCACGAGGGCCGCACGGTCGTCTTCGGCTGACCCTCGCGCTTGCGCGTGATCATCGCGCGTGCGTAGTGTCGCTCGGGTATGAAGCCGCGCCACCTCGCCCCGCTCGCCGCCCTGGCGGCCGCCGCCTCGCTCGCCGTCGTCCCCGCCCTGGCCGCCGACCAGGGCGTCACCGCCACGGCGGGCAACAAGTTCACCCCGGCGAGCGTCACGGTGAACCCGGGCGACACGGTGACGTGGACGAACCAGGGGTTCCACAACGTCCACTTCGAGGACGGCAGCTTCGACCAGCCGAAGGAGCCCAGCGACGGGTGGCAGACGGTGAAGCGGACGTTCACCGAACCCGGGACCTACGAGTATTACTGCGAGGCCCACGGCCGCGGGATGAGCGGGACCGTCGTGGTCCGCGACCCGGACGCCACGCCGACACCGACCCAGAGCGCCACCCCCACGCCGACGCCCGGCGGGACCGCCACCCCGACGCCGACCGCTTCGCCCACGCCGACGGCGACGCCCGGCGAGGCGCCGGCGCCCAAGCCGGCGCCGGACCAGCCGCCCAAGCCCGACCCGACGGGCGGCGGCGATCAGGCGGCGGCGGCGTTCGGCGTGAAGGCGCGGGCGAAGAGGTTCTGCGTCCGCGGGTGCAAGCACCCCGGCGTCGTGCTCGTCGTCGACCTCGAGGGCTCGGACCGCGCGACGCTGCGCGGCACGCTGCGGCGGATCGCCGGCGGCAAGGCCCGCAGGTTCGGCACGCTGCGCCTGCGCGCGAAGCCCGGCCGGCACAAGGTCCGGTTCCTCAAGACGCGCGCGGGCAAGCGCCTGGAGCCCGGCCGCTACGTGCTGCGCCTGAAGGCCCCGGGCGGCGAGGCGCACGAGGTGCGCTTCCGCGTCACCCGCGGTTGACCGTCTCGCAGTCCGCCGCGGGCAGCAGGTCCAGCGCGTCGGCGGTGACGAGGTCCGTGCCGCCGCCGCAGAGGACCACGTCGCGCAGGCCGTCGCCGCGGGTGGTGAAGCGGTCGGCGCCGCCGTCGCCGATGAGCGTGTCGGCGTCGCGGCCGCCGATCAGCGCCTCGACGTCGGCCTGCACGTCGTCGCGCCGGCTGCCGGTCTGGTCGAGCGCGGAGCCGTCGTCGGCGGTGCCGGCGCCGATGTCGACGGTCACGCCGGCCAGCCGTCCGGCGTACGTCACCGTGTCGATCCCGCCGCGCCCGGCGTAGGTGTCGGCGCCCGGGCCGCCGTCGAGGGTCTCGCCGGTCGCGTCGCCGCGGAGCTGGTCGGCTCCGGTGCCGCCGGTGAGCACCTCGATGTCGGCGCCGAGGGCGTCACGGCGGCCGCCGGAGGCGTCGGACGCGTTGCCGTCGTCCGCGACGCCGTTGAGGTCGAGGACCACCCCGGTGGTGCGGGTCGCGTAGCTGGCGGTGTCGCGGCCGCCGTTGCCGATCAGGTCGTCGGCGCCCGGCCCGCCG
>DASVQH010000288.1:0-15321 GCA_036389195.1 Solirubrobacteraceae bacterium
CACCGACCTCTTCCTTATCAGAGAAGCGCTCTAACCGACTGAGCTAATCGCCCGGGCGGCCCGATGATAGCGCCGCTCGTGCCGCCCTGCCCGGGTGGCGGGGGCGCGCCCGGCTACTCGCCCGGCGGGGCGCCGCCGACCCGCTCGACGAGGGCAAGCGCCTCGTCGAGCGACTCGAACGCCAGCGACACCTTGTAGCCGGTGCCGCGCGGCGTGACGCGCACGCGCGCGCCGAGCGCCCGGGCGAACGCGTCGTCCAGCTGCTGGACGGCTTCCTGCTGGTCGGGATGCAGCGCCCTGGACCGGCGGCCCTCCGGCTCCGGGAGCGGATCGTCGGCCGCCCTGCGCGCCGCGGCCTCCGTCTGGCGCACGTTCCAGCCCTCGTCCGCGGCGGCGCGCCCGAGGCGGCGACGGTCGTCGTGGTTGGCGGCCATCAGCAGCGCGCGCCCGTGCCCTTCGCTCAGCCGGCCGGCGGCGATCAGATCCAGGACCTCGTCGGGAAGGTCGAGCATCCGCATCAGGTTCGACACGGCGACCCGCGAGCGCCCCACCCGGCGGCCGATGTCCTCGCGAGTCAGCCCGAGCTCGTCGACGAGCAGCGCGCACGCACGCGCCTCCTCGACCGGATTGAGGTCCTCCCGGGCCATGTTCTCGATCAGCGCCACCTCGAGCGACGCCGCGTCGTCGTGCGGACGCACGAGCGCGGGGACCCGGTCGAAGCCCGCCAGCCGTGCGGCACGCCACCGCCGCTCGCCGGCCACGAGCTCGTAGGTCCCGCCCGCCACCGGGCGCACCAGGACCGGCTGCAGGACGCCCCGTTCCTGCAGGGACTCCGAGAGCGCGACCAGCGCCGCCTCGTCGAACTCCCGCCGCGGCTGGTGGGGGTTCGGGCTGATCAGATCCACGGGGATCTCGCGCAGCTCGGGATCGGGCGCCGCCGAGGCCCCGATCTCGGCCTCGGCCGTCGAGGACAGGATCGCCGCCAGACCGCGGCCCATGCCGCGCGACCGCTCAGCCACGTGCCGCCACCTCCTTCGCCAGCTCGAAGTACGCCTCGGACCCGGCGCAGTGCGGGTCGTGATGGATGACCGGACGGCCGAAGCTCGGCGCCTCGCCCAGCCGGACGTTGCGCGGGATCACCGTCTCGAAGACCAGCGACGGGAAGTGCTCGCGCACCTCCCGCTCGACGTCCTGCGCGAGCTTCGTGCGCGCGTCGTGCATGGTCAGCAGCATCCCCGCCACCGTCAGCCGCGGGTTGAGCTCGCGCTGGATCAGGCCCAGCGTGTCCAGCAGGCCGGCCAGGCCTTCGAGCGCGAAGTACTCCGTCTGCACGGGCACGATCACCCGGTCGGCCGCGACCAGCGCGTTCACCGTGAGCGGGCCGAGCGACGGCGGGCAGTCCAGCACGATGAAGGCGTAGTCGTCGCGAATCGGCGCGAGGACCTCGCGGAGCCGCTGCTCCGAGCCCGCGACGCGCGGCAGCTCCATGGTCGCGCCGGCGAGATCGGGCGTCGAGATCATCACCGACAGATGCGGGACCGAGGTCCGGCGCACGGCGGCGGCGCTGGTGATCTGTCCGGCGAGCGCGTCATACAGACCCGGACCGCCCCGGTCGACACCCAGCCCGACCGTCGCGTTCCCCTGTGGATCGACGTCGACGACCAGCGTCTCGTAGCCGGCCTCCGCGATGCAGGCGGCCACGTTCACCGCGGTGGTCGTCTTCCCGACTCCGCCCTTCTGGTTGGCGATCGCGTAGACGGTGCCCATGCTGCGACCGTACCGAGGGCCACGGTCGGATCCCTTTCCGGAGGCTCGAGTCGACACTACTTCTTTGCAGAGAGCGGTCGTTTTGTCGCAATCCCGGGACGACGCGGGAACCGGGTCGGTGTTTCCATAACCTTCGAGTAGATGTGGAGGGTGCGGTCGTCGGCGCCCCTGAAGGGCTCGACCCGCCGCACTTCGGCTTCACCGAGCCCCAGGACTTCCGCGGCTGCAGCCCCATCGGCGGCCTCGTCGGGCCCGACGCGCCCCTTCCACGCCACGACCGTCCCTCCCATCCGGAGCAGCGGCGCTGCGTACTCGAGGACGACGGGCAACGCGGCGAGCGCCCTCGCACAGACGACGTCGCACCGGCCGACGCCCCCGGGCCACTCCTCCGCTCGCGCCGCGACGACGGTCACGTTGGCCAAGCTCATCGCCTCGGCCGCCCGCTCGATGAACGCGCCCTTGCGTCCGACGCTCTCGACGGCGAAGACGTGAGCGTGCGGAAGCGCCGTGGCCAGGACGAGAGCGGGGACGCCGGCGCCCGACCCGAGGTCGGCGACGACCTTGGCTTCACGGAGCGATTCGACGCTCAGCCCGCTGAGCGCGTCCGCGATATGAACGTCCACGGCTCGAGCCGGATCATGAACGGTCGTTGGCGCGACATCCTCGGCGAGAAGATCGAGCAGGACCCTCAGCGCTCCGATCTGGGGCTCTGCGAGCGCGTATTCCTCGCCCAGGACGGTCAACCGGCGTTCGATTCGGGGGGCTAAGGCTTCCATGCGTTTCACGTGAAACGGCGGCGGTGCCCGGTGCGGCCATCCGTTTGGCCGGCGCAGGTGCGCTCGGAACTAAGTTCCCTCATTCCTTACGTCCTCCTGCGTGCGGCGTCCCGGCGCGGCCATCCGTTTTGGCTCGGCCGGTGCGCTCGGAACCAAGATCCCTCGTTCCTTAAAACGTCTCCCGCGTGCGCCAGCGCGGGTCCACGCGCGATGCTGGCTAGCAGGGCTCCTCTGACCTTGCGCGTCCCGCGTCGGGCGACAACGGCCCCCACGGCCCGCGAGGCCCTGCCGCTCCCGGGCGACCGGCGACCGTCTACTGGCTTCGCCCACCGCCGTCCGCCGTCTGCGGGTGAGCGACTACCGGACTCCACCGAACACCGACCGCCGCGCACCGACAGCGACTCGGACTCCCTCAGGTCCGACGCCCCGCGTGCCGACCACCCGGCCAGCGCCCACGGACTCCACCGCGTGCCGACCACCCGGCCAGCGCCCACGGACTCCGCCGCGTGCCGACCACCCGGCCAGCGCCCACGGACTCCACCGAATGCCGACCACCCGGCCACCGCCTAGGGCGGTTGTGGCCCTCCGATGGACGGTCGTCGCCTCCGATGGACCGCTTCTCAGGGGGCACAGCCTCGAATCGGGTGCTGCTCGGCGGGTGCGATCGAGGTTGTGCCGCCTATACGGTGCATTTCCTCGAATCGATCCCCGCGAGGCGCCCGTTCGAGGTTATGCCCCTCAACCGAACGCGCAGCGGTCGACTCATGTGGCGTGGGGTGTTTCACGTGAAACACATGAGCGCCAGAGCTCGGTGGGCGCCCGCACGCCCGGCCGACCCGCAGCAGAGCCGGACAAACACCCGACGCCCCGGCGCCGCAGGGCAGTGCGGCCCGCATCCCTCGACGACCTGGACGGCGCTCAACTGCGCCGCAGATCCCGCGCTGCTCAGGACTCCCGCAGCGGCGCCACGACGAGGTGCCGATCGGGCTCGGTGCCCTCGGAGTACGTCTCGACGTCGCCACGATCCTTCAGGTGCTCGTGGACGACCTTCCGCTCGGTCGCGCTCATGGCGTCGAGCGCGACGGGGCGGCCGTTCTTGACCGCGTCGCTCGCGGCCTGATCGGCCTGGCGGTGCAGGACCTGCCCTCGGCGCTCGCGGTAGCCGGCAGCGTCGATCACGACGCGCGGGCCGGGTCCGTCGCCGCGGCCGCCGGCGACCTTGTAGGCCAGGTGCTGCACCGCATCGATCGTCTGGCCGTGCCGGCCGATGAACAGGCCGAGGTCGTCGCCGATCAGGCGCCCGTGGATGACGCCGTCGCGCTCTTCCACCTCGACGTCGGCGTCCAGGTCCAGCGCGTCCGCGATCTCCTCGAGGAGATCGCCGACCCGATCGACCGCGTCCTGCTTCGTGCTCATCTCCGTCTCCCGGATCGCTTCTTCTTCTTCCGCGGCGAAGACGGCGGCGGGCCCGAGGGGCGGCCGTTGGGCGCCTTGGGCCCCGACCCCGCCGGCTTGGAGCCCGCCCCGGTGCCGCCCTTCGCGGCCGTGCTGCCGTTCCCACCGGAACCGGAACCGGCGTCACCGTCCGCCGGCTTCGGCGAGAGCAGCGACCCGAGGCCGAAGAGCCCGGAGTCGCTTGCGTCGTCCTTGTTCGGGGGCGGTCGCATCGGCCCGAGCCGCTTGCGCACGATCGTCTGCTGCACGATCGTCCACGCGTTGGTGGTGATCCAGTAGACGAGCAGGCCGGCCGGGAAGCCCAGGATGAAGACGACGAAGAAGAACGGGAGCCCGAGCATGAGCAGCCGCTGGTTCCGGTCCATGCTGACCGTCGACATGACGCTCGACGCCAGCTGCGTCCCGACGTAGAGGACGATCAGCGCGATGAGGACGGCGCCGGTCGCCTTGTTCGTCAGGTCCGGGATGAAGAGGAAGCCCGAATCGGGGCTCTCGCCGCACGGCACCGGGTTGGCGGTCCCGGGCGGGTTGATGTCCGGGCAGATGTCGAGGCGCAGGTCCTTGCGCAGCATGTAGAACAGCGACAGGAAGACCGGGAGCTGCGCGACGATCGGGAGACAGGAGGCCGCGGGATTGACCTTGTTCTCCCGGTAGAACTTCATCATCTCCTGGTTCAGGCGCTCGCGATCGCCCTTGTACTTCGCCTGCAGCGCCTTGATCTCGGGCTGCAGCCGGCCCATCGCCTGCATCGACTTGAACTGCTTGAGCGTCAGCGGCAGCAGCGCGGCCCGCACGACGAGCGTCAGGAAGACGATCGAGAACCCCCAGCCGAAGCCGAGGCCGTCGTGGAAGACGTCCTTCAGGAGCAGCTCGAAGGCATCGATGAGCGGCTGGAGCGGGTTGGCGGCGAAGACCATGGCTTCTTAGGAGTGTGACGCGGGTGAGGGGTGGCGGTCGGGACGGGCGGGGAACAGCCTCTGGTCGTCCACCGGGTCGAACCCGCCATGGCTCCACGGGTTGCAGCGCAGCAGGCGCCACCCGGCGAGCACGGCGCCGCGGAGTATGCCGTAGCGCTCGACCGCCTGCGCGGCATATTCGGAGCAGGTCGGCTCGTACTTGCAGCGACTCGGCAGGGCCGGGGAGACGACGCGCTGGTACACGCGCAAGGGCACGAGGAAGACGCGGCGAGCGAGCATCAGTCGGCGCCGCCTTCGCCCGGCGCCGTGGCCGCGCGGCGACCGCCGAGACCGTCGACGAGCTCGGCCAGGGCCGCTCGCATGCCCTCCATCCCCTCGCGCTCGGCGAGACCGCGCGACTCGGGCCGGGCGACGATCACGTAGTCCGAGCCCTCTGGGAGCCGCGGCGCCTCGGCCCAGAAGGCCTCGCGCAGGACGCGCTTCACGCGCGAGCGGTCGACCGCGCCGCCGACGCGACGCGAGACCGACAGGCCGAGACGCGGGCCGTCGGGCGGATCTGCCTCTGCGCCTTCCTCGCGCGGGAACGCGTAGAGCACGAGGAACCGGTTCGCCTTCGAGCGACCCTGCCGGTAGACGCGCTCGAACTCCGCGCTGCGCGAGAGCCGGCGCCGGCGCGTGCCACGCGGGTCGCTGCGGCGGCCGGGGAGCGGCGGGAGATCGGTCACGGGCGGAACGAGGCCTCGGGGACGGCCACCGGGCGCTCCGGGCGCCTCAGACCGTGAGGGACTTGCGGCCCTTGTGGCGGCGACGCTTGAGCGTGAGCCGTCCGGCGCGCGTGCTCATCCGAGCACGGAAGCCATGGGTACGGGCGCGCTTGCGCTTCTTGGGCTGGTAGGTGCGCTTCATTTGTCGAGTCCAGACGCGGTCGCCGACGGGCCGCCTCAGGATACAAGGGCGCGCTCGCACAGCGCTGTGCACACGCCGTCCACACCGTGCACAAGGCCTGACGCGACGTCCAAAGCAGACGCCTCGGACGATTCCTTCGCGATTTGCGCGCAGCCTCCACGAGGCGTCCGATCGAGGCCCGGCGGGCGGGTTACCCGCTGGTATATTCGCCGCCCGCCGGACCCCGTGCCGGCCCCTCGCACCGCCCTTTTCCGCGCTCCCTGCCTGGCAGGGAGCCGCTTTCGCACGCCCTTGCCCACCGACCCCAACGACCCCCGCTGGCTGCGCGTCCGCTCCGAGCTGCGCAGGGCGGTGAGCGACTCGACCTGGGACCTCTGGCTGGCGCCGCTCACCTTCGAGGGAGCGGACGGGACGGTCCTGACGATCGCCGCGCCGGTGGAGACGCGCGCCTGGGTCGCCGACCGCTTCGGCCGGCTCTTGCAGGCGTGCGCCGCGGCGGTGCTCGGTCCTGAGATCGACGTCGAGGTCATCCCGGCCGGCGACGACGAGCGCCCCCAAGCCCCGGACCTCCCGGCCGCCCCGCGCTCAGGCAAGCGGCGGACGCCCAGGCTCCCCGCCACACCGGAGCGGATCGCCGAGGACAGCGCGCGCGACACCCCGCGGCCCACTGAGCGACTGAACCCGCGCCTGACCTTCGACCAGTTCGTGATCGGCGACTCCAACCGGCTCGCCCACGCGGCCGCCCTCGCGGTCGCGGAGATGCCCGGCCTGGCCTACAACCCGCTCTACATCTGCGGGCCGCCCGGGCTGGGCAAGACCCACCTGCTGCACTCGATCGCCAACTACATCCGCGCCTACGGCGGCGGCGCGACGGTGCGCTACACCACCGCCGAGGCGTTCACGAACCGCTTCATCGGCTCGATCCAGAGCAGCGGCGCCGCGGCCGAGGCCTTCAAGGAGGCGCACCGCGGCGTCGACGTGCTGCTCGTCGACGACGTCCAATTCCTCGCCAGCAAGACCAAGACGGTCGAGGAGTTCTTCCACACCTTCAACGCGCTGCACGCCGGCGGCGCTCAGATCGTCCTGACCTCGGACCGCCTGCCGCGCGACATCGACGCGCTGGAGGATCGCCTGCGCGAGCGTTTCGAGGCCGGCCTGGTGACCGACGTCCGCCCGCCCGACTACGAGACGCGCCTGACGATCCTGCGCAAGCGCATCCAGCAGGACGGCGTCCCCGACGCGGATCCGCGCGCGCTCGAGATCATCGCCGAGCGCGTCGACCAGAACATCCGGGCGCTCGAAGGCGCCCTCATCCGCGTCGTGGCCTTCGGCTCGCTGACCCACCAGCCGGTGACGGCCGAGCTCGCGGCCGAGGTGCTCGGCGGGCTCTACCCGGAGCTTCAGCAGGCCGAGCCCACACGCCGGACGATCCGCGAGATCCAGGAGCTCACGTGCGAGGCCTTCGGGGTCTCGCTCGACGACCTCCTGTCGACGAGCCGGACGGCCCGGATCACGGGTGCGCGCCAGGTCGCGATGTATCTCGCGCGCGAGCTGACCGAGGAGACCCTGCCGGCCATCGGGCGGGCGTTCGGCAACCGCAACCACACCACCGTCATGCACGCCGTCAAGCGCACGACCGAGCGCATGGCCGGCGACGCCGACGCCTTCGCCGCCGTCGACAGGATCACCCGCATGGTCCGCGGCGAGCGTGGCGACCGGCCCGCCTGACACACTTCCACACCCCCTTGCACACACCGTCACGGTCGACATAACCCCGCTCGCTCCGTGCTTCCCAGCCCCTGTGCACACCCTTCACACCCCTTTATGACTACTTCCTACCTTCTTCGAGATAGCCGGCAGATTGAGAGAGGAGTCGCGCGATGAAGCTCTCGACGAGCCGCAGTGAGCTGTTCAGCCAGTTGCAGACCGTCACGCGGGCCGCGTCCACCAGGAGCGCCGTCCAGGCGCTGTCCGGGGTTCAGGTCGTGGCCCAGGGCGGGTCGATCGAACTGCGCGCCACCGACATGGAGCTGGGCCTGCGCGTGCCGCTCGCCGGGGAGATCGTGCGCGAGGGATCGGTGGTCCTGCCGGCGCGGCTGCTCGTCGACGTGGTTCGCGCGCTGCCCGGCGACTCCGTGTCGATCGAGCTGCGCCCCGCCGAGCAGGACGTCGAGCTCGTGGGCGGCGCCGCGACGTTCCACATCCGCACGCTGCGCTTGGAGGACTTCCCACCGCTGCCCGAGCCCGAGGAGGCATCGCGAGTCGAGGTGCCCGCCGAGGCCTTCGTGGCGACGATCCTCAAGGTCGCGCGCTCCGCCTCGCGCGACGAGACGCGACCGGTCCTCACCGGCATCCTCGTCTCCGCGAGCGGGACGGAGCTGCGGATGGTCGCGACGGACTCCTACCGGCTGTCGGTGAAGGAGACGGCGCTCGAGCAGCCGCTGGAGGGCAGCATCGAGGCCAACGTGCCGGCGCGCGCGCTGCAGGAGCTGTCGCGGATCGCCCAGCAGTCCGACGCGGAGCGGCTGACCGTGTCGGTCCGGACCAACCAGGTGGTCTTCGAGGTCGGCGGGATCCTGCTGTCGTCGCGGCTGATCGACGGGCAGTTCCCCAACTACCGTCAGCTGCTGCCCGACACCTACGACCACGAGCTGCAGCTCGCCGGCGCCGAGATCTCCGACGTCGTCCGGCGCATCTCGCTGCTGGCGCAGAAGAACGCGCCGCTGCGGCTGGCGTTCCGCGACGGCGAGGTGACGGTGTCGGCCCGCACGCCCGACGTCGGCGAGGCGTCCGAGACGATGCCGGTGCCGTTCCAGGGCGAGCCGCTGGAGATCGGCTTCAACCCCGACTTCCTGCGCGACGGGCTGGAGAGCGTCGACTCCGGCGACCTCGTGCTGAAGCTGATCTCGCCGCTGCGGCCGGGGCTCATCCAGGCGGCGGACGGCAGCGGGTTCCTCTACCTGCTCATGCCGATCCGCCTCAACGTGTAGCGCGCGCCGGCTTCGGCGATGCGGGTCACGCGGCTCAGCCTGCGCAACTTCCGGTCCTACGCCACCGCGGAGGTGGCGTTCGGGCCGGGGCTGACCGTGGTGACCGGCCGCAACGGCGCCGGCAAGACGAACCTGCTCGAAGCGGTCTACTACGCGTGCACGGGGCGGCCGTGCCGGACGGCGAACGAGCGCGAGGTCGTCCGGTTCGGCGCCGGGGTGACGCGCCTGGAGCTGAGCGCGGAGGACGACCGCGAGCGCCACACGCTGACCGTCGGGTACGGGACCCAGCCGGGCGCCGGCGGGAAGGCCGAGAAGCGGATGACCGTCGACGGCGCCGCGGTCGAGCGGCTCACCGACTCGCGAGCGCGGCCGCTGGTCTCGGTCTTCCTCCCCGATCGGCTCGAGCTGGTCACTGGCGCTCCGGCGCTCCGGCGCGGCCACCTCGACCAGGTCGTGGCGGCGCTGTGGCCCGCGCGGACCGAGAGCCGGCGCGGGTACGCCGCGGCGCTCGCGCAGCGCAACGCGCTGATCGCTCGGATCCGGGCCGGGCGAGCGGGCCGCTCGTCGCTGCCGGCCTGGGACGCTGAGCTGGCCCGCCACGGGATCGCGCTGATGCAGCAGCGTGCGGAGCTCGTCGACCGGCTGCGCCCGGCGTTCGCGCAGCACGCTGCCGGGCTGGGTCTGGAAGGCGAGCCCGACGTGCGCTACCGGCCCCGCTCGAGCGCCGCCACCGCCGATGCCCTGGCCGCCGAGCTCGCCGAGCGCATCGACGGCGACCTGGAGCGCGGCTTCACCGGCCACGGGCCCCACCGTGACGACCTCGCGCTGTCGCGCGACGGCCGCGAGCTGCGCGCCTACGGGTCGCGCGGCCAGCAGCGGCTCGGCTTGCTGGCTCTGCTGCTCGCGGAGCGCGACGCGCTGGCCGAGGAGCGCGGGGCCCCGCCGCTGATGCTCCTCGACGACGTGATGAGCGAGCTCGACGCCGCGCGCCGCGAACGGCTCGTCGACGTGCTCCTCGCGCGGGGGCAGAGCGTGCTGACCGCGACCGAGCTCGGCCACGTGCCGGGAGCGGACGCCCCCGGGGTGACGCGCCTGGCCGTCGTGGACGGGGCCGTGCTGCAAGTGGCGGACGCCGAGACCGGCGAGAGCGCGGAGCGGGCGGCGTGAGACCCTGCGTGGCGGTCCTCGCGTGAGACCCTGCGGGTCCTCCGCACGCGCGCCTACGTCCTGCGTGGCGGTCCTCGCGTGAGGCGCCGCGCTCCCCGGCCCGTGGCGCTGGCCGTCGACCGGCTCGTGGGCTCGATCGCGCCGGCGACGCTCCTGGCCGAGGTCCAGCGGGCGTGGCCGCAGGCGGCCGGCGCGGCCTTCGCCGAGCGGTCCGAGCCCTATCGGGAGCGCGACGGCGTCGTGCACGTGACGTGCGTCTCGTCGGTCTGGGCGCAGGAGCTCGACCTCATGTCCGAGCGCGTCGTCGCGGCGCTCAACGAGCAGCTCGGTCGCCCCGCCGTCAAGGGGCTGCGCTGCGAGGGCGGAGGGCGCCGCAGATGATGCAGATTTGCAGCACTTTTGTCACACGTCGCGACCCCGGAGCGACACCCCTGTCTGCTATCCTGATGGACATCAAATCGCGCCCCGGCCACGGTGGAGTAGGAACCCGTCGCCGGGGTGTCGCGTGTAGACGGAGGGTTTCTTGACGGACGCGAACGGCACAGACGGTCAGAAGGGCCCGGCGCGCTACGACGCGCAGGACATCACGGTCCTCGAGGGCCTCGAAGCCGTGCGCAAGCGGCCGGGCATGTACATCGGCTCGACCGGGCTCCGCGGCCTGCACCACCTGGTCTACGAGATCGTCGACAACTCGGTCGACGAGGCGCTCGCCGGGTTCTGCGACGCCGTCTCCGTGACGATCCACCCCGACGGCCGCGTCACGGTCGTCGACGACGGCCGGGGCATCCCCGTCGCGATCATGGAGAAGGAGCAGAAGCCGGCCGTCGAGGTCGTGCTCACCGTGCTCCACGCCGGCGGCAAGTTCGGCGACGGCGGCTACAAGGTGTCGGGCGGCCTGCACGGCGTCGGCGTCTCGGTCGTCAACGCGCTGTCCGAGCACCTGCGGATCGAGGTGCGCCGCGACGGCTACGTGTGGACGCAGGAGTACGTCCGCGGCGTCCCGCAGGCCCCGCTGGCCCAGGGCGAGCCGACGGAGGAGACCGGGACGACGATCACCTTCCTCCCGGACGGCGAGATCTTCGAGACGATGGACTTCGAGTACGCCACGCTCGAGCAGCGCCTGCGCGAGACGGCGTTCCTCACCCGCGGGCTGCGCATCGCCATCACCGACGAGCGCGGCGAGGGCGCGAAGTCCGAGTTCCACTACGAGGGCGGGATCTCCGACTTCGTCGCCTACCTCAACGAGAACAAGGACCCGGTCCAGAAGAAGGTCATCTTCTTCGAGGGCGAGAGCCCCGAGGGCCAGGTGGAGGTCGCGATGCAGTGGAACGCCTCCTACCAGGAGTCGATCTTCTCGTTCGCGAACAACATCAACACCCACGAGGGCGGCTCGCACCTCTCGGGCTTCCGATCGGCGCTGACCTCGACGCTCAACCGGTACGCCAAGGAGAAGGGCCTGCTCAAGGAGCGCGACGACAACCTCTCCGGCGAGGACGTGCGCGAGGGCCTGACCGCGGTCGTGTCGGCCAAGCTGACCGACCCGCAGTTCGAGGGCCAGACCAAGACCAAGCTCGGGAACCCCGGCATGGCCGGCTTCGTGCAGAAGGTCGTCAACGACCGCCTGGCCGAGTTCTTCGAGGAGAACCCGGCGGACGCCCGCCAGGTCATCAACAAGGCGATCTCGGCCGCGCAGGCGCGGATCGCCGCACGCAAGGCGCGCGACACGACGCGTCGCAAGTCCGCGCTGGAGAACTCGACGCTGCCGGGCAAGCTGGCCGACTGCTCGGTGCGCGACCCCGCGCTGACCGAGCTGTTCATCGTCGAGGGCGACTCCGCCGGCGGTTCGGCCAAGCAGGGGCGCGACCGCGCGACCCAGGCCGTCCTCCCGCTGCGCGGCAAGATCCTCAACGTCGAGAAGAGCCGGATCGACAAGGTCCTGCAGAACACGGAGATCCAGGCGCTCATCACGGCGCTCGGCTGCGGCGTGCGCGACGAGTTCGACCTCGAGAAGGCGCGCTACCACAAGATCGTCCTGATGACCGACGCCGACGTCGACGGCGCGCACATCCGCACGCTCGTCCTCACGCTGCTGTTCCGTGAGATGCAGGAGCTGATCGACGCGGGGTACATCTACATCGCCAAGCCGCCGCTCTACAAGCTCAAGCAGGGCTCGCAGGAGCGCTACATCGAGAAGGAGACCGAGCTGGAGGCGATCCTGCTCTCCGACAAGCTCGAGCGCTTCGAGATCACCGATCACAGCGGACGGCCGTTCAAGCTCACCGAGACGCGCTGGCAGCGCTACACCCGGCTGCTCAAGCAGTACGAGGGCTGGGCGTCGGCGCTGCGCGTCGACCACGGCAACGAGGCGGTCACGTTCCTCGAGGAGTCGCACATCCTCGACGAGCAGATCAAGTCGGCCGACGAGCTCGTCACGCTCGTCGAGCGCGAGGACCCCGAGGGCGAGCCGTTCACCACGGAGCTGGTCAGCTCGGAGGACGGCGTCCTGCGCGTCCGCGCGGTCGAGCGCAAGACCGGGCTCGCGCGGACCCACCGGCTCGGCACGACGCTCTTCGAATCACAGGAGTACCGCCAGCTCGCGCGCGTGCACGCGGAGATGGTCGGCCTCGTCGGCCGGCCGCCGTTCACCGTGAAGCTCGGCAACGAGGTGGAGCAGGCGCTCTCCTTCGAGAACCTGCGCACCGTCGTGCTGGCGGTCGCCCAGAAGGGCGTGACGCTCAACCGCTTCAAGGGGCTGGGCGAGATGAACGCCGACCAGCTGCGCGAGACCACGATGGACCCGTCGACCCGCACGCTGGCGCAGGTGACGATGGACGACGCCGCGACGTCGGATCGGATCTTCACGATGCTGATGGGCGACAAGGTCGAGCCGCGGCGCGAGTTCATCGAGGAGAACGCCCGCCTCGTGACCAACCTGGACGTCTAAGGGAGCCGCTGAGTGTCGACCTCGGACATCATCTCCGGCGGCAACATCGAGCCCCGCGGGCTCGAGGAGGAGATGCGCTCGTCGTATCTCGACTACGCCATGTCGGTCATCGTCGGGCGCGCGCTGCCCGACGTCCGCGATGGCCTGAAGCCCGTGCACCGCCGCGTGCTCTACGGGATGAACGACCTGGGGCTGCAGCCGAACCGCCCCTACGCGAAGTGCGCGAAGATCGTCGGCGAGGTGATGGGCAACTATCACCCGCACGGCGACTCGGCGATCTACGACACGCTCGTCCGCATGGCGCAGGACTTCTCCATGCGCTACGAGCTCGTCGACGGCCAGGGCAACTTCGGCTCCGTCGACGACGACCCCGCCGCGGCCATGCGGTACACCGAGGCGCGGCTGGCGCCCATCGCGCGCGAGATGCTGCGCGACCTCGATGCCGACACCGTCGACTTCGCGCCCAACTACGACGGCTCGCGGCGCGAGCCGCTGGTGCTGCCGGCGCGCTTCCCGAACCTGCTCGTCAACGGGTCGAGCGGCATCGCCGTCGGCATGGCGACGAACATCCCGCCGCACAACCTGCGCGAGGTGATCGCCGCGACGATCGCCTACATCGACGATCCGGACGTCACCACCGAGGGGCTCATGCAGCACCTCCGCGGGCCGGACTTCCCGACGGGCGGGATCATCCTCGGGCTCGGCGGCATCCGTGACGCCTACGAGACGGGCCGCGGTCGCGTCCGCGTCCGCGCGGTCGCCCACACCGAGCAGCTGCGCCAGGGCAAGGAGGCGATCGTCGTCACCCAGCTGCCCTACATGGTCAAGAAGGGCGGCGACAACGGCCTCATGAAGAAGATCCACGACCTGGTGGTCGTGGACAAGAAGATCACCGAGATCTCCGACCTGCGCGACGAGTCCGACCGCAAGGGCATGCGGCTCGTCATCGAGCTCAAGCGCGACGCGATCCCCAAGGTCGTGCTCAACAAGCTCTACAAGCACACGCAGATGCAGTCGACGTTCGGCGTGAACATGGTCGCGCTGGTCGACAACGTGCCGCGGACGCTGCCGCTGCGGTCGGTCATCCACAACTACGTCCAGCATCAGCGCGAGGTCATCGTCCGGCGCTCCAAGCACGAGCTGCGGACGCTCGAGGGCCAGGTCCACCGCCTCGAGGGCCTGCTCATCGCGCTGGACAACCTCGACGCCGTGATCGAGCTGATCCGCTCCTCGCGCGACCGCGACGCCGCCCGCGAGGGCCTGATGGAGTCGTTCGGGCTGACCCGGATCCAGTCGCAGGCGATCCTCGAGCTGCGCCTGCAGCAGCTGACCGCGCTGGAGGCCGACGCGATCAAGCGCGAGCACGCCGACAAGGTCGAGCGCATCCGCGAGCTGCGCGAGCTGCTGGGCGACGAGAACGCCGTGCTGACGCTGATCAAGGACGAGCTCTCGGAGATCGCCGAGCGCTACGGCGACGACCGCCGCACCCTCATCTCGCCCTCCGAGGACGACCTCGACATCGAGGACCTGATCCCCGACCAGCAGATGGTGATCTCGATCACCTCGACCGGCTACATCAAGTCGCTGCCGCTGGCCACCTACCGCCAGCAGCGCCGCGGCGGCGTCGGGGTCACCGGGATGGGTCTGAAGGACGAGGACTACATCGAGCACCTCTTCATCACGTCGACCCACGACTACCTGCTGTTCTTCACGAACCGCGGCAAGGTCTACCGGACGAAGGTCTACGAGCTGCCCGAGGCGCCACGTACGTCCAAGGGGCGCTACCTCGGCAACGTCCTGCCGCTGCGGGAGGGCGAGCGCGTGCAGTCCGTGCTCTCGACGCGCGACTTCGGCGAGAGCCGCTACCTCGTGTTCGCGACCCGGCGCGGGCTCATCAAGAAGACCGAGTTCCCGCTCTACAACACGCCGATCAAGGCGGACGGGATCATCGCGATCAACATCCGCGACGACGACGAGCTCGTCGCCGTGCGCGGCGTCTCCGACGGCGATCACATCATCATGGTCGCCCGCTCGGGCCGGGCGGCGACGTTCGAGGAGGCGCAGGTCCGCTCCATGGGCCGCGACACGAGCGGCGTGCGGGGCATGAACGTCGAGCAGGCCGACAACGAGGTCCTGGCGATGGACGTCGCGCGGCCCGACCAGGAGCTGCTCGTCGTCACCGAGAACGGCTACGGCAAGCGGACGCCGATCGGCGAGTACCCGGTGAAGGGCCGCGGCTCGATGGGCGTCAAGACCATCCAGCTCACCGAGGCGCGCGGCGCCCTGGCCGGCGCGCTCGTCGTGCGCGAGCACGAGGAGCTCGTGTTCATCTCCCGCCAGGGCATGGTCCAGCGGACCTCCGTGCGCGGGATCAACCGCTACGGCCGCGGGTCGCAGGG
>DASVQH010000289.1:0-11847 GCA_036389195.1 Solirubrobacteraceae bacterium
CTGGCCGGCGGATGATCCGAATTCGCTCCATCCTGGCGCCTCGAGGTTCCCACGAGGCCGCATCAGCGCGCCATAACGGGTACAAGGTTTCGTATGGCTACCACGAATCCGTCCTATGAGCAGTCAAAGCAAGTCGCGGAGGCCAGCCGTGAGACCGAGTGGAAGCAGCCGTCGTTCGGCAAGGAGCTCTTCCTCGGCAACTTCCGCCTGGACCTGATCCACCCCCAGCCCGCCTCCTCGCCCGAGATGCGCGAGAAGGGCGAGGCGTTCCTGCAGCGCATGCGCGCGTTCCTGGAGGAGCGCGTCGATCCGATCCAGATCGAGCGCGACGCCAAGATCCCCGAGGACGTCATCGACGGGCTCAAGCAGATGGGCGCGCTCGGGATGAAGATCCCCGAGGAGTACGACGGGCTCGGCCTGTCGCAGGTCTACTACAACAAGGCGCTGGCGCTGGCCGGCCAGTGGCATTCCGCGCTGGCCACGCTGCTCTCCGCCCATCAGTCGATCGGCCTGCCCGAGCCGCTGCGCATGTTCGGCTCGCCCGAGCAGAAGCGCGAGTGGCTGCCCAAGGTCGCGCGGACGCACATCTCGGCCTTCCTGCTCACCGAACCCGACGTCGGCTCGGACCCGGCGCGCATGACCACCAGCGCGACCCCGACCGAGGACGGCACGGGCTACAAGCTGAACGGCGTCAAGCTGTGGGCCACCAACGGCGCGATCGCCGACGTGGTCATCGTCATGGCCGTCGTCCCCAAGACCGAGACGGCCAAGGGCGGCATCACCGCCTTCATCGTCCCGTGCGACAGCGAGGGCATCACGATCGAGACCCGCAACGCCTTCATGGGCCTGCGCGGGATCGAGAACTCGCTCACGCGGTTCGAGGACGTGTTCGTCCCCAAGGAGAACATCGTCCTCGGCGTCGGCAAGGGCCTCAAGCTCGCGCTCGCCACGCTCAACACGGGCCGCCTGTCGCTGCCCGCCATCGCGGCGGCGGCGACCAAGTACTCGCTGAAGATCTCGCGCGAGTGGGCCAACGAGCGCAAGCAGTGGGGCAGCCCGGTCGGCAAGCACGACCCGGTCGCCCAGATGCTCGCGTTCGTCACCGGCACGGCGTTCGGCCTGGAGGCCGTCGTCGACGTCTCCAGCCGTCTGGCCGACGACAAGCGCAACGACTTCCGCATCGAGGCGGCGCTGGCCAAGCTCTACGCCTCGGAGATGGGCTGGAAGGCCGTCGACACGATGATCCAGATCCGCGGCGGCCGCGGGTACGAGACCGCCGAGTCCCTGCTCAAGCGCGGCGAGAAGCCGGTGCCGGCCGAGCAGATGCTCCGCGACATGCGGATCAACCGCATCTTCGAGGGCTCGACGGAGATCATGCACCTGCTGATCGCCCGTGAGGCCGTCGACCAGCACCTGCAGGCGGCCGGCGGCGTGCTCGACCCCGAGACGGCGCTCGCCGACAAGGCGCGCGACGCGGTCAAGGCGGCCGGGTTCTACGCCAAGTGGTTCCCGCAGCTCGCGACCGGCGAGGGGCAGAACCCCAAGGCGTTCGCCGAGTTCGGCCCGCTGGCGGCGCACCTGCGCTACACCGAGCGCAACGCGCGCAAGCTCGCCCGCTCGACGTTCTACGCGATGGGCCGCTACCAGGCGAGCCTGGAGCAGAAGGGGCACTTCCTCGGCCGGATCGTCGACATCGGCGCCGAGCTCTACGCGATCGCCTGCGCGTGCGTCTACGCCTCGACGCTGGCCCAGCAGGACCCGGCCCACCGCGACGAGGTCTTCGAGCTGGCCGACCTGTTCGCCAAGCAGGCCCGCCGGCGCACCGAGGACCTGTTCTCGCAGCTGTGGAGCAACGACGACACCGCCCAGTACAAGAGCGCGCAGCAGGTCCTCCAGGGCCGCTACACGTTCTTCGAGGCGGACATCCTCGACCCGGCCGGCGAGGGCCCGCACATCCCGCAGCACGAGGAGAGCGCACAGCGCAAGTTCGAGAAGGACCCGGCGGTCGGGACGCCGCCGGTGGAGGCGCAGGCCGAAGCGGTTCAGTAGGACGGCGCGGGAGTCCCGCCGGCGCCTTCGGGCGCCGGCGGGGTCCGCCTGCGCAGCACCCGCGCGGCGAGCACGCCGCCCACGGCCCCGAACAGGTGCGCCTGCCAGGAGATCCCCGGCTCGGGCAGCAGGCCGCCGAGCAGCGCGCCGCCCCAGATCAGCCCGACGATCACGCCGACCACCAGGTGCAGCGCGCGCCGGTCGAAGAAGCCGCGCGCGATCAGGTAGCCCGCGTAGCCGAACACCACGCCGCTGGCGCCGACCGTCACGGTGTTCGCGCCGGCGAACAGCCACACGCCGAGGCCGGAGACCAGCGCCACGATCGCCGTGACCGCCAGCACGCGCGCCAGCCCGCTGAGCGCGATGACGGCGCCCATGGCCAGGAACGGCACGGTGTTGGAGATCAGGTGGCCGAAGCCCGCGTGCAGGAACGGCGCGGCCACGATCCCGCCGAGGCCGTCGGGGTCGCGCGGCACGATGCCGTGGCGGTCGAGCGAGCCGGGCAGGATCGCGTCGCCGATCTCCAGCACCCACATGACCCCGGCCAGGCCGGCGACGGCGAGGAGCCCGTTGACCTCCGGCCTGCGGCGATCCATGGCCCAAGGCTAGGCTGAAGCCATGAGCATCGTCTCAAGAG
This sequence comes from Solirubrobacteraceae bacterium, assembly GCA_036389195.1. Lineage (GTDB taxonomy): Bacteria > Actinomycetota > Thermoleophilia > Solirubrobacterales > Solirubrobacteraceae > JACCYI01. Next base: position 2,687 of record DASVQH010000289.1, read on the forward strand.
GCTTTCAGGGCCGCCGCTCCGACGAGCGCCACCGGCTCCCGCCCGGGCAGTACCTGGAGCGCGGCTTCCCCGTCCTCTCGATCGGGCCGACGCCGGACGTGGCGCCCGCGGACTGGAGCTTCGAGCTCGGCGGCCTCGTCGCCGCGCCGCAGCGCTGGAGCTACGAGGACCTGCTCGGCCTGCCCGCCGAGACGCCGACGCGCGACATCCACTGCGTCACCAAGTGGTCCAAGCTCGACACGACCTGGCGGGGCGTCTCGCTGGACACGCTGCTCGGCGCCGCGCAACCTGACGAGACGGCGCGCTACGCGCTGGTCAGCGGGTTCGACGGCTACACGACCAACCTGCCGCTGGCCGACCTGCGCGACGGCCAGGCGTGGCTGGTCCACGAGTTCGAGGGCCAGCCGCTGGAGGCCGAGCACGGCGGTCCCGTCCGGCTGCTGGTCCCGCACCTCTACCTCTGGAAGAGCGCGAAGTGGGTCAGCGGGATCGAGCTGCTGGCCGACGACCGGCAGGGCTTCTGGGAGCGCGGCGGCTACCACGACTACGGCGATCCGTGGCGGGAGCAGCGCTACCAGGGCGACTGAGCTGGCTGGCCGCCACCGTCGTCGGCGACCGGATCGAGACCCGCCGCGCCCGCACCCTGCGCCTCGACGTCCCCGGCTGGCGCGGCCACCGCGCGGGCCAGCACGTCGACGTGCGGCTCACCGCCGCGGACGGCTACCAGGCCCAGCGCTCTTACTCGATCGCCTCGGCGCCCGGCGACGAGCACCTCGAGCTGACCGTCGAGCGGCTCGACGACGGGGAGGTCTCGCCCTATCTGGTCGACCAGATCCGCCCAGGCGACCAGTTCGAGCTGCGCGGCCCGATCGGCTCGCACTTCGCCTGGACGCCCGAGGACGGCGGGCCGCTGCTGATGCTGGCCGGCGGCTCGGGCGTCGTGCCGTTCCGCGCGATGCTGCGCGCCCGCGCCGCCGCGGGCTCGGACGTCCCGGCCACCCTGCTGGTCTCGGCCCGCTCGCCCGAAGCGCTGCTGTTCCGCGGCGAGCTCGAGGTGCTCGGCACGCCGCCGCGCGCCGAGGTGGTGCAGACCTACACCCGCGGGTGGCCGCCGGAGTGGCGCGGGCGCACCGGCCGGGTGAGCGCGGAGATGCTCGCGGCGGTCGGGGCGCCGCCGTCCGCGCGCCCGCGCGCCTTCGTCTGCGGCCCGACCGGGTTCGTCGAGGCGGCCACGAAGGCGCTCGTCGCGCTCGGGCACGCCCCGGGGCGGATCGCCGCCGAGCGGTTCGGGCCCACGGGCGCCTGAGTTCGCCGTCGAACATCCGTCCAGGGCCGAAAAAGGACCGCCACCGCCGGTCCGTTGGGTGGTTCAGAGGAAAGACCCCCATCCCCTGCCGTAAAGGACGTACCCCCGCCATGAATCCCCCGCCCCGGCGCGCGATGCGGCGCGCCGCCAGCCTCGCGCTCGCGCTGGCGATCCCCGCGATCGCCGCCTCGCCCGCCGCCGCGGGCACCGTCTCGCTCGGCAAGGACGTCGACGGCCAGATGAAGTTCGAAGCGGCCGCCGGCGAGTACAACAACCTCGAATGGTCGACCACGTACAGCGACGAGGACATCCGGCTGGAGGACAACCGGACGATCACGCTCGGCACCGGCACCGGCGTCTGCACGCGCGACACCGTGTACGTGACCGGCCAGGGCTACGTCCCCGACCCCACCACCGTGATCTGCCCGAAGGGCATCACCAGCGCCTACACGAGCGCCGGCGACAAGGACGACCACGTCGTCTACGAGCTCGACCCGTACACCCTGCCGCGCACCACCTACCTCGGTGCGGGTGAGGACGACCTCGACGACCACACCCCGGCCGGCCCCTCGACCGCCTACGGCGAGGCCGGGTTCGACGACCTCAGCACCTACGGGTCGGGCAACGACACGCTCTACGGCGGCGACGGCAACGACAGCATCTACTCCAACGACGGCGCCGACAAGATGAACGGCGGCCTGGGGGCCGACACGCTGAGGGCCCTCAACGACGCCGAGGACGTCTCGACGCTCAAGGGCGACGAGGGCAACGACTCGCTCTACAGCGGCAACGGCAACGACCTGCTCTATGGCGGCACCGGCGACGACTCGCTCGAAGGCGACCGCGGGACGGACACGCTCGACGGCGGCGACGGCAACGACCGGATGGACGGCGACGACGACGACCCGCGGGCGATGCCCGACACGTTCATCGGCGGCACCGGCGTCGACACCGTCGACTACGGCGCCCGGATCTCCGTCGTCGGCCCCGTCAACGTCAACCTCGACGGGGTGGCCAACGACGGCGCGTCCGGCGAGAAGGACAAGGTCGGCGCCGACGTCGAGAACATCACCGGCACCTGGTACGACGACGTCCTGACCGGCAACGGCAACCCGAACGAGATCCACGGGCTGTACGGCGACGACATCGTCACCGGCGCCGGCGGCTCCGACCAGCTCGAGGGCGAGAGCGACGCCGACCAGGTCTTCGGCGGCACCGGCGACGACCTCGTCACCGGCGGCGGCGACGACGACGCGCTCGACGGCGGCGACGGCAACGACGACATCTTCGGCCAGGAAGGCGACGACGACGTGTTCGGCGGCGACGGCGCGGACAAGATCCGCTCCGGCGACGACTTCGACGACGTCGACGGTGGGCCCGGGCTCGACAACATCGACGCCGGCTCGGGGAGCGACACGCTCCGCACCCGCGACGACCGTCAGGACCAGGTCGCCTGCAGCGGCGGCGCCGACCTCGCGTACATCGACTTCGAGGACGTGACCGACGGCCTGTGCTCGCAGGTCGTGAAGAGCCTCGGCGCCTCGGTGGACCGGGTCAGCAGCCGGATCGTCTTCACCTCCGGGGCCGGGGCGCCGGGCGCGCCCGTCGGCAGCACGATGTCCGTGACGCTGGCCAACGGCGTGCTGACGTTCGCCGACACCAAGGGCACGCTCGCCGCGGGCAGCGGCTGCACGCAGAACGGCGCCAAGGTGAACTGCCCGGCGGCCGGCGTCGAGGCGCTGACCATGGACGGCAACGACGGCAACGACACGATCAACCAGACGCTGCCCATCCCGACGCGCTTCATCGGCGGGCCCGGCGACGACAAGATCGGCGACAGCCCCGCGGCCGACAGCATGTTCGGCAACGACGGCAACGACACGTTCACGCAGTCCTCGTCGTCCAGCCCCGACGGCGTCTACGGCGGCGACGGCAAGGACGCGGTGACCTACGCGTCCCGCGCCGGCAAGGTGGCCGTGACGCTCGACTCGATCCGCAACGACGGCGCGGATCCCGACGGCGACACCAACGCGGAGGAAGGCGACTACGTGCGCTCGGACGTCGAGGACGTCACGGGCGGCGCGGTCGCCGACTACCTGAAGGGGTCGGGCATCGGCAACACGCTCAACGGCGGCGCGGGCGCCGACTTCCTCACCGGCGGCCTCGGCAAGGACACGCTGAACGGCGGGGCGGGGGTCGACGTCATCGACAGCCGCGACAACAACCCGGACTCGATCTTCTGCCAGACGGACGGCGGGAAGGTCACGCTGGACACCGGCATCGACGCCCAGACGGGCTGCACCGTCCAGCCCTAGGCCGAACGGCGGACGCCGTCCCGGGCCACGGCTCCGGGACGGCGTCGCGGTCCACCTGGGAGGATGCGCCGGGTGGACCGCACCCTGCTGTTCTGGACGCTCGGCCTGTTCTTCGGGACGTCCATCGCCTTCCGCGCGATCCAGCGCGCGACGGCCGACCAGAGCCTGGCCGTGACGCTGGCGGCCGAGGTCGCGCTGCTGGCGGCGGTGATCGGCGCGATCGTCTTCTTCGCCCGCCGGCGCAAGGGCGGCGACTGATGGCGGCGCAGCGGGTCGCCGGGCTCGGCACGTCGATCTTCACCGAGATGACCGCGCTCGCGCAGCGCACCGGCGCGGTCAACCTCGGCCAGGGCTTCCCGGACGAGGACGGCCCGCCCGCGGTCGTCGAGGCCGCGGCGGCCGCGTTGCGCGCCGGCCACAACCAGTACGCGCCCGGGCGCGGCGTGCCGGCGCTGCGCGAGGCGGTGGCGGCGCACCAGGCGCGCGCCTACGGCCTCCAGGTGGACCCGGAGACCGAGGTCCTGGTGACCTTCGGCGCGACCGAGGCGCTGGCCGCCGCGCTGCTGGGCCTGTGCGACCCCGGCGACGAGGTCGTCGTCTTCGAGCCGTACTACGACTCCTACGCGGCGGCGATCGGCTTCGCGGGCGGGAAGCGGCGGCCGGTGACGCTGCGCGCGCCGGACTTCGCGATCGACGGCGACGCGCTGCGCGCGGCGATCGGGCCGCGCACCCGGCTGCTGCTGCTCAACTCGCCGCACAACCCCACCGGCCGCGTGCTGTCCCGCGCCGAGCTGGAGGCCGTGGCGGCGGTCTGCGTCGAGCACGACCTCGTGGCGATCACCGACGAGGTCTACGAGCACCTGGTGTTCGACGGCGAGCACGTGCCGCTGGCCACGTTGCCCGGGATGGCCGAGCGGACGCTGACGATCTCCTCGCTGGGCAAGACGTTCTCGCTGACGGGCTGGAAGGTCGGGTGGGCGACCGGGCCGGCCGAGCTGGTCAGCGCCGCGGCGGGCGCCAAGCAGTTCCTCTCCTTCTCGGGCGGGACGCCGTTCCAGCACGCCGCCGCGCACGCCCTCACCCACGGCTGGGAGGCGGTCCAGGCGCTCGTGGCGTCGCTGCGGGCGCGGCGCGACCTCCTGTGCGCGGGCCTGGAGGCGGCCGGCTTCGGCGTCGTGCGGCCGGCCGGGACCTACTTCGTGTGCGCCGACGTCCGGCCGCTCGGCGAGCAGGACGGCGTGGCGTTCTGCCTGGCGCTCCCGGAGCGCGCCGGCGTGGTGGCCATCCCGTGCGCCGCCTTCCACGACGACGCGGAGGCGGGCCGCCCGTGGGTGCGCTTCGCGTTCTGCAAGCGCGAGGCGGTGCTGGAGGAGGGGCTGGCGCGGCTGGCGCGGATGCGGGCGCCTACCCGCTGATCTCCCGCGCCGGCGCCGGCGCGTCCGGGCGGTCGGGCAGCGCGACGTCGGGCGTCCGGGCCAGCGTCAGCGCGGCGAGCAGGAAGCGGCCGGCGAGCGGGATCGGGCGCCCGTCGGGCGGTGGCGCGAGGTTGGCCTCGAAGAGGTCGAGCAGCTCCAGCACCCCCGCGCAGAGACGGCTGTGCTCGGTGCCCTCCCCCACCGCGCAGGCCAGCCGCGCCAGGGCCAAGGTCTCGGAGTAGTCCGCGCGCACGAAGGCGCGCGCCAGCGTCGCGGTGAGGTGCGCGACGATGCGCTCGTACACCGGGTCGAGCGGGCGGGCGGCCCCGGGCCCCGGCGCCGGCCCGAGGTCGCGCGGGGCCTCGCCGTCGAGGACGCGCGCCATCTGCCCGCCGGCGATCTCCCGCACGACGGCGGCGTCGAGGCCGGCCTGGCGGGCGCAGCGCAGGCCGTTGACCGCGCTGGGCACCGGCGAGCCGTAGGGCGAGTCGCTGGCCCACACGATGTTCCCGGGCGGGGCGAGCAGGAAGAGCGCCATCAGGTCGATCGGGCTCCACCACGCCGTGTCGACGAGGACGTTCGGGTGGTCGGGCAGCACGCGCCACAGCCAGGCGAGGTCGGAGATCGCGGCGTGGGCGAGGATCAGGACGGCGTCGGGGTACGCGGTGGCCAGCTCGACGGTGTGGCGCCCGAGCGCCGGGATCCCGCGGCCGGCGTGGATGAGGATCGGGACGCGACGGTCGTGGGCCAGCGCGGCGAGGTCGGCGACGGCCGGCTCGTCGAGGCCGAAGCGCTCGGCCCGCGGGTGCAGCTTGATCCCGCAGGCGCCGGCGTCGAGCATCCGCGTCGCCTCGCGCAGCGCGCCGGCGCGCGGATCGACGCGGCAGTAGGCGACCAGCCGCCCGCCGGAGGCCTCGGCGACCTGCAGCGCCGTGTCGTTGGCGGGCGGGTAGCCGGCGGGCTCGTGCATCGGGAACACCGCCGCGCGGGCGTCGCCGGCCTTCTCGAGCTGGGCGAGCAGCTGCTCGGGCGTCTGGCGGAACCCGTCGGGGTCGTTGGCGCCGATGTGGGTGTGGGCGTCGTAGAGCGCGAGCGGGCCGCCGAGCTCTGTGGCCAGGGCGTCGAGCCACGGCCGCAGGGCGGTGTCGGGATCGATGGGCATCGGATCGCGACCCTATAGTGCGCGCGATGCACTTCCGCCGAGAGCGCGTGTTCGTGGAGACGGAGGCCCGCCGGATCATCGGGACGCTCCAGCTGCCCAACGAGGGCTACCGCAGCCGCGTCACCGACTTCCTCAACGCCAACGACCACGGGTTCATCGCGCTGACCGACGTCGAGATCGCGCCGGTCCACGGCGGCGAGGGCACGACGCACGACTTCGTCGCCGTCTCGGCGCGCCACATCGTGCTGCTGGTCGAGCTCGGGACCGTCGAGGTGCTCGACGAGTCCGGCGCCCCGCCGCCGGCCGAGTGGCCGGGCGAGTCGACGCCCCCGCCGCCCCCGCCGCGCTAGGCGCCCAGCTCGACGTCGGCGGCACCCAGGAAGCTCGCCAGCGCCGCGGCCTCCGCCTCCACCCCCGCGCGGGGCAGGTCCCCGAACGGCTCGACGTCGACGACGAGGCGCCCGCCGCGCAGCTCGTGCCTCCACACGCCGGCCATCACCCCGTCGACCAGGACGACCGGCGACAGCCAGCCCTGCGGGCGGTAGACGGCGCCGCGGTGCTCGGCCGCGAGCACCGCCGGCTCGTCGCGCGGCGCGGCGACGACGTAGTGGTCGAAGGCTGGGAGGAGCCGCACGACGCCGGAGGGTTCGGCTGCCGCCGCCGCCTCGACGTCGGCGGCGAGCATCCAGCCGAGGTCCGTCTCGACGACGTCGTCGCCCAGCGACGCGATCCACCGGCCCGCCTGCGCGGGCGACCTCAGGCCGAACCAGCGGGCGAGCTGCTCGCGCGGCGCGGGGCCGTAGACGGCCAGGTAGCGGCGGGCGACCTCGCGGACGGCGTCAGGCCCCGGCGGCAGCGCAACCGGCCGGCCCAGCCAGGCCGCCGGCGACGTGAAGCGCACCTCCGGCCCGGCGCTCGGCGCGAAGCAGAGGTCCCCCCGGAAGGCGGCCGGCTTGAGCAGGTCCCCGAACCCGCCGCGCAGCTTCTCGGCCAGCGCCTCCACGCCGGTGGCGCCGGCGACCCGCTCCGCCAGCTCGCGCCGCGTCAGCCACTCACCGCCGGCCAGCGCGCGGGCGATCGCCTCCAGCATCGCCTCGGCGCCCTCGCGGGTCAGTCCGTGGTGGCGCAGCCACGCCGGCTGCTCGTACCGCGGCCGCACCTCGCTCTGCGCCGCCACCCACAGCGCGAGCTCGCTCGCGGGCAGAAGGTGCAGCGTCCCCCGCTGCGCCCAGGTCTTGACCAGCGTGCGGTCTTTCCAGAGGGCCGCGGCGACCGCGCCCTTGGCGAGTCCCTCGACCCGCGTCCACGCGGTCAGCTCCGCCGAGCCCATGACCTGCGCGTGCAATCCGCACACGCGGGACACGACGTCGAGCAGCGTGCCCGGCCGCGCCCGCGCCGCCAGCTGCTGACGTTCGGCCCTCCATGCGACCACGGACGCCCACGACAGCGGCGCCGGCGAGCTCAGGCGCCGATCTCCTCGCGCTCGGGCGCCGGCTCGGTCTCGAGCTCGGGCAGGCCCACCGCGGGGGTGCGGGCAAGCGCGAGCGCGGTGACGAGGATGCCGAGCTCCGAGAACTGCAGGCGCTCCTCCTCCGGCCGCTGCGCGAACGCGGCGTGGCGGTCCAGCAGCTCGAGGATCTGCGCGCACAGCTCGGCGTGCGGCGAGTCCTCGCCGACGGCGCAGCAGAGGCGCGCGAGCGCGAGCGACTCGTCGGCGCCCTGGTTCTCCGGCGGGACGAGCCGGCCGAACGCCGTCTGCAGGTTGGTGGCGACGCGCTCGAGCAGCGGGTCGACCACGAAGCGCTCCGGCCGGACGCCAGGCGCCGGGCCGAGGTCGCGCGGCGCCTCACCGGCCAGGAGCCGCCGCGCCTGGCCGCCGCCCACCTCCACCACCTGCTCGACGCTGAGCCCGGCCTGCAGCGCGCAGCGCAGGACCAGGACCGCCGAGCCGACGGGCGTCCCGTAGGGCGAGTCGCTGGCGAACAGCACCTGCCCGGGCGGCGCGTAGGCGAAGACCGCGAGGAGGTCGGCGGGCGCCCACCACGCGGTGTCGAGGAAGAGGTTCGGGTGCGCCGGGAGCTCCTGCCACAGCCACGCGAGGTCGGAGATGCCGGCGTGGGCGAGGATGAAGCGCGCGGCCGGGAACTCGTGCGCGAGCGCGACGGTGTGGCGGCCCAACGCCGGGATCCCGCGGCCGGCGTGGATGAGGATCGGCACGCCGCGCTCGTCGGCCAGGGCGGCGAGGCCGCGGACGGCGGGCGCGTCGAGCCCGAAGCTCTCCGCCCGCGGGTGGAGCTTGATCCCGCGGGCGCCCGCGTCGAGGGTCCGCCGCGCCTCCTGCACCGCGGCGTCGCCGAGCCGCGGGTCGACGCGGCAGAACGCGGTCAGCCGCCCGCCGGAGGCGCGCGCGGCCTCCAGCACGGCGTCGTTGGCCGGCGGGTAGCCGCCGGGCTCGTGCATGGGGAAGACCGCCGCGCTCGCGCCGCCCGCGGCGAGCAGGCGCTCGAGCAGCTCGCCCGGCGTCTGCTTGAAGCCGTCGGGATCGTTGCGCCCGACGTGCGTGTGGACGTCGAAGAGCTCGAGGCCGGGGACGTCGGCCCGCAGCCGCTCGTACCAGGGGATCAGCAGGTGGTCGGCGGAGACGGGCACGCGGCGCCCTACCCTGCCAGAACGGCGTCCGGGAGGGCGCGGATCCCGAGCTCGCCCGCGATCGTCGCCAGCCGGTGCGCGTGCGTGTGGGCGTGGCGTACGGCGGTCGCGCCGAGCGCCGGCGCGAGGCCCTGCGCGGCGGCCGCCGCCACGAGCTGCGCCGCTTGCTTCGGACCGACCGCCCGCGGGACGATCCCGGTGAACAGCAGCGCGGCGCCGCGGTTGGCGGGGACGACGACCGGCGTGCGCAGCGCCAGCGCGTCGAAGACCGCGCCCGGCAGGTGCAGCTGGGAGGCCCCGGCGGCGTGGGTGGC
>DASVQH010000290.1:0-12634 GCA_036389195.1 Solirubrobacteraceae bacterium
CGAGCGCCTCCCGCTCGAGCGCTGGCTGGCGCCGACGTCGGCCGTCGACGACCGCATCGCCGCGCGCGCCGCCGCCCCGGTGCTCGACGTCGGCTGCGGCCCCGGCCGCCTGCTGACCGCCCTGGCCGCGTCGGGCAAGGAGGCGCTGGGCGTCGACCTCGTCCCCACCGCCGTCTCGATCGCCCGCTCGCGCGGTGGCCGGGCCGTGCAGGGCTCGATCTTCGCCGACGTCCCCGGGGCCGGGCGCTGGGCCACCGCGCTGGTGCTCGACGGCAACATCGGGATCGGCGGCTGGCCGGAGGCGCTGCTCGGCCGCGTCGCCGCCCTGCTGGCGCCGGGCGGCGAGGCGATCGTCGAGATCGACCCGCCGGGCGCCCCGACGGGCGCGACCCGCGTGCGCATCGAGGCCGGCCACGCGGTCAGCGAGTGGTTCGCGTGGGCGCGGGTCTCGGTGGACGGGATCGCGGCGGTCGCCGCCGCGGCCGGCCTCGCCCCCGCCGAGATCTTCATGGACGGCGGCCGCTGGTTCGCGCGGCTGGCGCGCGGCTGATGCGCCCGCCGCCGCCGCTGCCGCCGTTCCGCCCGGGCTTCTGGCGCAGCCCGCTGCGCGGCCCGTGGCTAACGTCGATCCTCGGGTCGGTCCTGCTGGTGCTGATGACGGTCTCCAGCGTCACGGGCTTTCTCTCCCACGCGGCCTACAACCCGTCGCTGGGGATGAACGCGATCATCCCGCCCGCGAAGGACCTGCCCCTGACCTTCGACTGGTTCGCCGGGCCCTCGTGGCTCTACGCGTTCAACCAGGGCCTGCACGTCAACGTCGGGCTGGCGGCGATCCCGATCGTGCTGTTCAAGCTGTGGTCGGTCATCCCGCGGCTGTTCGCGTGGCCGCCCGCCGCGACCCCCGCCCAGGCGATCGAGCGCCTGTCGATCGCCCTGCTGGTGTCGAGCACGGTCTTCCTGCTCGCCACCGGCGTGCTGAACATCCAGTACTTCTACGTCTTCAAGTTCAACTTCGTGGTGGCGCACTACTACGCCGCCGTGGTGTTCGTCGCCTCGCTGGCCGTGCACCTGGTCGTGAAGATGCCCGTCGTGTTCCGGACCTACCGGGAGCGCGGGCTCGCGCCGCTGCGCGCCTCGCTGGCCGAGACGGTGCCCGAGCCGCGCGATCCCGACGGCCTCGTCTCCGCCGACCCGGCGCGCCCGACGCTCTCGCGCCGGGGCCTGCTCGCCTTCGCAGGGGCGGCGTCGGCGACGCTCGTCGTCGCCAACGCCGGCTCGGCGTCCGGCGGCCCGCTGCGCGCGCTGGCCTTCCTCTCCCCCCGCCGCGACCCGCGGGGCTCGGGCCCCAACGACTTCCAGGTCAACAAGACCGCCCGCGCCGCCAACGTGACGCCCGCGATGGCCGCGCCCGGGGCCTACGCGCTCGAGCTGCGCGGCGGCGCGCGGGACGTCACGCTGTCGCGCGAGCAGCTGCTGGCGCTGCCGCAGCGGACCGCGACCCTGCCGATCGCCTGCGTCGAGGGCTGGTCGACGTTCCAGGACTGGACCGGCGTGCCGCTCGCCGCGCTCGCCCGGATGGCCGGCGCGGCCGGCGCCCGCGAGGTCTTCGTGGAGTCGCTGCAGCCGAAGGGCATCCTGCGCGAGGCGACGCTCTCGCGCGACCAGCTGATGGCCGGGGACGCGCTCCTGGCCCTGAAGGTCAACGGCGCCGACCTGTCCATGGACCACGGCTTCCCGGCGCGCGTCATCGTGCCGGCGCTGCCCGGCGTGCACAACACGAAGTGGGTCGCGCGGATGACCTTCCGGACATGATCCTGCGCCGCCTGTACGGGGACGGGCCGGTGCACCTGATCGCGCACCTGGCGTCGTTCGCGCTGGCCGGCTGGGCGATCTTCCAGCTCGCCGGCGTGCGGCCGCACCTGTACGTGCTCGGCTGGTTCGTCGGCGCGATCGTCCTGCACGACTTCGTGCTGCTGCCGCTCTACGCCGTGCTCGACCGGCTCGCGGCGGCGCGGCTCGGCCCGGCGGTCAACTTCGTCCGCGTGCCGGTCGCGCTGTCGGCGCTGCTGGCCCTCGCGTACTTCCCGGTCCTGCTCGGCAAGGGCGAGGCGGCCTACGCCCGCGTCTCGGCGCTGGAGTGGCACGGCTACCTCGCGCGCTGGGCGGCGGTCAGCGCCGGGCTGTGCGTGGTGTCGGCGCTCGTCTACCTGGTGCGCGGGCGGCGGTCGGCCGGGTCGAGCAGCTGAAGGACGCCGTCCGCCCGCCCGGTCACGAACGCGCGCCCGGTCGTCTCGTCGACGGCGACGGTGTCGGGCTGGCGGACCGAGGCGAGGTTCGCCACCGTCCGCGGCCCGTTCGTCCACAGCTTCACGATGCGGTTCGTGCCGGTGAGCGTCACCCACAGGCGCCGGCGCCGCGTGTCGAGCGCGATGCCGTAGGGGGCGGTGCGCAGCGCGACCCGGCGGGTCAGCTCGAGCCGCGGGCGGGTGCGGAAGACCAGCAGGGCGTCGCCGGCCGTGTCGGTGACGTAGAGCGTCTCGCGCCCGTCGGAGACGACGTGGGTCGGACCGACGCCGGCGTTGGCGCGGGCGGTGCGGCGCAGGCTGCGGGCGTCGTAGAGCTCGATCACCCGGTCGCGGACGGAGACGACGGCGACCTGGCGGCCGTCCTCGACCGGCGCGAGACCGCCGGGCTGGCGGGCGACCCGGAAACGCTCCTCGCCGAGCACCGTCACCGTGTCCGCGCGCTCGTCGCCGGCGAAGATCCTGCCGCCCGCTGCGGTGGCGTCGTGAGGCTGGGCGCCGGTGGGCCGTGGCGGGCGCGCGGTGCCGTCGGGCATGACCTCGACGACCTGGTTCGCCGTCTCGGCGGGGACGAGGAACGGGCCGCCCGGGCGGGCGAGCTGCAGGTGCCGCGCCGCGCCGGGCAGCGGGACGCGGCGCACGACCGCGCCGTCGGACGCGCGCAGGAGCGCGAGCGTCGGCGGCTCGTGCAGCGCGACCGCCACCCGACCGGAGCGCGGGTCCGCCGCCACGCCCTCCGGCCCGGCGCCGACTTGGACGACCCGTCCGGCCGGCGGCTCGGCGAGCGCGGGCGAGCGGGCGGGCTCGGCGGCCTTCGGCGTGCGGTAGGCGGGCAGCGAGCCGCACCCCGCGGCCGCGAGGGCGGCGGCGAGCACCCCTCCGCGTCGCATGTGGGCGAGGATGCCGGGCGGCATGGCGGCACAGGCTGACAGGGACGCGGGCGGGCGCGGCGCCATCGCGGTGCCGGCGCTCGCCTTCGCCGTCATGGCCGCCACGGTCGCGGCAGGCCAGGTCCTCGCCGCGGGCGGCACCCGCCTCTACGTCCCCGAGCCGCCGTTCGTCTGGCGGGGCGACGTGCGAGCCCACGCGCTCCTCGCCGTGGCGCTCGTCGTCCTCGCGGGTGCGGTGTGGGCCGGGCCGCGCCTCGTCGCCGTGCGCCCGGCCACCTTCGCGGGCGCCGCGCTCGGCCTCACGGTCCTCGTTCGGCTGGCGGTCGCTGCCGCGCGCGGCGGCCCCGAGGCCTGGGACCGCGTCTTCGATCCCGCCCGCTCCTTCGAGGCGGCCAACGAGTACCTGCCCGCCCTGCCGGCGCTCCGCTACGGGGTCCACATCTTCCTCGACCGGTTCGCGGAGGTCGTGCCGGCGCTCCCCGTCCACGCCGCCGGCCACCCGCCCGGCCTGCTCGTGGTCATGCACGCGCTGGGGATCGACACCCCAGCGGGCCTGGCGGCGCTCTGCATCGCCGCCGGGGCGCTCGGGACGCCCGTGCTCTACCTCCTCGCCCGGCGCCTGCTCGACGAGCCGGCGGCGCGCATGGCCGCCCTGCTGCTGGCGCTCTCGCCGGGCGCGGCGATGTTCGGCGTCACCTCCGCCGACGGGCTGTACATGACGCTGGGGATCCTCGCCGCGCTCGCGCTCGTGCAGGCGCCGCGCTGGGCCGGGCCGCTGGTGCTGGCCGCCGTGTCGTTCTTCGCCTGGTCGCTGCTGGCGGTCGGCGCGTGGGCGACCGTGGTCTGGCTGCGGCGCGACGGCCTGCGCGCGGCGGTGCTCGCCGCGGGGCTCGCGGGCATCGGGCTCGTCGCGTTCTACGCCCTCCTGCACGCCGCCACGGGCTTCGACCCGCTCGGCACGCTGACGAGCACCGAGCAGGTCTACCGCGCCGGGATCGCCCGCGGACGGCCGTACTGGTTCTGGGTGCTCGGCTCCCCCACCGCGTTCCTGGTCACCGTCGGCCTGCCGATCAGCTGGCTGGCCCTGCGGGCGCTGGCCGCCGGGCGGACCGTCGCGCTGGCGATCTTCGCCGTGATCGCGATCTCGGCGCTGCTGGGCTTCACCAAGGCCGAGACCGAGCGGATCTGGCTGTTCTTCGCGCCGCTGCTCTGCCTCGCCGCCGCGGCCGCGCTGCCGCGCCGGCACCTGCGGCTCGTGCTGGCGCTGCTGGCGGTGCAGGCGCTGGCTTCCGAGCTGCTGTTCGACTCGGTGTGGTGAAGTCTGCGGCCATGCTCGCCGCCTACGCCGCCGCCCAGGATCCCGAGAGCCCGCTGTCCGGCCTGGAGGTCGGCGAGCGGCCCGAGCCCGACGTGCCCGACGGCTGGGAGCTCGTCACCGTGCGCGCGGCGACGCTCAACCACCACGACCTGTGGTCGCTGCGCGGGGTCGGGCTCCCGGAGGAGCGCCTGCCGATGATCCTGGGTTGCGACGCGGCCGGCGTGACGGCGGACGGCCGCGAGGTCGTCCTGCACGCGGTCGTCGACGACGAGCAGGGCTGGAGCATCTTCTCCGAGCGCCACCAGGGGACGTTCGCCGAGCGCGTCGCCGTGCCGCGGGCCAACCTGCTCGACAAGCCCGCCAAGCTGAGCTTCGCCGAAGCCGCCTGCCTGCCCACCGCCTACCTCACCGCCTACCGGATGCTGTTCGTGCGCGGGGCCCTGCGGCCCGGCCAGCGCGTGCTGATCCAGGGGGCCGGCGGCGGCGTGGCCACCGCGGCGATCCTGCTGGCCGCCGGCGCGGGGATCGAGGTGACCGTCACCAGCCGCGACGAGGGCCGCCTGGAGCGCGCCCGCGAGCTGGGCGCGCACGTGACGCTGGGCAGCGGCGAGCGGGTCCCCAACCGCGTCGACGTGGTCATCGAGACGGTCGGAAAGGCGACCTGGAAGCACTCGATCCGCTCCGTCGCCGAGCACGGCAAGATCGTCGTCGCGGGGGCCACGAGCGGCTTCGATCCGAGCGCCGAGCTGCGCCACGTCTACTACCGCCAGCTCGACGTCCTCGGCTCGACGATGGGCACCCGCGACGAGCTTCGCGACCTCGTCAACTTCCTCGCCGTGACTCAGATCCGGCCGGTCATCGACTCCGAGCGCCCGCTGAGCGAGGCCCGCGACGCGTTCGCGCGGATGGAGGCCGGCGAGGAGTTCGGCAAGCTCGCGCTGACCTCCGGGTAGGGATCGGAGCGCTGCCGGCCGCGGCCGCCGCTTCTGCCTCGTTGCGCGCGCGATCGCTCGACGCAGGAAGTGGCCCTCTCCTCGAACAAGAGCTAGCGGGCGCTACGCCTGGCGTAGCACCGCTACCGATCTCGCAGAACGGGCGCCGCCTCCCCGGCCGACGCGAGGCCACCGGCTTCGGGTGCGTGCCTACGCCTGGAAGGCAGCCGCGTCCCGCATGTCCCGATCCTCGCCGTCCTGGTCGGGCATCAGGCGGGCTCGCTTTCGCCGCCAAGCAGCCGGGCCGAGAACTACCCTCGGCGCGGTGGACGACGCGAGGGAGTGGGCCCGGTGGTGGCGCATCGAGGGCTTGCGCGAGATGCGCCAGATCCTCTGGGAGAAGTGGGACCCGCTTGGGCTTCACGAGGTCGTGAGCGACCCGGCCGAGGACTGGCCCGAGGACGAGTACGACTCCTACGCGAACGTCCTTGCCGGCAAGCTCGTGCGCGGAAACGGGCGCAGCGACGTCGTGAGCTACCTCACGACGAGCCTCGTCGAGGAGGACACGCCGATCACGCCCGCATGGACCGCCCGTTGCGAGGCAGCCGCGGACGCCCTGATCGGGTGGTACGCGCAGTCGAACGCGCCGCGCTGAGCCTGCTGCTTCGTTCTCGCCCTGGCGTCGTCAGGTGGCGGGCACGGGCGCCGGCGCCGGAGATCCGCGGCGCGCGCCGAGCAGCACCGCCCCGGCGGCTCCGGCCAGCAGCGCGACGGCCGCCGTGACGATCCAACCGCGCTGGAACGCCTCCAGCGAGAGCGGGGAGCCGAGGACGGCGATCAGCACCGCCACGCCGACGGCCATCCCGACCTGGCGCAGCATCGTCACGACCGCCGAGCCCGCGCTGAACGCCTGCGGCGCCAGCGCGCCCGCGGCGCTGGCCATCAGCGTCGGCAGCGTCAGGCCTACGCCGATGCCGGTGAGCAGCATCCCGCCGAGCATGTCGCCGACGTAGTCGGGGGTGATCCCGGCCGCCAGCGCCCACCAGCCGGCACCGGCCGCGAAGGTCACCGACCCGGCGGCGATGACCACGCCGGCCCCGAAGCGCGCGATCGCCCGCCCGGCCACCAGGAACGAGAACAGCGGCACCATCAGCGGCCCCGGGGCGATGGCCAGCCCGGTCTGCAACGCGCTGTAGCCCCACACCTCCTGCTCCCAGAGCACGAGCGACAGCAGCATCGCCGCGAAGGCGATCGAGAACAGAAGCGCCACGGCGCCCGCGCCGGAGAAGCCGCGGCTGCGGAACAGCGCCGGGTCGACGAGCGGGTTGCGATGGCGCGCGGTGTGCAGGGCGAACGCGGCGAGCGCGACCCCCGCGGCGGCGAGGACGCCGACCGTCGCGGCGCTTCCCCAGCCCCAGTCGCCGCCCTCGACGAGCCCGAGGGCGAGCGCGCCGACCCCGGCGGTCACCAGCAGCGTCCCGAGCGCATCGGGGCGCGGCATCGCGTGGCCGGGCACCGCCGGCAGCCTCCGCCAGCCGACGGCCAGCGCGGCCAGCCCGATCGGCACGTTGACCAGGAAGACCCAGCGCCAGCTCGCGGCGACGAGCAGCCCGCCGGCCACCGGGCCCAGCGCGGCGCCGAGCCCGCCGACCGCGGTCCACGCGCGCACCGCGCCGGCTCGGCGCTCGAGCGGCGCGGTGGCGAGGACGAGGCCGAGCGAGGTCGGCATCAGCAGCGCCGCTCCCGCCGCCTGCAGCACCCGGAACGCGACCAGCACCTCCACGCTCGACGCCGCCCCGCACGCCGCCGACGCGACGGTGAAGACCAGCACGCCGAGCAGGAAGCCGTGCTCGCGGGGATAGCGGTCGGCGAGCCGGCCGAAGGTCACGAGCAGCGCCGCGAAGACGATCGCGTAGCCGTTGAGCACCCACGAGAGCTCGGACAGGCCGGCGCCGCCGAGGTCGCCCGCCATCTCGGGCAGCGCGACGTTGACGATGAACTGGTCGAGCGAGGCCAGCACGACCGCCGCGCACGCCAGCACGAGGACGAGGGTCGGCGAGGCGTCGCGGCGGCGAAGCTGGCTTAGGGTTCGCATAGTGAGCGGGACCGTACCACCCTGGCTTGCCTTATGCCAAGTCAGCTATCCTGCGCCCCATGGACACCGCCGTGCGCATGACCGGGCCGCTCGAGCCCCGAGGCGGCTGGACCGCCGACCGCTGCTCGATCGCCGCCGCGCTCGACGTCGTGAGCGCCCGCTCCGCGTTCCTCCTGCTGCGGGAGGCCTTCTACGGCGGGCGCCGCTTCCAGGACCTCGCCGAGCGCGCGGGGATCTCCGAGCCGGTGGCCGCCGCGCGGCTGCGCGAGCTCGTCGATGCCGGGCTGCTGGAGCGCGAGGCCTACCGCGAGCCCGGCCAGCGGACCCGGCAGCAGTACCGCCTGACCGAGAAGGGCGCGGACCTGTTCCCGGTCCTCGTCGCGCTGATGCGGTGGGGCGACCGCTGGGTCGCCGACGGCGGCGACGGGCCCGTGGCGCTCCGCCACCGCGACTGCGGGGAGCGCGTCCACGTCGAGCTGCGCTGCGACGCCGGCCACGAGGTTGGCCTCGACGCGGTCGACCTCGCGTTGCAGCTGGGCCGCTAGGCGCCGTCGACGGGCGGCAGGGCCTCCTCCTTCCAGACGCCCTCCTCCCGCTTCCAGATCGGCGCCTCGGCCTTGACGCGGTCGATCACCGCGCGGGCACCGGCGAACGCCTCGCCGCGGTGGGGCGCGGAGGCGGCGACGATCACGCTCGGCTCGCCGAGCCCGACGCGGCCGATCCGGTGCTCGACGGCCACCGCGCAGAGCCCGTGGCGGATCGCCTCCTCCTCGGCGATCGCGGCGAGGCGCGGCTCGGCCATCTCGGCGTAGGCCTCGTAGTCGAGGTGGGAGACCTCGCGGGTGACGCCCTCGAAGAGCACCACCGCGCCGGCTCGCGGGTCGCGCACCGCCTCCGACAGCGACGCGACGGACAACGGCTCTTCCAGCACTGCGGCGCGGCGGACCGGCGAGGCGTCGAGCGCGCCGCCGCTGACCGGCGGGATCAGCGCGACCTCGTCGCCGGGCGCGATCGGGGCGCTCGCGGCGGCGTACTCGCGGTTGACCGCGACGATGCAGGAGCGCGGGGGCAGCGGGCCGATCGGCGTGGTCGCGACGGCCTCCAGGAGCCCCGCCACGGTGGCCGGCTCGGGGACCTCGACGTCGACGCGGCCGGCGCCGGCGCGCTCCTTGAGACCGGCGAAGAGGCGGACGGAGACGAGCATGCCTGACACAGCGTAGGCGGGGTCTATGATCGGCGGAGTGGAGGGAGCCCAGCTGACCCATCTCGACGAAGCGGGTCGCGCGCGGATGGTCGACGTCGGCGGCAAGCCGGCGACCGCCCGCACCGCCACCGCCCGCGCCGTCGTGCGGATGGCGCCCGCGACCGCCGCTCGCGTCGCCGCGGGGGACGCGCCCAAGGGCGACGTCGTCGCGGTCGCGCGCATCGCCGCGATCCAGGCGGCCAAGCGGACCGACGAGCTGATCCCGCTCTGCCACTCGCTGGCGCTCTCCCAGCTCGACCCCGACGTGGCCGTCGACGCGGACGCCGGCACGGTGACGATCACCGCCACCGCCCGCACCACGGACCGCACCGGCGTCGAGATGGAGGCGCTGACCGCCTGCGCCGTCGGCGCGCTGACCGTCTACGACATGGTCAAGGGGATCGAGAAGGGCGTCGTGGTCGAGGACGTGCGGCTGCTGGAGAAGACCGGCGGGCGCTCCGGGGACTGGCGGGCGCAGGGCCTGTGAGCCCAGCCGCGCTCGAGCCGCTCATCGACGGTCACGGCCGCGCCATCGGCGACGTCCGGATCTCCGTCACCGACCGCTGCAACTTCCGCTGCCAGTACTGCATGCCCGCCGAGGGCCTGCCGTGGCTCGAGCGCGCGGCGATCCTCTCCTACGAGGAGATCGAGCGCGTGGTCGCGCTGCTGGCGCGCATGGGCGTCCACGACGTCCGGCTGACCGGCGGCGAGCCGCTGGCGCGCCGCGAGCTGTGGCGGCTGGTCGCCCGGCTGAGCGCGCTGCCCGAGGTGCACGACCTGTCGCTGACCACCAACGGCTACCTGCTGGGCCGCCAGGTCGAGCAGCTCGTGGCCGCGGGGCTGCGGCGCGTCAACGTCTCGCTCGACTCGCTGTCGCGCGACCGCTTCTTCGCGATGACCCGCCGCGACTCGCTCGCGCAGGTGCTCGAGGGCCTCGAGGCCGCCGAGCGCTTCGAGGCGCTGCGCCCGATCAAGGTCAACGCGGTCGCGCTGAAGGGCTTCACCGAGGACGAGGTGGTGGCGTTCGCCGAGCTGGCGCGCCGCAAGCCCTACGAGGTGCGCTTCATCGAGTTCATGCCGCTCGACGGCGACCGCGCCTGGGACCAGAGCAAGGTCCTCCCCAACGAGGAGGTCCGGCGGCTGATCCACGCGGCGTACCCGCTCGAGCCGCTCGGCCGCGCCCGCAGCGGGACGGCGCGGCGCTACCGCTTCGCCGACGGCCAGGGCGAGATCGGCTTCATCTCGCCGGTCACCGAGCCGTTCTGCGGCGACTGCAACCGGATCCGCCTGACCGCCGACGGACGGCTGCGGACCTGCCTGTTCTCGGTCACGGAGACCGACCTGCGCGAGCCGCTGCGCGCGGGCGCCACGGACGCCGAGCTCGAGGCGGTCGTCCGCGAGGCGGTCTGGCACAAGGAGCTCAAGCACCGCGTCAACGAGCCGGGCTTCGTGCCGCCGGCGCGGTCGATGTCGCAGATCGGTGGCTGAGCACCGGGTCGGCGTCCTCGGCGTCTCGGACACCCGCTCGCGGGGCGAGCGCGAGGACGAGACGACGGCGATCATCGTGCGCGCGCTGGAGGGCGCGGGGATGGTCGTGGCCGAGACCGCGCTGGTGGCCGACGAGCGGCGCGAGATCGAGGCCGAGCTGATCCGGCTGTGCGACCGGGTGGGCTGCGCGCTGGTGCTGACCACCGGCGGGACCGGCCTGGGGCCGCGCGACGTCACGCCGGAGGCCACACGCGCGGTCGCGCCCGTCGATGTCCCCGGCCTGCCCGAGGCCGTGCGCGTGCGGACGAGCGAGAGCTTCCCGCGGGCGTGGCTGTCGCGCGCGGTCGCCGGCCTGCGCGGCGACGCGCTGATCGTCAACCTGCCCGGCTCCCCGGGCGGCGTGCGCGACGCCCTCGCGGTGCTGCTGGAGATCCTCCCCCACGCCCTGGCCGTGCGGGAAGGGCACGGCGGCGGGCCGGGGCACGAGGGCGGAGCCCACGGGGGCCCCGCCTCCGGCGTCCCGTCCGTCGAGCCGGCGCCCGGCGTGGCACAGGGCGAGAACGACGCATGATCGAGCTCGCGGAGGCCTGGGCGCGGATCGCCGCGGCCGTCAAGCCCCTGCCGGCCGAGATCCGGCCGCTGCGCGACGCCGTCGGCCGCATCGCCGCCGAGCCGGTCCGCTCGCCGCTCGACCTCCCCGGCTTCGACCGCTCGGCGATGGACGGCTACGCCGTCCGCGCCGCCGACACCCCCGGCCGCGCGCCGCTGCGGATCGCCGGCGCGGTCGCCGCCGGGCAGCCCGCCCCCGCCGAGGTGCGCCCCGGCGAGGCGGTGGCCATCACCACGGGGGCGGCGCTGCCGCCGGGCGCCGATGCCATCCTGCGCTCCGAGCTCGCCGAGGAGGGCGCGAACGGGACCGTGGCGGCCGCCGAGGCGCTGGAGCCCGGGCGCTTCGTGCGCTACCGCGGCGAGGACGTCCGCTCCGGCGACGTGCTGCTCGAGGCGGGCCAGCCGCTGAGCCTCGGCCGGCTCGCCGCGCTCGCCGCCGCCGGCGTCACCGGGGTGACGGTCCGCCGCCCGGCGCGCGTCCACCTCCTGACCACCGGCGACGAGCTGGTCGCGGCCGGCGTGGACCTCGGGCCCGGGCAGATCCACGACTCCAACGGCCCGGTCCTCACCGCGCTGGCCCGGCGCGCCGGCGCCGAGGTGACCGACCACGGCAACGCCCCGGACGACCCGGCCGAGATCGCCGCCCGCGTCCGCGCGGCGCTCGCCGAGGCGGACGTGCTGCTGGTGTCCGGCGGCGTCTCGGTCGGCGAGCACGACCACGTCAAGGCGGTGCTGGCCGCCGAGGGCGTCGAGGAGCTGTTCTGGCGCGTGCGGATCAAGCCGGGCAAGCCGGTCTTCTGCGGCACGCACGGCGACACCTTCGTGTTCGGGCTGCCCGGCAACCCGCTGTCGGTCGTCGCCTGCTTCCTGGCCCTGGCCGAGCCGCTCCTGCGCGCGCTGCACGGCGAGCCCGACCCGGCGCTGCGCACCCAGCCCGGCCGCCTCGCCGCCCCCGCCCAGGCCGACGACGGCCGCACGACCTTCCTCACCGCCACGCTGCGCCGCGCCGGCGACGGCGTCCTGGAGGCCACCCCCACGAGCCGTCAGGGCTCGCACATGACCGGCGCGCTGGCCGAAGCCGACGGCTTCGTCGTCGCACCCCACGACGCCGGGCAGATGCAGCCCGGCGACCGCGTGGACCTCGTCGTCCTCTGACCGCCGGTAGGCTCGGCTGCATGGCCGCCTACGAGTACACGACCGAGACGCTGACCCACGGCTTCATGGGCCGCAGCCGCGATGAGCTCAACCGCGGCGCGCTGGAGGAGAAGCTCAACCAGATGGGCGCCGAGGGCTGGGAGCTCGTGAAGATCCTCACGGACATGGCCTTCGAGGGCGAGAAGGACGGCCACCTGATGGTCTTCAAGCGGGCGCGCTAGAGGCGGTCGCGCCAGCGCACCGCCGCCGCGGCGACGTCGCCGAGCGCGCGCACCAGCCCGGCCCGGTCGCCGGACGCGCGGGCGCCGGCCAGCGACCGCAGCGCCGCGCCGAGCACCGCCGGGCCCGACGGGCCGTCGGCGCGCAGGCGCGCGACCTCGGCGGGGCGCAGGGTGCGGTCCCCGGCGCGCGCCTCGGCCTCCCGCGCGCGGGCACGGTCGGCGGCGGCGTCGCGCAGGGCCGCCTCGGCCTGGTCGGCCGCGGCGCGCACCCGGGTCTCGGCGTCCTCGATCGCGCGCGCGGCCTCCTCGGCCGCCGCGTCGATCGCGTGGACCGCCGTCGCCCGCGCACGGTCGCGCGCCCGCCGTGCACGGGCCGCCTG
>DASVQH010000291.1:0-1618 GCA_036389195.1 Solirubrobacteraceae bacterium
CCGAACGGCTCGGGCAAGAGCAACGTCGTCGACGCGATCAGCTGGGTGCTCGGCGAGCAGGGCGCCAAGGCGCTGCGCGGCGGGAAGATGGAGGACGTCATCTTCGCCGGCACCTCCGGGCGGGCGGCGTTGGGCCGCGCCGAGGTCACGTTGACGATCGACAACAGCGACGGCGCGCTGCCGATCGACTACAGCGAGGTCTCGATCACCCGCCGGATGTTCCGCGACGGCGCCGGGGAGTACGAGATCAACGGCTCGGCGTGCCGGCTGCTCGACATCCAGGAGCTGCTCAGCGACTCCGGGATCGGCCGCGAGCTGCACGTCGTCGTCGGGCAGGGGCAGCTCGACTCCGTGCTGCAGTCCCGCCCGGAGGACCGCCGCGCCTACATCGAGGAGGCTGCGGGCGTCCTGAAGCACCGCAAGCGCAAGGAGAAGGCGCTGCGGAAGCTCGACGGGATGCAGGTCAACCTCACGCGGCTGACCGACCTCCCGGGCGAGCTCCGCCGCCAGCTCAAGCCGCTGGGCCGGCAGGCCGAGATCGCCCGGCGCGCGCAGGCGGTGCAGTCCGAGCTGCGCGACGCCCGGCTGCGGCTGGCCGCCGACGACCTCGTCATCCTGCGCGGCGAGCTCGCCCGCGAGGAGGCCGACGAGGCGGCGGCCCGCGCCCGCCGCGCCGAGGTGGAGGAGCAGCTCGCGGTCGCCCGCGCCGAGCAGGAGCGCCTGGAGCTCGCCCTGGCCCACGACGCGCCGCGGCTGTCGAGCGCGCAGGACACCTGGTACCGCCTCTCGGCGCTGGCCGAGCGGCTGCGCGGCACCGTCGGGCTCGCCCGGGAGCGGGCCCGGCACCTGGCCGCCGCGGGGGAGCAGCGGCTGCCGGGGCGCGACCCCGACGAGCTGGAGGCCGAGGCCGAGCTGGTCGCCGAGCAGGAGGCGGAGCTGGTCGAGGCCGTCGTCGACGCCCGGCAGCAGCTCGCCGAGGTGCTGGAGGAGCGCGCCGAGCACGAGGCCACGCTCGCGGCGGCGGAGCGCGCGCACCTCGCCGCCGTCCGGGCGCTGGCCGACCGCCGCGCCGGGCTCGCGACGCTGGCCGGGCGCGCGGACGCGCTGCGCAGCGGGGTGGCGGCGAACGCGGAGGAGATCGAGCGGCTGTCCGAGGCGCTGGGCGAGGCCGACGGGCGCACGCGGGCGGCGCAGGAGCAGTGGGAGGCCGCGCGCGACGCGACCGGTGTCGAGGCGGACGCCGGGGCCGGCCTGGACGACCGGGTCGCCGAGGCGGCGCAGGCGTACGAGGCCGCGCGGGAGCGCGTGCGCGAGCTGGCCGGCCAGGAGCGGGCCGCCGAGCAGCAGCGGGCGCACTGGCGGGCGCGCGTCGAGGCGCTGTCGGTGGGGCTGGCCCGCCGCGACGGGTCGGGCGCGCTGCTCGGCGAGGGGGCGCCCGACGGGGTGCTCGGCACGGTCGCGGAGCTGGTCGACGTCGACGCCGACGGGCGCACCGCCGTCGCGGCCGCGCTGGGGGAGCTGGCGGGAGCGGTCGCAGTCGCGTCGCCCGCCGCCGCCGTCGCGGCGATCACGGCGCTGCGTGAGCGGGACGCGGGCCGGGCGGTGCTGCTGGTCGGTG
>DASVQH010000292.1:0-1809 GCA_036389195.1 Solirubrobacteraceae bacterium
CGCCAGCACCGCCGTCCCCGGCTCCTCGGCCACCGCGGTCCGGCGCACCCCGCTGGGGAGGTGGACGAGCGTGCCGGCCGGCGCGTCGAGGTCGTCTCCGTCGATCGTGAAGCGCGCCCGCCCGCGCAGGACGACGTAGAGCTCCTCGTGACCGCTGCCGGCTTCCGTGTGGTCCTCGACCACCGTGTCGCCGGCCGCCGCCGCGGCGTAGGCGTTCGTGCCGAAGCCGAGGATGCCGAAGCGCCCGCGCACCGGCAGCCAGGTGAGCCCCGGGATGCCGTCGATGTCGAAGCGCTCGAGCGCGTCGAGGTGCGCGTGCGACCACGCCGGGCCGGACGGGGGAGCCGCGCGGCGCTCGATGCGCGCGTCGAGGCGCTCGCGGACGGTCGGCCACTCGTCGTCGACGATCGCGTACCAGGCGGTGTCGCGCGCGACGGGCACCAGCCGGTGCTTGCGGAACACGCCCTCGAAGCGCGCGCCCAGCTGCGCGATCGCGGCGCGCGAGCGGCGGTTGCGCGCGTCGGTCTTGAGCTCGACCCGCCGGCAGCCCAGCGTCTCGAACGCGTGGGCGAGCAGCAGGCGCTTGGCCTCGAGGTTGATGCCGGTGCGCCACGCCTCGCGGCCGAGCCAGGTCCAGCCGATCTCCACCACCCGGTCGGCCGGCCGCAGGGCCAGGAGCCGCGTCGAGCCGACGGCGCGGCCCGTCCGGCGGTCGATCGTCGCGAAGGCGACCTCGCGCCCGGCGGCCGACTCGCGCAGTGCGCCGTCGAACCACCCCGCGAACGCGGCCGGGGACTCCGGCACGCCTGGATCGACCCAGCGCCAGACCTCCGGGTCGCGCCCGCCGGCCGCCTCGAGATCGCCGCGGTGCGCTTCGGCCAACGGCTCCAGGCGGACGCGGTCGCCCTCCAGCGTCGCGGCGGGAGCCGCGGGCCAGTCGGGTGTCTGCGCGCCATCCATGATCGTCCCTCGACGAGGCTAGGCGGTGGTGCGGACGGGCGCGCGGACGGGCCGCGACCGACGGTGCTGACGGTGCGTCAGATCGATGTCGCTTTCATAAGGGGGAGTGAAAGCGCCCTCGTTCAGCGACCTCGCGGCCTCGCCGGCCCCGCCGCTCGACCGGTTGGCCCTCGCGATCGCCGCCGAGCTGCGCCCCGACGTCGACGTCGCCGGCGCCCTCGCCGCGCTCGACGCGCTGGGCGAGGAGCTGCGCGGCGACCTGGGCGCCGCGGCGGCCGCGCCCCAGGATCAGCTGGCCGCCGTCGTCGACCTGCTGGCCCGGCGGCACGGCTTCCACGGGGCGGAGAAGGACTACGACCACCCCGACCGCTCGATGCTCGACCTCGTGCTCGAGCAGCGCGTCGGGCTGCCCATCCTGCTGTCCGTCGTCTACGCCGAGGTCGGCCGGCGCGCCGGCGTGCCGCTGGCCGGCGTCGGGCTGCACGGCCACTTCGTCGTCGGCCACTTCGGCGGCGCCCAGCCGGTGCTCGCCGATCCCTTCCACGGCGGCCGGCCCGTGCCGGCGGTCCTCTCCGCGAAGCTCGCCCGCCCGTGGACGCCGCACGAGGTGGCCCGGCGGATGCTCAACAACCTCGTCGGCTCCTACTTCACCCGGATGGACCTCGGGCGCGCCATCCGCGCCGCCGAGCTGCGCCTGGCGGTGGCGGGCGGCGACCGGGAGGCGCTGGAGCTCGAGCTGCGCGGGATGCGGGCTAGGCTCAACTAGGTGCCCGCGTTCTGCCGCCACAACCGCTTCCTGGCCAACTGCCCGATCTGCTCGCGCGAGCAGGCGGCGTCGCTGCCGAGCGC
>DASVQH010000293.1:0-14734 GCA_036389195.1 Solirubrobacteraceae bacterium
GGCGTCCCCGGCGAGACGGTCGGCACCGTGCGGGGCGCCGGCGGGGTCCACGTCCTCCCCGGCGCGGCCGGCGGGCCCACGGCCTCCGGCAGCTCGCTCGTGACCCAGGACTCGGCCGGCGTGGCCGACCTCGCCGAGCGCGGCGACGGCTTCGGGGGCGCGGTCAGTCCTTGAACGGATCGACCGTGCCCGCGCCGGCCATCGCCACGCCGAGCGGGCGCAGGGTGTGCAGCACGCGGATCGTCCCCGCGTGCGCGGCGAGGACCTCGGGAAGGCGCTTGTAGACCTCGGGGGCCTCGTCGGCCGCGCCGCCGCGCAGGACGATGCCCTGGCGGGCCAGCCGCTCCCGCACCGCCGGCCAGTCGACCTGGCCGGGCGACACCTGGACGCGGCTGCGCACCAGCTTGCCCCCGCAGAGCGGGCAGCGGCTCGGCTTGTGGCTGCGCGGCGGCTGCGCCCAGTCGCCCGTGACGCACGCCCACCGCATGCGCGACTTGCCCGCGGCCTGCGTCCGCGACATCACCCGCCCGGCCCCGTGGACCGTCGAGTACAGGCCGGCGCGCGACGCCTCGGAGTCCACCCCCTCCAGGATCACCGAGTCCTCGCCCATCGAGCCCCCGACGAACCCCTTCTGCCCCGGGAACGCCGGCGTGCAGCCCTTGCGCACGACCCACAGCTCGGTGCCGTGGTGCCGCTCGCGCCAGGCGAAGTTGTGGTGGTTGTGGATCTCCTCGACGCTGCGGGCGCCGAGGATCGCGAGGACGCGGGCGACGACCCAGTCGCGGCCCGCGTAGGCGTACTCGCCGGCCAGCGCCATCGCCTCGCCGTAGGCCTCGCCGAGCCCGGAGCGCGCGGGCAGCAGCACCGGCGGCGCGTCGGCGGACAGCTTCAGCTCGCCGTCGTCGAACCTGCGGCCGTTGGCGAGGTTGATGAAGCCCGTCGCGACGCCGTGCCCGAAGCCGCGCGAGCCGAAGTGGACGCCGACCCACACGCGCCCCCGCTCGTCGGCCGCCAGGTTGACGTAGTGGTTGCCCGCACCGACCGTGCCGAGCTGCGAGGCCGCGCGCTGCC
This sequence comes from Solirubrobacteraceae bacterium, assembly GCA_036389195.1. Taxonomy (GTDB): domain Bacteria; phylum Actinomycetota; class Thermoleophilia; order Solirubrobacterales; family Solirubrobacteraceae; genus JACCYI01. The sequence continues at coordinate 1,072 of DASVQH010000293.1, forward strand.
GGAGCTTGGCCCGCACGCTCTTGCCGGGGTAGAAGCTCGCCTGCGCGATCCGGTCGAGCACCGGGTGGTCGGCCTTCTCCGCGTTGACGCGCCCGACGCCGAAGGAGATCGTCCGCGCGATCTCGTCCATCAGCCGCGGCACGTCGCCGGCGACGTCCGCCTCGGTCAGGTCGGTCAGCGCTGCCTTGTTGCCACACCCGACGTCGAAGCCCACGCCGGTGACGGAGAGGTGATCGGGGAACGCGACGCCGCCGCCGATCGGCTGCGAGTAGCCGACGTGGTGGTCGGCGTTGAGCACGGCGAAGCGGCCCTCGCCCTGCGCGCCCATGCTGCGGCGCAGCTGCTCGAGCGAGCGCGGGTCGGCCTCGCCGAAGACATGGACGTGTGCGTCGATAGCGCTCGTGAGAAGGTTTTCGTCCGGCCCGACTTCGCTGGCGCTCGTCGTCTGGACGACGTTACTTAAACACCGACGGGCCGGCACAAGTGCCGACCCGACGGTTGAGGGAGGAGAGGGTGCTGCATCTGCCGACGAGATATGAGGTCGGCAGACCTGTCCCGACCCGGCCCGTCTCCTCGGGCGGCCGGCGGGGGAAGGGGTGCTACGCCAGGACCTTGACCTGCTCGCGGGCCTTGGCGACGACGCGCTCGCCGGTCGCGACGCCGAGCTGCACGGCGTTCTCGACGCGGCTGGAGACGAAGTCGATGCGCGGCGTCACGATGCTCGACCGGCGGTCGGCGCGACGCTCGATGTCGTTGCGGTTGCGGCGGACGACGCGCTCGATCTGCGTGCGGGTGCGCTTGGCGCTGCGCTCGAGCTCGTTGCGGGCCTTGGAGCCGCGGCGCTCGAAGCGGGTGAGCTCCTTGTTGAACGCCTTGGGCGAGCCGTAGCGGTCGACGAAGTCGGTGACCGTGCCGACGACGCGGTCGCGGGCCTCGAGGGTCGCGCCGACGTACGTCAGGGCGGTGCGCTCGACGATGTTGGTGGTCTGCTTCGCGGTGGTGCGGGCCGCGCGGCGGTTGGCCTGGGCGGCCTCACGCGTCTTGCTGGCGGCGGTGGTGCGGGTGCGACGAGCGGTCGACTTCGACGGCGCCTTCGTCGCGGTGGTCCGCGTGGTCGAGCGGCTGCGGCTCGAGGCGGTGCTGCGGCTCGACGTGCTGCGGCTGGCGGCGGTGCTGCGGCTGGAGCCGCTGCGGTTCGCGGTCGTGGCGGACTTGCGCGTGGCCGGCTTGCGCGTGGTGGTGGACTTGCGGGTGGTGGTGCTCTTGGTCTGGCCGTTGGTCGCCATAGAAGTCTTCAACCCTCTCTCGGTTGCTGCCTAAGGATATTAGTTCTAAGTCGCTGGTGTCAATGTACCCTGCGAACATCTGTTTGTAAACCCCCGGCGCGGGCTTGTTACACGGCGGCCGGGATTTGGCTCCACAGCGAGCCAAGCGGGCGCGGACATTGTGACGGGGCGAACGCCCGTTCGGCGTGAAAGCGGCGCGACGGCGGTACGGGCGGCGAGAACGCGCGTTCGCAGGCGGCGAGCGCTCAGGCGCCCGCGGCGGCGGGCCCGGTGCGATCCAGCCACGCGCCCGGGTCCTGCAGCTCGGCCGGGGTGGGCATCCGCTCGGGCGCGTCCCACACGCGGTTGAGCGCCGCGATGCCCTCGCGGGCGACGACCCCGTCGCAGAACGCCTTGCCCTGCACGTACTGGCGCATCTTCATGTCGAAGCCGATCAGCTTCTCGAACAGCCGCAGCAGGCCGCTGCGCTCGCGGCGCCGCTGGTCGAGCGCCGCGCGCAGCTCGCCGAGGTTCGGGAGCACCTGCGCGCCGACGGCGTCCATGACGTGCTCCGCGTAGCCCTCCAGGACCGCCATGAACGCCTGCATCCGCTCCAGGCGCTCGCGCTGCTCGTCGCCGAGCATGAAGGTCACGAGATCGCCGCGGCGGGCAGCTTCGACGGCCGCGCGCAGATCCCCGCCGCCGGCCAGCTTGCCGAGGTCGAGCCGGACGTCGACCTCCTCGAGCAGCCCGCGGACCGCGTCCGCGACGTACTCGCGCAGCCACGGCACGCCGCCGAACTGCAGCGCGTGGGTGATCTCGTGGAGCGCGACCCAACGCAGCAGGTCGTCCGGATCGGCCTGCAGCGAGCGCGCCGCGTGGGCGAGGTTCGGCGCGACGAAGAGCAGCCGCGCCGGGACGGACGGGTCGAGGACCGGGAACTCGTACTGGCCCATCACGCGCTGCGCCAGCACGCCCGAGAGCGCGCCGACCTCGAGCGCCAGGAGTCCGCCGCCGGCCGCGCGCAGCGGCGCCCCGAGCGGGCCGAAGCCGCGCCCCAGCCGGTCGGCGACCGGGTCGAGCACGCCGCGCATGCCGCGCAGGTTGAAGCCGATCCAGCCCGGGCGGTCGACCGCCTGAGCGACCGGCAGCGGCGCCACCGGCACCAGGCCGGTGTACGCGCCGACGAGCCGCGCGCTCTCCTCGGCCGGCCCGGCCAGCGCGCGAAACGGCGCGTCGGCCCCCGCGGGCACGGCGGGCCCGGCCGACGCGACGCCCTGGGCCACGAGGCCGGCCAGCCGCCAGTCGATCATCGCGGCCACCGCGGCACGCGGGCCATCTCGGCCAGGCCGCGCTCGGTGCGCGCCGCGACGAGCGGCGAGTGCGGCTCGAGGTCGAGCGGCGCCGACAGCGGGTCGTCGAAGGCGGTGAACGCGACCAGCCCGCCCGCCTCGCGGACGATCAGCTGCGCCGCCGCGGCATCGACCGCGCGGCAGCCCTTCAGCGTCGCCATCCCGTCCAGGCGCGCGGCGGCGACCTGGCACAGCGTCACGGCGATCGTCCCGAGCGCGCGCAGCCGGTAGCCGACCTCGGTCAGCGCCTCGGCCGCCTCGGCCACCCAGCGCGGGTCGGCCGACTCGATCCCGATGACCTCGAGCCGGCCGTCGTGCTCGCGGCGCTCGCCGGGCTCCGTCGACAGCGGCACGCCGTCGAGCTGGGCGCCCTCGCCGCGCCGGGCCACCCACTCCTCGCCGGGCCCGAAGTCGTAGACGTAGCCGAAGAACACGTCGGCCGCGGTCGGGCCGTCGGCCACCGCGATCGAGAGCGAGTGGTGCGGCAGGCCGCGCTTGGCGTTCAGCGAGCCGTCGATCGGATCGATGATCACGCGCACGCCCGGGTCGCCGAAGTCGACCGCGCCACGCTCCTCGCTGACCGCGCTGAAGCGGACGCCGGCGCCGGCCAGGGCCTCGAGCTCGGCGAAGACCGCGTCCTCGGCCGCCTCGTCGATGATCAGCGTGCGGTCGCCGCCCTCGCCCTGCGTGCCGGTCTCGCGCACGCGCTCCTCGGTGGTCGGGGCGTCGGCGAGGATCTGGCGCAGCGCCTGCGTGGCGCGGCGCGAGGCCCCGAGCCAGTCGGCTCCCAGCGCGGGCTCGGTGGCGCTCATCGACATCTACTCTACGGAGGTGCCTCCGCTCTCCCCCGCCCAGCGCGCGGCCGTCGAGCACCCCGGCGGCCCGCTGCTCGTCCTCGGCGGCGCCGGGACGGGCAAGACGACGGTCCTGCGCGAGCGGTTCACCTGGCTGGTCGGCCAGGGGCAGGCGCCCGAGTCGATCCTCGTGCTGACGCACGCGCCGGCCGCCGCCGACGCGCTGCGCGAGCGCCTCGAGGACGCGGTCACGCCCTACGAGGAGCTCGTCGTCACGACCTTCGGCGGGCTGTGCGCGCGGCTGCTGCGCGACGAGGGGCTCGAAGCCGGGCTTGACCCTTTCGCCGCTCCCGTGACCGCGGCCGACCGCCTGGCCATGCTGCTGGAGCGCATCGACGAGCTGCCGCTCACCCGCCACGACCTGCGCGGCAACCCCAGCGCGCTGCTCGGCTCGGTCGTCGCGCGGATCGACCGCCTCAAGGACGAGCTGGTGTCCGCGGGCGACTACGCCGCCTGGGCGGCGACGCTCGGCGAGGACGTCGAGGCCGACCGGGCGCGCGCCGCGCGCGAGCGCGAGTTCGCCGACCTCTACGCGGCGCACGACCGGATGCTCGCCGAGGCGGGCGCGCTGGACCGCGGCGACCTCGTCCTGCACGCGTTCCGGCTGCTGCGCGAGCGCCCGCACGTGCGCAAGCGGATCGCGCAGCGGTTCCGGTCGGTCCTCGTCGACGAGCTGCAGGACACGAGCTTCGCCCAGGGCCTCCTGCTGCGGCTGCTGGTCGGCGACCACGGCAACGTCTGCGCCGCCGGCGACCCCGACCAGGCCATCCACCGCTTCCGCGCGGCCGCGCGCAAGAACTTCGACGACTTCCTGGCGGAGTGGCCCCAGGCCCCGGTCGTCCGGCTGGAGCGCTCCTACCGGGTCCCGGGCCGGATCGCGGCGGCCGCCCGCGCGGTCTCGGGCGACGAGCCGGAGAGCCCGGACGCCGGCGGCGACCCCGGGGAGGTGGCCTTCTGGCGCTGCGCGTCGGAGCGGGCGCAGGCCCAGAGCGTCGCGGCGGAGGTCGAGCGGCTGATCGCCCGCGAGGACGTCGCGCCCGAGCAGGTCTGCGTGCTCGTGCGCTCGGTCAAGAACGAGGGCCAGGCGGTGGCCGTCGCGCTCGAGGAGCGCGCGGTCCCGTACCGGATCGCCGGCGCGGCGGCGTTCTTCCAGCGCGCCGAGGTCCGCGACATCCTCGCCTGGCTGCGGCTGCTCGCCGACCCGGGGGACGCCGGCGCCGTCGTGCGCGCGCTCGCGCGCCCGCCCGTGGACCTGCGCTCGGTCGACATCGCGCGCTGCACGCAGATCGCCCGCCGGCGCAAGCTCGACATGGTCGCCGCCCTGGACGCCGCGCTGGAGTCCCCGCAGATCCCGCCCGAGGCGCGCGAGCGGATCTCGGCGTTCCTCAAGCTCTACCGGACGGCGGCCGGGGCACTGGACTCGACCCGCCCGGATCTCTACGTCCACCGGCTGATCGAGCGGCTCGGCCTGCGCCGCCAGCTCCTGTTCGCCGCGTCGACCGAGGTCGTCGAGCGGCTGGTCAACCTGGCCAAGTTCGCCGAGCTCGCCGCCGCCTACGTCCGCCGCGCGCCGCAGGCCACCGCGCGGGAGTTCGCCCGGTCCATCGCCGCGGTCGCCGAGGCCGGGCTGCGCGAGGAGGAGGCCACGGCCGGTGACCGCCCGCGCGGGGTCCAGGTCATGAGCATGCACTCGGCCAAGGGGCTGGAGTTCGACCACGTCTACGTGCTCGGCCTGACCGCGGCGCGGATGCCGGGACCGCGCAAGCGCACGCTGGAGCCGATCCCCGACGCCCTGATCCGGGAGGTCGTGCCGCCGGACTCGAAGGCCGCGCACGTCGCCGAGATGCGCCGGCTGACCAACGTGGCGATGACCCGCGCGCGGCGGCGGCTCGTGCTCGCCTACCCCGAGCGCTCCGAGGCCGGGGCCGCCCAGCAGGCGTCGCCCTTCGTCGAGGAGGCGCGCGCGGCGGCCGGCGGCGAGTGGGAGACCCGGGACGAGGAGCTGTTCGGGCCGGCCGAGACGCTGCAGTCGACGTTCCGGCTGCTGCGCGACGAGCTGCTGACCACCGTCGCGCAGGTCGGCGGGCGCCTCGGCGAGCTGCGGTTCGACACCGACCTCGACGTCTCCCACGCGGTCACGCGCTACCTCGAGCTCATCAAGCTGAGCGCGCTGCTCGAGCGCACGCGGGAGGGCCAGGCGGTCGAGGACGCGCTGCCGCTGGTCAACGCCGCGCTCCAGCAGGCCGCGACGCCCGAGCAGCGCGAGATCCTCGAGACCAGCGCGCTCGACGAGTACCTGCTCGACGCCGAGCGCGACGAGAAGCTGCGCGCCCGCGCGGTCGCCGCGCGCTCCGAGCCGTCGCTGGAGTCGTTCCTCCCCCGCCGCGGCGGCGGCCTGCTGCTCTCGGCCACCGACATCGAGACCTACCGGACCTGCCCGCTGAAGTACAAGTTCGCGCGGGTGTTCCGCATCCCGCAGGAGCCGACGCTCAACCAGCGCTTCGGGATCCTCGTCCACCAGGTGCTCGAGCGCTTCCACGCCGGCGAGGCGCCCAGCGCGGCGCTGCAGGACATGCTCGGCCTGCTGGAGGCCGGCTGGCGGCGCGGCGGGTTCGGCGACTCCGAGGAGGAGCGCCAGCTGCGCGTCAAGGCCACGCGCGCGCTCGTCCGCTACCACGAGCGCTTCCAGGGCGAGGACGCCGAGCCGGTGTGGTTCGAGAAGTCGTTCTCGTTCCGCATGGGGCCGCACCTGCTGCGGGGCCGCGTCGATCGCGTCGACCGCCTGCCCGACGGCAGCTACGAGCTCATCGACTACAAGACGGGGCGCCCGAAGTCGGCCGCCCAGCTGGCCGACGACGTGCAGCTCTCGCTCTACGCGGTCGGCGCCCGCGAGGCGTGGCAGCTCGACGCCGCCCAGCAGGCCTACTACTACGTCCTCGACGACGAGAAGGTCCCCGTCGACCGCAGCGCCGCCGACCGCGACCAGATCGAGGCGACCGTGCTCGACGTCGCCACGGGGATCGAGGGCCAGAACTTCGAGCCGACGCCGTCGTGGACCGCCTGCTCGATGTGCGACTACCGGATCGCCTGCCCGGCCGCCGAGCGCTGAACGGCCGGGCTAGTGCACGACCTCGCAGCCGGTGGTGGTGTCGGCGGCGTCCGCGGTGACCTCGTCGGCAGCGCCGGCTTCGCACGCGTCGGCGTCGGCCGCGCCGTCCCCGCGTGAGAACAGCCGGTCGTTCCCGTCGCCGCCGAACAGCTGGTCCGCGGCGCCGCCGCCGGTGAGCGAGTCGGCCCCGCCGCCGCCGGTGAGGCGGTTCGCGAAGCCGTTGCCGGTCAGCGTGTCGGCCCCGCTGCCGCCGATCAGGCGCTCGACGTCGGTGCGGATCCGGTCGCGCGCCGACGACGCGTCGGCGTCCGCGGTCGTGCCGTCGTCGGCGAGGCCGTCGAGGTCGGCGGTGACCGGGCCGGTGCGGGTCGCGTAGGTGACGGAGTCGGCGTCCGGGCCGCCGGAGAGGTCGTCCGCGCCGTAGCCGCCGTCGAGGACGTCGTCGCCCGCGCCGCCGGACAGGCGGTTGTCGACCGGCGAGCCGGTGAGGAGGTCGGCGCCCGCGCCGCCGAGGGCGACCTCGACGTCGTCGTAGACGTTGTCGCGCTCCGCGCTCGCGGTGTCGCCGTCGCCGGGGATCGAGTCGAGCGTGACGTCGACCGCCCCCGCCCGCGCCGAGTAGTCGACGGTGTCCGTCCCGGACCCGCCGACGATGCCGTCGTTGCCGTCCGGGAGCTTGCCCTGCAGGATGCGGTCGTCGGCCGGACCGCCGTCGAGGACGTCGCCCACCGCGGTCGCCCCGCCGTCGAGGACGTCGTTGCCCTCGAGCCCGTACAGGTAGTCGCCACCGCCGGGCCCGCCGTCGAGGCGGTTGGCCGCCGCGTTGCCGCGCAGCCGGTCGGGGCCGGAGCCGCCGACGAGGTTCTCCACGTCCGTGCGCACGTCGTCGCCCTCGTCCGCACGGCCGTCGCCGTCGTTGTCGGCGCCGTCGTCCGCGCCGCCGGCCATGGTGACGAAGATCCGCAGGGAGCGGTTCGCGTAGGAGACGGTGTCGAGCCCGGTGCCGCCGGCGAGGACGTCCGCGCCGGTGCCGCCGTCGAGGGCGTCGGGCCCCGGGCCGCCGCTCAGGCGGTCGACGGCGGGCCCGCCGGAGAGGACGTCGGCGTCGGGGCCACCGTCGAGCACGTCGTCGTGGTCGCCGCCGGCGAGCTTGTCCTCGCCGAAGGAGCCGTCGAGGCGGTCGGCGCCGCCGCCGCCGGTGATCTGGTCGTCGCCCTGCCCGCCGTACAGGGCGTTGGCGACCGGGCTGCCCACGATGACGTCGTCGCCGTCGGCGGTGTGGACGTCCTCGACGTCGGCGCGGACGTCGTCGCCCTCCTCGACCACGCCGTCCCCGTCCTCGTCGGTGCCGTCGTTCGCCACGCCGTCGAGGCTGATGCGCACGTCGGGGCCGCGGGTGTAGTCCACGCTGTCGCGCCCCGCGCCGCCGGAGCTGACGTCGCCGGGCGCGTACGGCCGCGGCGGGTAGAACGCGTAGTTGTCGGGCAGCAGCGAGTCGTCCCCGTCACCGCCGTAGAGCTGGTCGGTGCCCATACCGCCGACGAGCGCGTCGCGCCCGCCCAGCCCGCGCAGCTCGTCGTCGCCGGCCAGGCCGCTGAGCGCGTGGTCCTCACCCGGCCCGTCGACGATGCGGTCGTCGCCGTCCGAGCCGTCGATCCGGTCGACGGCGGTGACGTTGTCCCGCAGCCCCTCCGGGCCGTCGGTCGCGTTGCCGTCGTCGTTGACCCCGTCCACGGTGATCGTCACGCCGTCGGAGTGGTCGTCGTAGGTCACGGAGCCCCGCCCGCCCGGGAACTTGGGGTCGAGGAGCCCGCGCATCCGGTCGGGGCCCGTGCCGCCCTGCATCGCGCAGCGCCCGCCGCTGCAGCTGAGGTCGTCGGTCCCGGGGCCGCCTGCGAGGAAGCCGGCGCCGATCAGGAGGTCGTCGCCGCCCTCGCCGGAGAGCTGGGCCGGGAGGCCGTCCAGGGTCTCCCCGCGATCGGCGCCGTCGCCGAGGTGGACCGTGACGAAGCTCGAGAAGGGGTCCTTCGCGCACAGCGCCTGGCTCGGCGTCGCGCCGCGCCGGCAGCCGGTTCCGGGCGTGATCGGCACGCCGGTGTTCTCGGTGAACACCCAGTCGGCGGTGGTCTCGCTCGCGATCAGGTCGTTGATCTCGCCCGCCGCGGCCTGGTAGTTCACGGCGGCGCCGACCGGGGCGGTCGCCGTGCCCGCGGACGCGGTGGCCGGGAGGATGGCCGCGGCGAGCGCGAAGCCCGCGGCGAGCCGGATGGAGCTCATGGTGCTCAAGCAACGCTTCAGACGCCCCGAAACCGCCACGGCCTAATGCACCACCTCGCAGCCGGTGGTGGTGTCGGCCGCGTCTGCGGTGACCTCGTCGGCGGCGCCCGCTTCGCACGCGTCGGCGTCGGCCGCGCCGTCCCCGCGCGAGAACAGCCGGTCGTTCCCGTCGCCGCCGAACAGCTGGTCCGCCGCGCCGCCGCCGGTGAGCGTGTCGGCCCCGCCGCCGCCGGTCAGCCGGTTGACGAAGCCGTTGCCGGTCAGCGCGTCGGCGCCCCCGCCGCCGACCAGGTTCTCCACGTCCGTGCGGATGCGGTCGCGGACCGCGGAGGCGTTGGCGTCGGCGGTCGTGCCGTCGTCGGCGGTCCCGTCCAGATCGGCGGTGACGGCCCCGGTCCGCGACGCGTAGGTGACGGTGTCGGTCCCGGGGCCGCCGGCCAGGTCGTCGGCGCCGAAGCCGCCGTCGAGGACGTCGTCGCCGTTGCCGCCGGTCAGCCGGTTGTCGATCGCGGCGCCCGTCAGCACGTCGGCCTCGCGGCCGCCGAGCACCGCCTCGACGTCGGCGCGCACGTCGTCGCCTTCGGAGGTCGAGCGCTCGCCGTCATCGGCGACGCCGTCGAGCGAGACGTCGACCCCGAGTCCGCGCCCGCCGTAGTCGGCCGTGTCGAGGCCGGAGCCGCCCGTCATGTCGTCGGCGCCGTCGGCGTACTTGCCCTGGCCGAAGCGGTCCGCGCCGGGGCCGCCTTCCAGCGTGTCGGCTCCGCCCTCGCCGTCGAGGAGGTCGTCGCCGTCGAGGCCTTCGAGGCGGTCGGCCCGCCGCCGCCGGAGAGATGGTTGGCCGCGGCGTTGCCGGTCACGCGGTCGGCGCCCGAGCCCCCGGTGACGTTCTCGATGCCGGTGTAGAGGTTGTCGTGCTCGTCCGCCGCACCGTCGCCGTCCGCGTCGACCCCGTCGTCGGCGCCGCCGCCGGCCAGCGTGATCACGAGCCGGCCGGTTCGTGTGGTGTAGGACGCGGTGTCGCTTCCGCCTTCGCCGGAGAGCTGGTCGGCACCGGGCCCGCCGTCGAGCAGATCGTCGCCGTCACCGGCGCTCAGGATGTCGTCGCCCGTCCCGCCGTCGAGGGCGTCGGCGTCGCCCGGGTCCTGCGCCAAGGCGGCGTTGCCCTGGAGGACGTCGTTCCCCGCCCCGCCGGACAACCGGTCGGCCCCGCCGAACCCGGTCAGGTGGTCGGCACCGCCGCCCCCGCTGATGTCGTCCTTGCCCCAGCCGCCGGTGATGTCGTTCGGCAGGCCGTTGCCGACCAGGACGCTCGGGCCGGCGGCGCCCATCGTGATGTCCTCGACGTCGGTGGCGACGTCGTCGCCCTCGCCGCTCGCGCCGTCGTTGGCGACGCCGTCGAGGCTCACGGCCACGAACGCCGTCCGGCTGTACACGACCTGGTCCTCGTCCGGTCCGCCGACCACCACGTCGTTGGGCCCCGGGGTCGCGTCGAGGCGGACAGGCGGCGCCGCCGGATCCTCGCGCGTCGTGCCGTCCGGGTACAGGGAGTCGGACCCCGGGCCGCCGTCGAGGTGGTCCGTGCCGGACCCTCCCATGACGAGGTCCCCGCCGCCCAGACCGTGCAGCGTGTCGTTCCCGCCCATGCCGTACAGCGCGTTGCCCGGATACCGCGGGTCGTTCGGCCCGTCGGAGAGGTCGTCGTCACCGGGGCCGCCGACGAGCGCGCGAATCGCGATCACGTTGTCGCGCTCGCCCACCGGGCCGTCGCTCGCGTTTCCGTCATCCGCGATGCCGTCGACGGTGACGCGGACGCCGGCGGTGTGGTCGCGATAGGACACCGAGCCGTCCCCGCCCGGGTACTCGGGCTCCGTGTAGCCGCGCATCCAGTCGGCCCCGATGCCGCCGAGCATGGCGCACGAACGGCCCTCACAGGTGATGTCGTCGTCGCCGGGACCGCCGCGCAGGTCGGCGTTGGTCGTGACGCTCCGGATCGCATCAGCGCCGCCTTCGCCGTCGATGCGCACGCCGAAGTCGCCCGCCGTCGCGGCACCCTTGTCGTCTCCGTCGCCGAGGCGCGCGACCACCCGTCCGGTCTCGACCGTGCAGGTCGCCTTGGAGGCGCCCGCGGGGGCGCAGCCGGCCGACGCGGTGATCGGCGCGCCGAAGTCGGCGAACGCGAAGCCCTCGCTGGTCTGGCTCACGCGCAGGTCGTTGGCCTCGCCGGGGGCCGCGGTGAAGGTGACGGTGCCGTCCTTGACGGACACGGTGCCCGCGGTCGCGGCGGCCGGGAGAGCGGCGGCGGCGAGCGCGGCGGCGAGGAGGGGGCCGGCGAGGCGGCCAGGCGGGCGCATGGCCATACAACGCCGCGAAGGCGCCAGAACGTCCGCGGGCGCCGAGAATCAGGCGGGGACCGGCGTGCGGACCCGCGAGACGCCCGCCAGCGTGAGCGCGGCGAGGGCCGCGAGCAGGAGGTAGGGCACGGCGTCCGATGTGGCCGCGGCGAGCGCGCTGCCGCCCGCGCCGCCGGCGGCCGCGCCGAGCGCCCAGGCGAGGTTCGACAGGCCGTAGCCGAGGGCCGGCTCCAGGCCGCGGGCTTCCAGCGCGTCGGAGATGAGCGCGAGCGCGGGCGCCCACAGCGTCCCGAGCGCGGGCGCCAAGGCGACGATCCCCGCGGCGAGCAGCGCGACGCCGCGCGGCAGGGTCAGCAACGCGACCAGGACCACGGTCGCAGCGAGGCCGTAGCGCATCGGCGCGAAGTGCCCGTAGCGGTCCGACAGCCGTCCGGCCACCGGGCTCATCGCCGCCTCCGCGGCGGCGGCGACGAGGAAGATCCCCGCGATCGTCCCCACGCCCGCGCCGAGGTCGTCGAAGCGCAGCGGCCCCAGGACGTAGATGACGCCGAACGCGAGGCCGGGGAACGCGATCAGCCACATGCCCGTGTGCACGCGCGTGTCGCGCGCGAGGCGGGCCAGGTCGCCGCGACCCGCCCGGAACGCCGGCGCGGAGGCGGGCAGGCGCAGCGCGAAGGCGCAGAGGACGGCGGCGAGCCCCACGAAGCCGGCGAACACGGCGAACGTCCCCACCGCCTCGGCGAGCGCGCCGAGGGCGGGGCCGGCCAGCGTGCCGGCGATCGCCGCGCCGAGCGCCGAGCCGATCACCGCCCCGCGCCGCTCGCGCGGCGTCACCGAGACGAGCCAGGCGAGCGCGCCCGACCAGGTCAGGGCGCCGCCGGCGCCCTGCACGAAGCGCGCGGGGTCGAGCACCGCGACGTCCCCGCCGACGCCGAACACCAGCGCCGCCAGCCCCATGCAGATCAGGCCGGCCAGCATGGTGGTCCGGCCGCCGACGCGCGCGGCGAGCCACCCGCCGGGGATCGCCGCGGCGAACGTCCCCGCGGCGTAGGACGCGCCGAGCACCCCCGCCTGGGCTTTGCTCAGATCCAGCCGGTCGGCGAAGTCGGGCAGCATCGGCGTGATGGCCGAGTACGCGGCCATGTCGACGAAGAGGGTGGCGCCGACGAGGCGCGGGAGGCTACTCAGGCCCACGTTGCCGCAGGAAGCGCTGGAACTCGCGCGCCAGCACGTCCCCGGAGGGGAGGTCCTTCGGGTTGGGCTGCTCGTCGGACTCCGAGGCCTCGCGCTCGAGCCGCTCGACGAACGCCTGCACCTCGGGGTCCATCTCCACCGCGCGGGTGACTTGGCGGTCGTACTCCAGAGCGGCGGTCTCGAGCTCGGAGGCGTCGACGGTGACGCCGACCAGGCTCTCGAGCTTGCGCAGGATGGCCAGCGCCCCCTTCGGGTTGGGCACGACCGCGACGTAGTGGGGCACCGCCGCCCACAGCGACGCGGACGGGATCCCGCGCGACGCGCAGGCGTGGTGCAGGACGCCGACGATGCCGGTCGGCCCCTCGTAGCCGGGGTTCGGGACCTGGATGCGGTCCATGAGCGCCTCGTCGGAGGCGAGCCCGGAGACGTGCACGGGGCGCGAGTGCGGCACGTCGGCGAGCAGCGCGCCGAGCGTCACGACCATCTGCGCGCCGAGCGCCTCGGCGAGGTCGATGACGACGTCGCAGAACGTCCGCCACCGCATCGACGGCTCGACGCCCGCCAGCAGGATGAGATCGCGCGGCGCGCGCGGCACGCGGGCCTCGTAGATCTCGACCTCCGGCCAGGTGATGTCGCGGGTGACGCCGTCGCGCAGGTGGACCGACGGTCGCGTCGCCTGGAAGTCGTAGAACTCCTCGGGATCGATCGTCGCGAAGCGCGAGGCGCCGAGCGACGCGCCGAGGAAGGTCAGGGCGCTCGACGCGGCGTCGCCGGCGTCGTTCCAGCCCTTGAAGGCGCAGACCAGCGCCGGGGCCCGGAGGCCGTCCGGCCGGCGCTCCCATCGCAGCGGCTGCATCGGTTCACCATAGACGGTGCGTGGTTCCCCCTCGCGCCATCGCGGACGCTCCAGGCGCTGGCGTCCGGTCCGCCCACCACCATGGTGGTCGTGGCCCCCGTCGAGTCCCCCGAGCGTTCCCTCGCCGCCCTGCGCGCCGGCGAGCCGGTCAGCGGCGTCTACGCCTGCGTGCGCAAGGACCGGCTGGTCTCCCGCTCGGGCTCCCCGTACCTGGCGGTCGAGCTGCGCGACCGCGGCGGCACGCTGCCGGCGCGCGCGTTCCGGGACGCCGACCTGCTGGCCGGGCGCTTCGAGCGCGGCGACCTGGTCCGCGTCGAGGGCGTGGTCGAGCGGTTCCGCGAGGAGCTGCAGGTGGACCTGCGGGCGATCGAGCGGACGGAGGCGGCCGACCCCACCGCCTTCCTG
>DASVQH010000294.1:0-1949 GCA_036389195.1 Solirubrobacteraceae bacterium
AGGGCGCATGACCACCGCCTCGGATCGCCACAACGTCGTCGAGCACGGGTCGCCCGGCGGGCGTCCGATGCTGTTCGCGCACGGCTTCGGCTGCGACCAGAACATGTGGCGCTTCGTGTGGCCGGCCTTCGCGGAGGACCACCGGGTCGTGCTGTTCGACCACGTCGGCGCCGGCGGCGCCGACCCGCTGGCCTACGACGCCGAGCGCCACGGCACGCTGCAGGGCTACGCCGACGACGTGCTGGACATCCTCGCCGAGCTCGACCTGCGCGACGTCGTCTTCGTCGGCCACTCGGTGAGCGCGATGATCGGGGTCCTGGCGGCGGCCGCCGACCCCGACCGCTTCGGCGGCCTCGTGCTGCTCGGGCCGTCGCCGCGCTACGTCGACGACCAGGCCGACGGCTACACCGGCGGCTTCTCGCGCGCCGACATCGAGGGGCTGCTGGCCTCGCTCGACGCGAACTACCTCGGCTGGTCGAGCGCGATGGCGCCGGTGATCATGGGCAACGCCGACCGGCCCGGGCTGGGCGAGGAGCTGACGAACAGCTTCTGCCGCGCGGACCCGGAGATCGCGGCCCGCTTCGCGCGCGTGACGTTCCTGTCCGACAACCGCGCCGACCTCGCGCGCGTGCGCACGCCGAGCCTCGTCGTGCAGTGCGCGGAGGACGCGATCGCCCCCGACGCGGTCGGCGAGTACGTGCATCGCCACCTCGCGAACAGCCGGCTGACCCGCCTGGACGCGACCGGCCACTGCCCGAACCTCAGCGCGCCGGAGGAGACGATCGCGGCGATCCGGTCGTTCCTCGCCGCGTGAACGACGGCGACGAGCTGCTCGCCGAGAGCGCGGAGGACCTCTTCGAGGACGCGCCCTGCGGGTACCTCTTCACGCGCCCGGACGGGACGATCGCCCGGGTCAACCGCACCTTCGAGGCCTGGACGGGCTTCGGGCGCGCGGAGCTCGTGGGGGAGCGGCGCTTCCGCGACCTGCTCACGGTCGGCGGGCGCATCTACCACGAGACGCACGTCGCGCCGCTGCTGCACATGCAGGGCGCGGTGCGCGAGATCGCGGTGGAGATCGTGCGCGCCGACGGGTCGACGCTGCCGGCGCTGGTCAACTCGGTGCTCCAGCGCGACGAAGCCGGCGACCCGCGGGCGATCCGCACCACGGTCTTCGACGCCACCGACCGCCGGCGCTACGAGGAGGAGCTGCTGCGCGCCCGGCGGCGCGAGCACGAGACCGCGCTCCAGCTCCAGCGCAGCATGCTCTCGGGCGCGCTGCCCGAGGCCGCGGGGCTGGACCTCGACGTCGCCTACCGGCCGGCGGTGCAGGGGCTGGAGATCGGGGGCGACTGGTACGACGCGTTCTGGCTCGACGCGGGGGAGACCGTCGGGCTGGTGGTCGGCGACGTCGTCGGGCGCGGCATCGAGGCGGCCGCGACGATGGGCCAGCTGCGCAGCGCCGTGCGGGCGCTGGCCTCCACCGGCCTCGCGCCCGGCCCCCTGCTCGAGGCGCTCGACCAGTACGCGGGGCGCCACGGCGTCGGCGAGCTGGCCACGGTGGTCTACGCGCAGCTGGCGCTCGGCCCGCGGACGCTGCGCTACGCGTGCGCCGGCCACCTGCCGCCCGCCCTCGTGCCGCCGGACGGGCCGCCGCGCCTGGCCTGGGGCGGGCGCTCGCTGCCGCTCGACGCCCACGCCGGGCCGCCGCGCCCGCGCGCCGAGGGCGAGGAGGCGCTGGCCCCGGGGACGGCGGTCCTGCTCTACACGGACGGTCTGGTGGAGCGACGCAGCGAGCCGATCTCGGACGGGCTCGACCGGCTGCTCGCCGAGGCGGCCGCCCACCGCGCCGCCGGCGCCGCCGGGCTGGCCGGCGCGCTGGTGCGCCGGCTGCGCGACGCCGAGCACCCCGACGACGTCTGCCTGCTGGCCGCGCGCGTCGCGTAGGGTGG
>DASVQH010000295.1:0-3412 GCA_036389195.1 Solirubrobacteraceae bacterium
GTGGCCGCGGGCGGCGTGGCGGCCGGCGCGGGGCCGGCCGGCACGTCGGGGACGCAATCGACGTCGCGCGCGCCCACCGACGCCTCGCCGATCACCAGGTCGGCGAGGCGCTGGCCCAGGAGCGAGACCTGCACGGTGAGCGCCCGCTGGGTGAGTCCGCCGGCGGTCCGGAGCGTCTGCGCGGGGGTGGTCTTGACGGTGACGAGCGTCGCGGGGATCTGCAACGAGGGCAGCGCGTCGAGCGCCGGCTGGATCAGCGCCTTGACTGCCGGAAGCAGCGTCGGGGCGATGCCCGGCGGCAGCTGCAGCGAGCTCGGGTCGATGTCCGACGGGTCGATCTCCTCGGTGTCGACGAGCTGGAACGTCTTGTTCACCGCCTGGTCGGTGGGCAGCGGCTGGCCGAGGACGGTCAGGCCGGCGACCTGGGAGCTGCCGGTCAGCGCGACGGCGCCGTTGACGCACCCGGCGTTCGCGTAGGACACCGCGGACTGCAGGCGCAGGACGTCGGCCTTCGGGAGCCGACCGTCGGGCAGCAGCGCGGTCAGCGCCGCCTCGATCGAGACCGTGATCGGCTCGGTGGCCAGCGGGTTGGGGATCTGGTCGGTCGGGAGCGTGATCGTCTTCAGCTCGTCGGGAATCGGCGGGATCGGGATCTGCAGGGGCAGCTCGGGCAGCGTCAGCACGCGCGCGTCGACGAGGCCGCCGGCCGCGCTCGCCTTCTGGGAGCCGGGCTGGGCGTCCGAGCCGGAGACCGCGGTCTGCGCGGCGGCGGCGTCGAGCGTGAGCGGCGCCGGCAGCCCGGCCAGCGCCTGTGCGCCGCCGGCCTTGGCGGCCTTGCACACCGACTGGCCCTCATTGGCGGTGACGGGCTCGATCGCCGGGGCGGTGAGGACGGCGCCGCGCAGCGCGCTCGCCTCGCAGGTGAGCGTCGACGCGGACGCCGGCGCGACGCCCAGCAGCCCCGCGAAGGTCGCCGCCAGCCCGGCCCACCGATACACACGTCGTCGCATCTGACGGATGATCTCACCATGCCCCCCGCTTCCGCCACCGACGTCGCCGTGATCGGCGCCGGGTTCTCCGGCATCGGGGCCGCCATCGCCCTGCAGCGCGCCGGCTTCGAGGACCTGGTGATCCTCGAGGCCGGCGACGGCGTGGGCGGCGCCTGGTACTGGAACGCCTATCCCGGCATCGCGGTCGACATCCCGTCGTTCAGCTACCAGTTCTCCTACGCGCAGCGCGACGACTGGTCGCGGGTCTACGCGCCCGGGCGCGAGCTGAGGGCGTACGCCGAGGACCTCGTCGACCGCTACGGGCTGCGGCCGCGGATCCGCCTCGGCACGGCGGTGACCGGCGCGGAATGGGACGAGGCGGCCCGCGTCTGGCGGCTGGCGATCGAGGACGGCTCCACCGTGACCGCCCGCTGGGTGGTGGGCGCCACCGGCGTCCTCACCAAGCCCAAGCCGCCCGACATCCCGGGGGTCGAGGGCTTCACCGGGGTGACGATGCACACGGCGCGCTGGGACCCGTCGGTCGCGCTGCGCGGCAAGCGGGTGGCGATCGTCGGCACCGGCGCCTCGGCGGTGCAAGTCGTCCCGGCGATCGCCCCCGAGGTGGCGGAGCTGACGGTCTTCCAGCGGACGCCGATCTGGTGCCTGCCCAAGCCCGACGGCCGGATGCCCCGCGCCGTGCGCGGCGCGCTGCGCCACGTGCCCGGCGCGGGCCGCGCGCTGCGGGTCGCCTCGCAGGCCTACGTCGAGCTGCTCTTCCCGGTGGCCGCCCACTACGCCGGGGTGGTGCCGATGACGGCCGTGGCGGAACGGGTCGCGCGCGGGGTGCTCGAGCGCGAGGTCCACGACCCCGCGGTCCGCGCCAAGCTGACGCCGGACTACGCCGTCGGCTGCAAGCGCCCCGGCTTCTCCAACGACTACCTGCGGACGTTCAACCGGGCCGACGTCCACCTCGAGACGGCGCCGATCGAGGCGGTGGCGGGCGCGATGATCCGCACGGCCGCGGGCGAGCGGGGACCGTTCGACGTCCTCGTCCTGGCTACGGGGTTCAAGGTCTTCGAGCCGGGGAACATGCCGCCGTTCGGAGTGACCGGCGCGGGCGGCGCCGACCTGGAGGCGTTCTGGTCGGCCAACCGCTACCAGGCCTACGAGGGCGTCAGCGTCCCCGGCTTCCCCAACTTCTTCGCGATCCTCGGGCCGTACGGGTTCAACGGCGCGTCGTACTTCACGCTGATCGAGAACCAGTCGCGCCACATCGTGCGCTGCCTGCGCCATGCGCGCCGGGTCGGCGCCACGCGGGTCGAGGTCACCCGGGAGGCCAACGACCGCTACTGGGCCGAGATGCTGGGGCGCCGCCACCGCCAGGTGTTCTTCCAGGGGCGCTGCGGGACCTCGCGCTCCTACTACTTCGACGCCCACGGCGACGTGCCGTTCCGGGCCTCGACGACGCTGGAGGCGATGTGGCGCAGCGCGCGCTACCCGTTGCGCGACTACGCGTTCAGCGGCGCGCCGGCGCCCGCTCCGGCGTGACCGCCGCGCTCGCCGGGTCGACGAGGATCTTGGCGTGGCGCTCGGGGTCGGCGAGCGCCGCGAAGGCGGCGTCGACGCCGCCGAGGCCGACCTCGCCGGTGATCATCGGGCGCGGGTCGACCGCCCCCTCGGCGAGCATGTGCAGCGTGTCGCGGAACTCCAGCGGCGTGTAGCCGATCACGAACCGCAGGTCGATCTCCTTGTTGATGGCCATCGCCGGGCGGAAGCGGTCGGGCCCGACGCACACGCCGACCACGACGACGCGGGAGAACAGCGGCGCGCCGTCGACGATGCTCTCGATCACGCCGGGGACGCCGACGCACTCGAAGATCACCGGGTGCTTGGGCGCCGCGCCGAGCCGCTCGGCCAGGCGCCACACGTGCCACCAGCCGACCGGCAGCCGCCCGAGCTTCTCGCGGGTCCCCACCGCGAGTTCGAGCGCCGACGGGATGTCGGTGAGGTGGCCGCGGTCGCCGGCCGCGGTGAACGGGTCGCCGGCCGCCGGGTCGACGACGACATCGGCGCCGCACGCCCGCGCGAGCGCGCGCCGCCCGGCCGAGAGGTCGCTGGCCACGACGGTGCGGACCCCGCGCGCCTTGAGCATGAGGATCACCCCGAGGCCGACCGGCCCGCAGCCCACGACGATCGCCACCTGCCGCCGGCCCACCTCGCCGCGGCGGACCGCGTGCCACGCCACCGCCATCGGCTCGGTCAGCGCCGCCACGTCGGGCGCCAGGCCGTTGGGCACCGGCAGCATCAGCGACTCCTGCACGACGATCTGCTCGGCGTAGGCGCCGGGCGCGTGGACGGAGTAGCCGACGGTGTCGACGCCGCGCGGGCCGCGGATCAGCGGCAGCGCGACGACCGGCGCGCCG
>DASVQH010000296.1:0-18016 GCA_036389195.1 Solirubrobacteraceae bacterium
GCGCCCGCCGCGACCGCGCTCCCGGCCGCCGCCGCGGTGGCGCGCGTCCCGGCCGCGCCCCCGCCGGTCCCCGCCGCGCCCGCGCGCGGCCCGGCGCGGCTCTCATACTCGGCGCTCAACGACTACGCGCGCTGCCCCTACCGCTTCTACCTCCGCCGCGTGCTGCGCCTGCCCGACGTGCCCGCCCCGCCCGCGGACGCGATGGCGCGCGAGGGGGAACCGACGCAGGTGGTCGCGCGGCCCGCCATCGACCCTCGTCTTCGCGGCGTCCTCGCTCACGCGCTGCTCGAGGGCCTCGACTTCCGCCGTCCGGTCCCGCCGAGCCGCGCGAAGATCGCCGCGCTCGCGGCCGCCCAGGGCGCCGAGCCGCCGCCCGCGGCCCTCGACGAGGTCGCCGAGCTGATCGCCGGCTTCGCGACGTCACCCCTCTGCGCGCGCCTCGCCGCCGCCGGCCGCGGCGTGCGCCGCGAGGCGCCGTTCGCGTTCGCGCTGGAGTCCGACCGCGCGGACGGGCCGCTGCTCAGCGGCTTCGTCGACGTCCTCGCCCCGGAGCCGGACGGCACGGTGCTGATCGTCGACTACAAGACCGACCACCTCGAGCCGCACGACACGCCCGCGGCGGCGACGGGGCGGGCGTACGCGACCCAGCGTGCCGTCTACGCGCTCGCCGCGCTGCGGTCCGGCGCGCCGCGCGTCGAGGTCGCCCACTGCTACCTCGAGCGCCCCGACGATCCGGCGGTCGCCGCCTACACCGCCGCCGACGCGCCCGCGCTGGCCGAAGCGATCGCCGCCCTCGCGTCCGGTGTCGTCACCGGCGACTACCCGGTCACCGCGGCCCCGCACCGGGACCTGTGCGCGACGTGCCCGGGTCGCACGGCGCTGTGCTCGCACCCGCAGGAGGTGACCCTGCGCCCCGCGGCGGCCTGACCGCCGAGCCTAGAGACGCGAACGCGGGCCACAGGGGCCCGCGCCGGGGGCACCGCGCCGTCGACCGAAGCCGGCGACACGGTGCCCGAAGGAACCGCCGAGCGCCCTCAGGCGCGTGCGGTCAGACCCGGCTCCGGCCGCCGAAGCGGGTGCCGAGGCCGTAGCCGCCGCTGGGGATGCCGGCGAGCAGCACGAGGATCGCGGCGATGATGCCCACGATCGGCGGAAGCCCGAGCGCTCCACAGACGAAGTACACGACGGCGGCCAGCAGGACTGCGATGAGGATGCCGATCATGGCGTCGCTCCTTGGGACGAGATGGACTGGAGTGCCATCAGATTTCCCGGGCTTGTGACGCTTGTAACCATCCAACCTCGCGACCCGACCGGCGTTGATTACGGGTTCGGGGCCCCGGCGGCGGCGGCGTCGGCCACGGCGCGCGCGACGTCCACGACGCGCCGGTTGGTGGAGCGAGCCTCCGCGCGCAGGCGCTCGAACGCCGTCTGCTCGTCGACCCCCTCGCGCCCCATCACGATCCCCTTGGCTCGCTCGATCGTCCCCCGCCGGGCCAGGGCGCTCTCCAGCTGCTCGACCTTCTCGCCGAGCGACGCCACCTCGCGGTGCCGGCGCAGCGCGATCTCGATCGCCGCCTGCACCGGCTCGGGCGCGATCGCGTCGACGTAGGCGGCGATCCCGCTCTCGGCCGCCCGGGCGACGAAGTCGACGTCGGAGTCGGCCACCTGGGCGATCACCGGCCCCGACGCGTACTCGACCGCCTCGGTGATGAGCGCGAGCGCGTGGCGCTCGTCGCGGTGGACCATGACGATGGAGACGTCGGGGTCGTCGGCGGCGATCCGCGCGCCCGCCTCCTCGACGGTGACCGCGTACGGCGCGACGTCGTGGCCGAGCTCGCTCAGCACCGCCGCGAGGCCGTCGAGGGCGCGCTCGTCCTCGTCGGCGACCAGGACGCGCAGCCCCCGCGCCGACGCGATGTCGGTTCCCCCACTCACCCCTGGTACAGGGCGGTAGAATCGAACGGGTTCCGGCCCTGCCCCCCGCCGTGACAGCCGTGCGCCGCTCGTCCGGCGCCTTCCCGTTCACGCAGCTTGGTCGAGGTCATGAGCTCCCTCTCAGATCGCTCGGAAGTCGGCGGGCCGAAAGCGCGCCCAGCATATCGGCAGGACGGGGCTCCGGTCGGTGGGACTGAGGCCGGTCCGTCGGCGTCGCTGTCGGCCGGCGATCGCGCCGCGCGGGCCGACGAGGACCGCCGTCTGCTGACCGCCTACCACCGCCACGGCGACCCGGCCGCGCGCGACGCGCTGGTCGAGCGCTTCCTGCCGCTGGCTCGCCAGCTCGCCCGCCGCTACCAGCGCACGGGCGAGCCGCTCGACGACCTCGTGCAGGTCGCGTCGCTCGGCCTGCTCAAGGCGGTCGACCGCTTCGACCCGGATCGCGCGACGGCGTTCTCGTCCTTCGCCGTCCCGACCATCCTCGGCGAGCTCAAGCGCTACTTCCGCGACAAGGGCTGGTCCGTCCGCGTCCCGCGCGACCTCCAAGAGCTCGCCGTCCGGGTCGACCGGCTCGGCGACGAGCTGTCGCGCGAGCTGGGCCGCGCGCCGACGCCCGCCGAGATGGGCGAGCGCCTCGGCGTCACCACCGAGCAGATCCTCGAGGCCCGCGAGGCGGCCGGCGCCTACCGCGCCGTCTCCCTCGACCGCCCGCGCACCGAGGACGAGGAGGGCGACGCCTACGCGGAGGTCGTCGGCGACGAGGATCCCGGCTTCGGGCTCGCCGAGGACGCCGCGACCGTCCAGCGCCTCATGCGCGTGCTGACCGAACGCGAGCGCGAGGTCCTGCGGCTGCGCTTCGTCGAGGATCTCACCCAGTCGGAGATCGGCGCGCGCGTCGGCGTCTCCCAGATGCACGTCTCCCGGCTCATCCGGCAGTCGATCGCCCGGCTGCGCACGGTCGCCGAAGCGGAGTAAGCGCACCGAAGCGGGGGTACCGGTCCGCTCCATGCAGACCTTCGACCTCAAGAACGCCGCCGTCGAGCCGCACAAGCCCGAGATCCTCCAGTCGGCCGAGGGCGAGGGCCGCGCGATCGCCATCCACCTGCCCGCCGGCGAGCAGCTGCAGGAGCACGAGGTGCACGAGCGCGCCTACCTCGTCGTCGTCGACGGCACGGTCGAGCTCAGCCGGCCCGAGGGCGACGGCGCCACCGCGACGGCGGGGACGCTCGCGGTGTTCGACCCGCACGAGCGCCACGAGGTGACCGCGACCGAGGACGCCCGCCTGCTGCTGATCCTCGCCCCCTGGCCCGGCCCGGGGCATCCCGGCACGCGCGACTAGCGACAGGGCTTCCCCAGCGGCGTATAGTCGCCGTTCTTACACCGGCGCAGTCGCGGGACAGAGGAGACCCATGGCCGAGATCGCCCTGCAGGACGTCACGAAGCGCTACCCGGACGGGTTCGAGGCCGTCAAGCACATGAACCTCGACATCCGGGACGGGGAGTTCATGATCCTCGTCGGCCCGTCGGGCTGCGGGAAGTCGACGGCGCTGCGGATGATCGCCGGGCTGGAGGACATCTCCGACGGCAGGCTCGTGATCGACGGCGAGACCGTCAACGACCTCGCGCCGAAGGACCGCGACATCGCGATGGTCTTCCAGAACTACGCGTTGTACCCGCACATGACCGTGCGCGAGAACATGGGCTTCGCGCTCAAGCTCGCCAAGGTCGACAAGGGGGAGATCGACAAGAAGGTCGACGAGGCGGCGAAGATCCTCGACCTCCAGGCCCACCTGGAGCGCAAGCCGGCCAACCTCTCCGGCGGCCAGCGCCAGCGCGTGGCCATGGGCCGCGCGATCGTGCGCGACCCGAAGGCGTTCCTGATGGACGAGCCGCTGTCGAACCTCGACGCCAAGCTGCGCGTCTCGATGCGCAGCCAGGTCTCCCAGATCCAGCAGCGCCTGGGCACGACGACCGTCTACGTGACCCACGACCAGGTCGAGGCGCTGACGCTCGGCGACCGCGTCGCGGTCATGCGCGCCGGCATCCTGCAGCAGGTCGACACGCCCAAGACGCTCTACGAGAACCCGAAGAACCTCTTCGTCGCGGGGTTCATCGGCTCGCCGGCCATGAACTTCGTGCCCGCGCGGCTGGAGGGCGGCCGCGTCCGCCTTCCGTTCGGCGAGACCGAGCTGCCCGACATCGTGCGGCGGCGGATCGAGGCCTCGGGCAACGGCGCCAAGGGCGGCCGCGACGTCATCGCCGGCATGCGCCCCGAGCACTTCGAGGACGCCCGCGTGCTCCCCGACGACCACGCCGGCCTGCGCTTCAAGACGCAGATCTCCGTGCTGGAGTCGCTGGGCTCGGAGCTCTACGCGCACTTCCACGTCGAGGGGCAGACCGAGTCCGCCGAGCTCGCCGAGCTGGCCGAGGACGCCGGCCTGACCGACCTCCCGGGGAGCGAGGACGCCTCCGAGGTCGTGGCGCGGCTGTCGGCCGAGTCGCGGGCGACCCAGGGCGGCGAGGCCGAGCTCCTGCTCGACACCTCCAAGGTGATGCTGTTCGATCCGGAGAGCGGCGCGAACCTGACCGCGCGGTAGCGCGTCGCGCCCCGGCGCCGACGCGCCGACTCTGCGTGGGCCGGTCAAGCGGCCCACGCAGCCGGCCGCACCGTGCACGGGACCGCGGACGTCTCGCCCCGAGCTGGTCGCAGAGGCCGGCTTTAGCGCGGGTTGAGCGGCCCCGCCGTACCGTAGGCGCGTGACCTTTCAGGCGCCGCTGTTCCTGCTCGCCCTCGCGCTGGTCCCGCTGGCCGTCGCCGCCTACGCGATCGCGCAGCGCCGCCGGCGCCGCTACGCGGTCCGCTATCCGGCGCTCGACACGCTGGCGTCCGTGCTGCCGAGGCGAGCCGGCTGGAGCCGCCACCTTCCCGCCGCCCTCTTCGCGCTCGCCCTCGGCGCGCTCGCCGTTGCGCTGGCCCGGCCGGAGACGACCGTGGCGGTCGGGCGCGAGCAGGCGGCGGTGGTGCTGGCCACCGACACGTCGGGCTCGATGCAGGCCACGGACGTCGCGCCCGACCGGATGACCGCCGTCAAGCAGGCGGCCGGCGAGTTCCTCGACAACGTGCCCGAGGACGTCCGCGTCGGCGCCGTGTCGTTCTCCTCCGCCGCGCAGGTGCTGCAGCCGCCGACCACCGATCGCGACGCCGTGCGCCGGGCGCTCAACCGCCTCAAGCCCCAGGGCGGGACGGCCACCGGCGAGGCGATCATGGCGGCGCTCGGCACCGTGCGCCCGCGCCCCGACGACCGCACGCCCGCGGCGATCGTGCTGCTCTCCGACGGCAAGGAGACCGGCATCAGCAACCCGCAGCGCCCGCGCACCACCTCCATCCAGGCGGCGCAGAAGGCGCGCGAGCTCCGGGTCCCCGTCTACACCGTCGCGTTGGGCACCGCACAGGGATCGATCCAGGTCCGGCGCGCCCACGGCCCGGGCACCCGCCGCCAGGCCGTGCCGCCCGACCCCGCCACCCTGCAGGAGATCGCCCGCATCTCCGGCGGCCGCTTCTCGGCGGCCCCCAACGCGCGCGACCTCTCGGCGGTCTACCAGCGGCTCGGGTCGCGCGTCGTCAAGGCGCCCGAGCGCCAGCAGGTCACCTCGGCGTTCGCCGGCGGCGCCCTCGCGCTGCTCCTCGCCGGCGCGCTGCTCTCGTTCCTGCGAGCAGGCCGGATCCCCTAGGCGATCGCGGCCATGGCCGCCGCGACCTCCGGCGGCACCCGCCGCCGCGAGCGCAGCGCCCACGGCAGCTCGCGCACCGCCTCGGCGACGCCCTGGCGCGCGTCGGCGTCGCGGACCGACCGCCCCAGCACCGACGCGGTCCGGGCCAGCGCCGGCGCCGCCGGCCGCCGCAGCCAGTCCGACCACAGGGCGTTGCGGACCTCACGCGCCCGCCGGCCCGGGCGGACGCCGGCTTCGGCGGGGTGGTGGTGGGTGACGACGTCGTCGACGTAGGCGAGCTCCCAGCCCGCCGCGGATAGATCGACCGCCAGCAGCGCCTCCTCGCCGCCGATCCCCATCCGCCGCTCGAACCCGCCGACGCCCAGGAACGCCGACCGCCGCACGATCGCTCCGCAGGCGATGAACCCGAGGACCGCCGGGCCGGCCGCGCCCGCCGGCGCCGGCAGCGGCGACGCCGCCATCTCCTCGCAGGTCGGGTCCAGGCGCCGCTCGGAGCCGACCAGCACGCGCGCCGCCAGCAGGCCGAGCCGCGGGTGGGCGGCGAACACCTCGCCGGCACGCGTCAGCGCGCCCGGCGCCCAGTCGGAGTCGTCGTCGTTGAACGCGATCAGCGGCGTGCGCAGCAGGCAGGCACCGAGGTTGCGCGCGGCGGCGCCCAGGTTGACCGGCAGCTCGAGCACCGTCACCGCGGGGAACCGCCGCCGCACCGCGGCCACGGCGCCGTCCGGCCCCGAGGCGTTGTCGACCACCACCACCGGCGGGCGCTCGGGCAGCGCGGCCAGCCGCTCGAGGGCGACCAGGAGCTCCTCTCCGCGGTCGCGGGTGGCGATGACGATGCCGAGCGGATCCATCTGAGGCGCGGTCTACCCCGACCCCGCAGCGGGTAGCGCAACAATGAGGGTAAGCACCGTCCGCAGACCGCGCACGAAAGAGGCACCATGGCGACCAATCACCTCCACGAGATCGAGGCCCTCGGCCAGGCCGTGTGGCTCGACAACATCTCCCGCGCCCTCATCGAGGACGGCGAGCTGCAGCGGCTCGTCGACGAGGACGGCATCAGCGGCGTCACCTCGAACCCCACCATCTTCGAGAAGGCCATGAGCGGGACCGACCGCTACGACGAGGCGCTGCGCGCCGCCGTCAACGACGGCCTCGACGAACCGCGCGAGATCTTCTTCCGCGTCGGCGCGGCCGACATCAGCGACGGCTGCGACATCCTCAAGCCGGTCTACGAGAAGACCGAGGGGCTCGACGGCTACGTGTCCTTCGAGCTGCCGCCCGACGTCTCCGACGACGTCGAGGGCTCGGTCGAGACGGCCAAGCGGCTGCGCGAGATGGTCGGCCGCGACAACGTGCTCATCAAGGTCCCGGCGACCGAGGCCGGGGTCGCGGCGTTCGAGGAGCTGACGGCGGCCGGCGTGTCGGTCAACGTGACGCTGCTCTTCGCGGTCCCGCGCTACGAGGCCATCGCCGAGGCCTACGTCAAGGGCCTGGAGCGCCGCCACGAGGCCGGCGAGCCGATCGACCGCATCGCGTCGGTGGCCAGCTTCTTCGTCTCGCGCGTCGACACGAAGGTCGACAAGGCGCTGGAGGGCTCGGACCGCGAGCAGGAGCTCAGGGGCAAGGCCGGCGTCGCCAACGCCAAGCTGGCCTACGAGAGCTTCAAGCGGATCTTCTCCGGCGAGCGCTGGGAGAAGCTGGCGGCCGCGGGCGCCAACGTGCAGCGGCCGCTGTGGGCCTCGACCGGGACGAAGAACCCCGACTACCCCGACACGCTCTACGTCGACAACCTGATCGGCCCGGACACCGTCAACACGATGCCCGACGCCACGCTGGCCGCGGCGCGCGACCACGCGAACGCCGGGCGGACGGTCGACCAGGGGTACGACGAGGCGCACAAGCTCATCGACGACCTGCGCGAGGCGGGCGTCCCGTTCGACGACATCGTGGGCACGGAGCTGCTGGAGGAGGGCCTCGCGTCGTTCACGAAGTCGTTCGACTCGCTCATGGAGACGATCGGCGAGAAGGCCCGCCAGGCCACCCCGGCCTGATCGCCGCCGGCGCCGCGGCGTCGGCCTCGGCGCGGATGCGCTCGAGCACCTCGGGCGTCCACTCGTGGGTCCGCAGCAGGCGGTAGCGCACGGAGGCGAGGCGCATGTAGGCGTCCGCCTCCGTCTCGCCCGGCGCGACGAACCCGCCCGTGCGCAGCATCTCGGCGACCGGTGCGAACTCGTCGGCGAACCACGCCCGCGCCACCTCGCGGCGGTCCATGAAGCTGCCGCGCTCCTGCATCGCCCGGAAGCCCCACGCCTCGACGCCCTCGGCGAGCGCCGCGTAGCACCACGGGTCCGAGACGCGCAGGCGCTCGCGCTGCTCGCGCGGCAGCGGGACCCGCTCGAAGAACACGCGCTCGTGGTTCTTGAGCGGCAGGTCGGAGAGCCGGACGTCGCCGGCCATGCCCAGGCGCGTCTGGACCTCGGTGACGTAGGCGTCGATGTCCTCGCGGCCCATCGACCGCGCGACCGACACCCGGTGGTGCCCGTCGCGCACGAAGTGCAGGTCGCCGATCCGGTAGACGGAGATCGGCGGCATCGCCTCTCCGCGGCGCTGCGCGGCGGCGATGCGCTCCCAGCGGCCGCGCACGCGTCGTGACAGCGGCCGGAAGGCGCGGTCGAACTCGCGCGTCCGGTCGACGGTGCCGACGATCGAGTCGAGCTCGATGGCCTGCAGACCGACGTAGTGCTCGCCGACGCGGCCGAGCGCCTGGACGACCTCCTCGAACGGCAGGATCAGCGCGACGTCGCCGGGCTCGCGCCGCAGGCGGCGGCCCAGCGTGGCCAGCGCCTGGGCGCGGCGGGCGCGGCTGAAGTCGCTCTGGGCGTCGGTGCTGGGAAGGCCGGTGTCGAACGACACGGGCGCCGTCCGTGTGAGAGGGGCTACCCCGCGGCGACGACGTCGTCGCGGCTGGCCACGATCTCGAACACCCCGTCCAGGCCGGTGATCTTGAACGTGTTCACGATCGCCCGATCATCGCAGACGATCACCAGCCCGCCGCCGCGCAGCTTGAGCCGCTTGTGGGCGCCGATCAGGACGCCGAGGCTCGAGGAGTCGATGAAGGTGACCCCGGAGAGGTCGATGACGATGCGCGACCGGCCGGCGTCGATCGGCTCGGAGATGCGCTGCTTGAACTCCGGCGCCGTGAAGAGGTCGATCTCGCCGGTGACGGAGACGACGTGGGTGGTCTCGTCGACCGGCTCGTCGTCGATGCGGAACTCGATCGCCACGGGGAGGACGGCTACCCGTCGTAGGTGAGCCGGACGTGCAGGAACTCGTCCTCTCCCTCGGGGCGGACGTCGAGCTCGTCGGCGAGCTGCTCGATCACGTTGCCGACGCCCGGCACGGCCGCGTCGGTGATCAGCGCCTGGCCGCCCCCGGCGCGCAGGGGTCCGATGACCAGGTCCAGGCAGCGATCGCCGGGCTGGAAGTCGACGCGGACCTCGTCGTCGCGCACGTGCGCGGGGGCGCGGGCGGCGATCAGGTCGGCCACGAGGATGGCGTCGTCGAGCCGGTCCAGCGGCAGGTCGGCCCGCGCGGCGAGCATGCCGACGACGCGGCGCAGCACGGGGCCGACGAGCGGGCCGGAGGCGATCGAGACGCTGGTGGGCGGCCCTGCCGGTGTCCGGTCCTCGGCCACCGGGGCGCTCACGCCATCCCTCGGGAGAACGACATGGCGACGCGGCTGCCCGAGTCGACCGTGCGGTCGATCTCGAGCTCGTCGCACAGCGTGGCCATCATGGGCAGCCCGAGCCCCGGCCCTGCGCGGTCGACGCTCGGGCCGATCCCTCTCCCGTGGTCGGCGACCACCACCTCCAGCCGGTCCTCCCGCGGGTGGACGGTGATCTCCATGAGGCCGTCGGGCTCGTCGTAGGCGTGGCGCACGACGTTGGTGCAGGCCTCGGTCACCGCGAGGCGGACGTCCTCCAGGCGGCGGCGCGGGAGCGCCAGCGCCTCGCCGAACGCGCCCATGACGTGGCGCACGACCGCGACGTTCTCGGCGCGGGCGGGAAGGGACAGGTGGACGTCGGCGACAGTGGCGGTCATCATTGCGGTTCGCAGGGCGATTACCCGAGCCCCCGGGGGGCCTAACGTCGCTGGGGCGAGGGGGCGCGCCGCGTCAGGGCGCGGCGCTGCCGGCCGGGACGTCGATCTCGGCGCCGTACTCGGGGCGGTGCTCGGCGATCTCCTTCAGGCGCCGCAGCGACTCGACGTTGCGCCCGCGGACCAGCAGGTGGGTCAGCGGCATGAAGACCAGCGCGGTCAGCGGGTCGCCCGGGTCCTCGCGCATGACGACCTTGGTGCCGCCGTCGACGGGCTCCAGGCGCAGGTCGACGACCGCGGTGCCGAGCGGCCGGGCGCGCGCCCGCAGCACGAGCCGGCGCGGCGGCTCGATCTGCTCGACCTGCGTGTGGTCGTTGAGGTGCAGCGGGCCGACGCCCACCTGGTGGTGGAAGCGCGTGCCGGCGGCGGGGAAGCCCGGGTCGGCGCCGCGGATCAGGCGCGAGCCGACGACCCACTCGCCGTAGGCGCGCCAATCCGCCAGCACGGCGAACACGCGCTCGGGCGGGGCGTCGATGAAGGTCTCGTTGATGGCCACGGCTTCCGCCTACCCGATTCGCCGGATCAGCGCGCCGAGCCCGGCGGCAACGCGACACGCTCGCCTTCAGCGGCCAGGGCGCTCAGCTCGGCCAGGGCGCGGCGCAGCAGCCGCGAGACGTGCATCTGCGAGATCCCGACGCGCTCGCCGATCTCCGACTGCGTGAGGTCCTCGTGGAAGCGCAGCTCGACGACCCGGCGCTCGCGGTCGGGCAGGCGGCGCAGGAGGTCGTCCACCGTGGCGGCGGCCTCGGCGCGCCCGTAGCCGGCGTCCACCGAGCCGAAGCGGTCGATCAGCGTGTCGCCGTCGGACTCGCCGTCGGGGAGCGCAGGGCGGTCGAGCGAGACGGGGCGCATGGCGTGCGCGGCCTCACGGGCCTCCAGGACCCGCTCGACGGGGACGTCCATGCGCGCGGCCAGCTCGGCGGCGCTCGGCGGGCGCCCGAGCTCGGTGGAGGCGGCCTCCTGCTCCTTGTTGACGCGCAGCGTCATCTCCTGCAGCTCGCGGGGGACGCGGATGGTCCAGCCCTTGTCGCGGAAGTGGCGGCGCAGCTCGCCGACGATGGTGGGGACGGCGAAGGAAGCGAAGGCGGTGCCGCGCTCGAGGTCGAAGCCGTCGATCGCCTTGAGCAGGCCGAGCGCGGCGACCTGCTCGAGGTCGTCCAGCGGCTCCTCGCCGCGCTGGTAGCGGCGGGCCAGCGACTTCACGAGCGGGAGGAAGGCCTCCACGGCAGCGGCGCGGGCGGCCGGCGACTTCTCGCGGCGGGCGCGCTCGATGTGCGCGCGGTCAGACGCGTCGCGGGCGGCGCGGCTGCTGCCGCGGTCGAGGCCGGTCGGCGCCATGCGGCTCCGGAGGACGGGCGGCGCGGGGCCGATCGTGGGGCTGGTTGCCATACAGGTCGAGCTCCTTGTCTGAGGGCGACGCGGACGTCGGTCAGTAGGAGGTCCGTCGAGCCGCTTTTTGTCGCAGCTCCTACGTCTCGCCTGCTGGTCTTGGATCACCGGCAGCCCTGGGGTGACAGGCGCGATCGGCTCTGTGAAAGCGTCTCCGGATCCCGGCGAGGCTAATCCTGCAGTTTGGCCTGTTCTGAGTTCGTACGCGCCGTGAGCAGGGTGAACGCGCTCTGCAGGAAGTCGTTGCCGGCGGAGGCGGCGAGGATCGTGGTCACCGTCCGGGCGGTGTCGGGCGCCGCCATGCGCAGGCCGACGAGGCCCAGCGCGCTCCAGGCGCCGAGGCAGCGCGTGCAGCTCAGCAGCTCGCCGACGGCGTAGCGCATCCCCGTGCCCTTCGGCGTCTTGCCCTCGGCCGTCTCCTCGATGAAGGGCTGGCGGACCCAGGTCTCGACCTTCTCCTTGGCCACCATCTTCGACAGCGCGAACGTCGCCGCGGTGAGCGGGACGAGCTCGCCCCGGTCCATCGGCGCGCGCTCGCGCATCGTGTAGGCCAGCGCGCCGAGCAGCGCGCCGTAGGTCAGGCTGATCGCCGCGTAGTTGGCGGGCTCGGTCGGCGTCTCGGTAACGGGGTCCATGATGCGGCTGCGCTACCCGAGGCGGTCGGCGGCGGAACGCGCCGCGGCCCTCGAACGCGTCGAGGCGCCCGGGGAAAGGCGCCTCGACGGTGAGGAGGAGATTCCGACGCGCCGGGTCAGGACCGGCGCGACACCCGATGGCGTGCCCCGCGCCGCCTGGGGGCAAACCCGTTTGGCGGGGGCGCCGGTGGGGTTAGCCCGGGGGAGACCTTGAGAATCGAAAGGAGCCACCCATGGCCGGATCGCTGAGCGGGAAGCGCGTCGCCTTCCTCGTCGCCCCCGAGGGGATCGAGCAGGTCGAGCTGACGGAGCCCTGGAAGGCCGTCGAGCAGGCGGGCGGCACGCCCGAGCTCATCTCAACCGAGGACGGCGAGGTCCAGGCCTTCAACCACCTCGACAAGGCCGACACCTTCGAGGTCGACAAGGCCGTCGCCGACGCCGACCCGGCCGACTACGCCGGGCTGGTGCTGCCGGGCGGCGTCGCCAACCCCGACTTCCTGCGCACGGACGAGGGCGCGGTCGCGTTCGCCCGCGCCTTCTTCGAGCAGGGCAAGCCGGTGGGCGTCATCTGCCACGGACCGTGGACGCTGGTCGAGGCCGACGTCCTGCGCGGGCGCACCCTGACCTCGTGGCCGTCGCTGCAGACCGACATCCGCAACGCCGGCGGGACCTGGGTGGACGAGGAGGTCGTCGTCGACGAGGGCCTCGTCTCCTCGCGCAACCCCGACGACCTGCCGGCGTTCTGCGCCAAGCTCGTCGAGGAGCTCGCCGAGGGCGAGCACGAGGGCCAGCGCGAGAGCGTCCAGTCGGGCGCGGCCTGAGCCGTGGCCCGCCCCGCCGCCATCCTGGACATCGACGGCACGCTCGTCGACACGAACTACCACCACGCGGTCGCCTGGTACCGGGCGCTGCGTCAGTACGGCCACACCGCGCCGCTCTACCAGATCCACCGGCTCATCGGCATGGGCGGCGACCAGTTCGTCAAGTCCATCGCCTCCGAGGAGTTCGACGAGGAGCACGGCGACGAGGCGCGCACCGCCGAGAAGATCCTCTACATGGAGCTGATCGACGAGGTGGCGCCGCTCGAGGGCGCGCGCCGCCTGATCGAGACGCTCAAGGACCGCGGCCACGCGGTCGTGCTGGCCTCGTCGGCGAAGGCGAACGAGGTCGACCACTACCTCGACCTCCTCGACGTGCGCGAGCTCGTCGACGGCTGGACGACCTCGGCCGACGTCGAGGCCACCAAGCCCGAGCCCGACCTGGTCGCGGCCGCGGTCGAGAAGGCCGGCGGCGGCGACGCGGTGATGGTCGGCGACTCGATCTGGGACTGCGAGGCGGCCAAGCGCGCCGGCGTGCCGACGCTCGCCGTCCTGACCGGCGGCTTCTCGCGCGAGGAGCTGATCGAGGCGGGGGCGACGGAGGTCTTCGAGACCATGCCGGAGCTCATCGACGCGCTCGATCGCACGCCCCTGACCTGACGGGCCGTCAAGCGGGCGCTCGCGCCGGTTGGGCGCGAGCGCCCCGGTGGGTTAGGGTGCGGCGAGCTTGGAACCCGTACGTCACACCGCGGCCACCGGGCCGCCGCCCTCGGGGCGCCCCCGCGCGACCGGCCAGGCCCGCCTCGACGAGGACCGGCGCCTGCTGATCCGCTACCACCGCCACGGCGACCAGGGCGCCCGCGACCAGCTCGTCCAGCGGCTGCTGCCGCTCGCCAAGCGGATGGCGCGGCGCTACCGCCGCTCCGACGAGCCGCTCGACGACCTCGTGCAGGTCGCGACGCTCGGGCTCATCAAGGCGATCGACCGCTTCGACCCCGCTCGCGAGACGGCGTTCTCCTCCTACGCGGTGCCGACCATGCTCGGCGAGCTCAAGCGCTACTTCCGCGACAACGGCTGGGCGGTCCACGTCCCCCGGGGGATGCAGGAGCGGGTCATGCAGGTCGACGGCGCGATCAAGGAGCTATCGCGTCAGCTCGGCCGCTCGCCGTCGGTGGCCGAGATCGCGGAGTCGCTGAACTCGTCGGCCGAGCAGGTGCTCGAGGCGATGGAGGCCTCGTCGGCCTACGACGCGGTGTCGCTGGACTCCTACCGCTTCGGCGACGAGGGCGACGGCGAGACCTACGCGGAGTCGATCGGCTTCGAGGACGAGCGCTTCGACCTCGTCGAGTACGGCGCGACGATCGCGCCGACGCTGCAGGCGCTGCCCGCGCGCGACCGCATCGTCCTGCACCTGCGCTTCGTCGAGGACCTCACGCAGGCCGAGATCGCCGCCCGGGTGGGCGTCTCCCAGATGCACGTGTCGCGGCTCATCCGCCGCGCCCTCGATCGACTCCGGACGGTGGCCGAAGCGTCAGCTCCCTGACGGCACGTTTGAGAAGCGCACAGCTTCGGCAGGAAGGATCCGTTGTCGAGAACCGCTTCTCTGTCAGGAGTCAGACACCCATGAAGGTCCTCGGCGTCAACGCCGTCTTCCACGACCCTGCCGCCGCCCTGGTCATCGACGGGCGCATCGTCGCCGCCGCCGAGGAGGAGCGCTTCTCCCGGCGCAAGCACGGCAAGGAGCCCGTCCCGTTCTCGACGTGGGAGCTGCCCGAGCAGGCGATGAAGTGGTGCCTGCAGGTCGGCGGCATCGCGCCCGAGGAGCTCGACGCGGTCGCCTACTCCTATGACCCGGAGCTCGCGATGCCGGCTCCGGAGGGCGACATCACCGCGGCGGAGTGGGAGGGCCTGCGGACGCTGTTCGTCCGCCGCGCGCCGCTGTTCCTGAAGACCGCGCTGCCGGGGCTCGACCCGTCGGTCGTGCGCTTCGTCGGCCACCACCTGTCGCACGCGGCGTCGGCCTACGCGGCCTACGGGCGCGACTGCAGCGTCCTCGTGCTCGACGGGCGCGGCGAGTCGGCGTCGCACCTGGCCGGCCGGGCCGTCGACGGGCGCTTCGAGCCGCTGGCCGCCCAGCAGCTGCCGCACTCGCTCGGGCTGCTCTACGAGGAGCTCACCGCCCACCTCGGCTTCCGCCGCTCCTCGGACGAGTACAAGGTCATGGCGATGGCGTCCTACGGGTCGCCGGCCTTCCTGGAGGAGTTCCGCCGGCTGGTGCGCGCGGACGGGGCGGGCGGGTTCGTGATCGAGGACGTCGACTTCGGGCGCTTCGCGCCGCCGCTGCGCTCGGGCGAGGAGTGGACGCCCGCGCACGCCGACCTCGCCTCGACGGTCCAGAAGCGGGTGGAGGAGATGATGATCGAGCTCGCCGGGTGGCTGCACGCGCAGACCGGCGACACGGACCTCGTGATGGCCGGCGGCGTCGCGCTCAACTGCGTCGCCAACTCGGTGCTGTGGCGCGACGGCCCGTTCGAGCGGGTCTGGGTCCAGCCCGCCGCGGGCGACTCCGGGACGGCGCTGGGCGCCGCCCTGTACGTGGCGCGGGAGCTGGGCGACCGGATCGAGCCGATGAGCACCGCGGCGCTGGGGCGGGGGTTCTCCGACGACGAGCTCGAGGGCTGGCTGCAGACGGCCGGCCTGGAGTACGAGCGCCCCGACGACCTCCCCGAGGCGGTGGCCGAGGTGCTGGCCGCCGACGGCGTGATCGCGTGGTTCCAGGGCCGCTCGGAGTTCGGGCCGCGCGCGCTCGGGCACCGCTCGCTGCTGGCCGACCCGCGCTCGGAGACCAACACGGAGAAGCTCAACGACGTCAAGGGGCGCGAGCAGTTCCGCCCCGTGGCGCCGATGGTGCTGGCCGAGCGCGCCGCCGACATCTTCGAGGGGCCGCTCCCGTCGCCCTACATGCTGTTCACCCACACGGTGCGCGACGGCTGGGCCGAGCGGATCCCCGCGGTGGTGCACGTCGACGGGACGGCGCGGATCCAGACCGTCCACCGCGAGACCGAGCCGCTGGTGGCGCGCATGCTCGAGGCCTTCGAGGCGCGCACGGGCGTGCCGGTGGTCGTCAACACGTCGCTCAACACGGCGGGCCGGCCGATGGTCGACGACCCGCGCGACGCCCTGGAGTGCTTCGGGTCCGCGCCGGTCGACGCGCTGGCGATCGGGCCGTTCCTCGTGCGGCGCCCCACCAGCGCGGCCGCGCGCGGCGAGGCGCGTGAGGAAGTGGGCGTGGAGTGACGACCGTCGACGTCGTCATCCCCAGTGCCGGGCGGCCGTCGCTGCGCGCGCTGCTGGAGGCGCTGGCGCCCGATCGTGGCGCGTTCGGACGCGTGATCGTGGTCGATGACGGCGGTCGCGGCGTAGAGCCGTTCGTGCCAGGCGGGATGGACGTGACGGTGATCGCGGGAGCGGGGCGCGGACCGGCGGCCGCGCGCAACGCCGGCTGGCGTGCCGCGGACGCCGAGTGGGTGGCCTTCCTCGACGACGACGTCGTGCCGCAGCCCGGCTGGGCCGCCGCGCTCGCCGCCGACCTCGAAGGGGTCAGACCCCTTCCTTCACAAACTGAAGCAGGGGGTCTGACCCCTGCCGTTGGTGGGTCGCAGGGCCGCATCGAGGTGCCGTTGCCCGCGGAGCGGCGCCCCACGGACTGGGAGCGCAACGTGGCCGGCCTGCAGGACGCCGTGTGGGCCACCGCGGACCTCGCCTACCGCCGTGAGGCGCTCGCGGCGGTCGGCGGCTTCGACGAGCGCTTCCCGCGCGCCTACCGCGAGGACTCGGACCTCGGGCTGCGGATGCGCGCGGCCGGCTGGGAGATCGCGCGCGGCGCGCGCCGCGTCACGCACCCCGTCGGGCCGGCGGATGCCGCCGTGTCGCTGCGCAAGCAGGCCGGCAACGCCGACGACGCGCTGATGGACGCGCTGCACGGGCCGGGCTGGCGCGAGCGCGCGGGGGCCCCGGCGGGCCGCCGGCGGCGGCACCTGGCGGTGGCGGCGAGCGGGGCGGTCGCGGCGGCGCCGCGCGTCCCACGCGCCGTGCGGGCGGCGGCGCTCGCCGGCTGGGCGGCCGGGACCGCCGAGCTGGCCTGGCGGCGGATCGCGCCCGGGCCGCGCACGCCGCGCGAGGTGGCGACGATGCTGTGGACGAGCGCCGCGATGCCGTTCGCGGCGACGGGGTGGTGGCTGGCCGGCAAGTGGCGCGCCCGTGGCGCGCGTGCCCTCGCGGCGACGCCGGCCGCCGTGCTCTTCGACCGCGACGGGACGCTCGTCGTCGACGTGCCCTACAACGGCGACCCGGAGCGCGTCGAGCTGGTGCCGGGCGCCCGCGAGGCGATCGAGCGCGTGCGCCGCGCCGGCGTCCCGACGGCGGTCGTGTCCAACCAGTCCGGGATCGCGCGCGGGCTGCTCACGCCCGCGCAGGTGCACGCGGTGAACGCCCGGGTCGAGGAGCTGCTCGGCACGCCGCTCGGCCCCTGGACCTACTGCCCGCACGGCCCCGAGGACGGCTGCGCGTGCCGCAAGCCCGCGCCCGGGCTCGTGCTGCGCGCGGCCTCGGAGCTCGGCGTCGAGCCGGGGCGCTGCGTGGTGATCGGCGACATCGGCGCCGACGTCGAGGCGGCGGCCGCGGCCGGTGCCCGCGGGATCCTCGTTCCGACCCCGCGCACCCGCCGCGAGGAGGTCGAGGCCGCGCCCGAGGTGGCGCCCGACCTGGTGGCGGCGGTCGAGCTGGCGCTGGGGAGCGCGGCATGAGCCACGTGCTGGCCGTCCGGCTCGACAACGACGGCGACGTGCTGCTGGCCGGCCCGGCGATCCGCGCGCTGGCCGCCGCGCACGACCGCGTCACCCTCCTCTGCGGCCCGCGCGGACGCAACGCCGCCGCGCTGCTGCCGGGCGTCGACGAGGTCGTCGTCTGGCGCGCGCCGTGGATCGACCCGGAGCCCGAGCCGGTCGACCGTGCGGCGACGCTGGCGCTGGCCGACGACCTCGCCGCGCGCGGGATCGACCG
Source organism: Solirubrobacteraceae bacterium (assembly GCA_036389195.1). Taxonomy (GTDB): domain Bacteria; phylum Actinomycetota; class Thermoleophilia; order Solirubrobacterales; family Solirubrobacteraceae; genus JACCYI01. The sequence continues at coordinate 17,729 of DASVQH010000296.1, forward strand.
CGCCGTGATCTTCGGCTCCTTCCATCAGAGCCCGCTGCCCACGGCGCTGGTGCTGCGGCTGGCCGGCGTGCCGTTCGTCGCGGCGACGTCGGTCGACTACCCGGGCTCGCTGCTCGACGTCCGCCACCGGGTGGACGACGACCTGCCCGAGCCCGAGCGGGCGCTGTCCCTCGCCCGCGCCGCGGGCTTCGACCTGCCGGCCGGCGACGACGGCCGGCTCGCCGTGCGCCGTCCCCTGCCGCCCGTGGACGCGCGAGATCTGCACACTCGCGGCTTCGGGGCGTCTGA
>DASVQH010000297.1:0-22818 GCA_036389195.1 Solirubrobacteraceae bacterium
CCTCGATCCATATTTGCGGCTCGAGTTCGGCGGCCTTGAGCCACACGAGAAGGAGGCTGCGGCGATCGCCGTAGCCACGACGCTCGGCAAGGCCTCACCCACAGCGAACGATTTGCTCGATCAGGACCTGGACGCCGAGAAACTCAAGGCCCTATTGCTCGAGCGCGATCCGGGGCGGCCCGAGGCAGAGCTACTGGGTGATGGCGCAACTGCCCTTTACGGGTTTGCGCTCGAGCAAGCGTGTCACCTGACGGTCGAAACTGTCGCCTCGCTTCCGCAATTCGAAGCCACCGTGCTTCGCGAGATACTCGAGCGTGAGACGGATATCGCCGCCAAGGTCGCGGTCTTGGTCGAGCGGATCCCGGCCGTGGTGCCCGGGGCAGACCCCGCGTCCGCATTCGAGCAGCGCTATCGCTATCAGATCTCTCGTAAGCTGGACCAAGTCGAGCTGTTTGGGCTCAGCACCCGCCGATATAAGCCGCGGTACTCCCTCAGCGTGGCCTACATCAGCCTCAACGCGGCAGTTGGCGGCGACGATGCGCGAGGTCCTGTCCGGGTAGAGGAAATGCTCCGCGAGGGAAGGCGTTTCCTGATCCGGGGCGAGGCCGGATCAGGCAAAACGACGCTCCTTCAGTGGATTGCCACGCAGGTGGCTCGCGAGGCGGACTGGCTCCCTGATCCATGGCTTGACAAGGTGCCTTTCTTCGTACGTCTGCGCAGCTACGCCGGCCGTGACCTCCCGGCGCCGGAGCGGTTTATCGAGTTCACGTCGCCGATGCTCGTCGACGAGATGCCGGATGGATGGGCACGCAAGGTTCTGGCCGAGGGACGCGCCTTCGTTCTCGTTGATGGCGTTGACGAGCTGGCAGAAGAAGAGCGGGATGCCGCGCGGGACTGGCTCTTCGAGCTGATCGACCTGTTCCCGGAAGCGAGCTATGCGGTTACTTCGCGTCCACCCGCAGTACCGGAAGAGTGGTTGGCGGAACGCAGCTTCAGAGCGGCAGAGCTCCTTCCGATGGATAGCGCGGACATCTCGATCTTCCTGGAGCATTGGCATGCTGCGGCGGAGCGGCTCATCGTCGACGCAGACGAGCGGTCGGAGCTCCGCCGGTTCAGCCAGCGCCTTATGGTCTCGCTTCGCGAGAACCGGTCGCTGCACGACCTTGCGTCTTCCCCTTTGTTGTGCGCAATGCTCTGCGTACTCAATTGGGATCGCCGATCGGCTCTTCCAAGCGACCGGTGGGAACTTTACCGACTCGCCCTCGAAACGCTCATACATCGACGTGAGTTGGAACGAGGCACCGCTACGAGCCGCATTCTTGACCTTCGGGTGGCCGACCTCCGCATTCTCTTGCAGGATCTGGCGTACTGGCTGTTGCGGAACCAGTTGACCGATGTCGACAAGAACCGCGCCATTGGACATCTCGGGGGAAAGATAAGAGACCTTCCGCATGTCACGGCCACCGCGAGGGAGGTCTTTGAGTATCTCTTGCTGAGAAGCGGCGTACTCCGGGAGCCGGTCGAAGGACGGATCGACTTCGTGCACCGGACTTTCCAGGAGTACCTAGCGGCGAGACAAGCGATCGACAACGACGACGTCGAGGCGATACTCGCCCAAGCTCATCTGGACCACTGGCGCGAGGTGGTAACGCTCGCCGCCGGCCACGCTAACCGCCAGCAGCGAGCATCGCTGGTCGACGGCCTCCTTGACCGGGGCGACGGCGATCCTGAAAACCGGCACCGCCTCTATCTGCTCGCCGTGGGCTGTCTTGAGATAGGCCGAGAGTTGCCGGAGTACGAACAGGAAAGGCTCGAGCAGCGACTTAATACCCTTGTCCCGCCACGGAGTTTGGCTGACGCGGCGCCGTTGGCGTCCGCGGGAGATCTCGCAGTTCCGCTCCTCAGCGGCCACTCAGATCGGTCGCCCGAGGTGGTGGCCGCCTGCGTGCGGACGCTGAGCCTTGTGCGCGGCCCCCGGGCGCTGGAGGTAATCCGCGAGTACGGATCCGACGGGCGGCCCGCGGTCGTCGCCGAGCTTATCCAAGCGTGGCAGTCGTTTGATCCGGAAGCCTACGCACGAGATGTGATCGGCGATTCCCCGCTCTTCGACCAGGGGCTGAAGATCAGCGCCCCGGACTACCTCCCCAGCCTTCGCTGGCTGAAGAACTTGCGGACTTTGACGTGCGATTGCCGAATCGGATCGCCGAGCGAGTGGGGCGCTCCCGACGCGTTTTCGAGCCTGTCGGGTCTCCGCGAACTCCGATTCGAGCGAGCGACTCTGTCGCTTCTCTACTTGAGCGAATCGGTGCGGGGACTGCTCGAACTGGAGGTGTTGGACCTGACGGGAGCGGGGTCTCTTCGCGACATCGCTCCGGTTGAGGACTTGGTGAATCTGCGCCGTCTGGCCTTAGACGAGTGCCTCGCCTTGGCGGACTTGGGACCGGTTGGTGGCAAGCGCCGCCTCGAGTGGTTGAGCGCACGCGGGACGAGCGTGCGGGAGGTCACCCAACTGGCGGACCTTCCGCGTCTCGAGTACCTCGACCTTGTTGGGACACCGGTGGTGAATGGTGAGGCCCTCGGCCGTCTACCCGCTTTGCGGGAGCTGCGGGTTGGCGGCATCGAGAGCGTGTTCAGCCCCGGCGGGCGACTGCCGTCGATGGCGCCGGATGTCGAACGCGAGGTGTCGATCGTTGCGTCCCAAGCACGCCGAGAGGTACAGCGCGCCCTTCAGGAGAAGGAGTCGCAGGACAGGGATGCCACGCGACGGACCCGACAAGAGTTCCTCAAGGAACACGAGGACCTTTTCATGGCTCCTTTCCGTTCTCCCATTGTAACGCTCGGTGTGGACCCTGGGTTCCCGAGTCTCCGGACGGTGCGAGCAATAAACTGTCCGCGTTTAAACCACCTAAAAGCTCTCGCGGGAGCGAGGTCGATGAGGGAAATCTACATGTCGGACTTACCGTGCGAGAGCATCGCCGATCTAGGGCATTTCCCGAGTCTGGAACTCCTTGAACTGGAGAGCTGGCACCGCCTACGGTCTCTCGTCGGCGTCGACTGGTATCCCGGCGTACGAGAGCTCGCGATTGTTGATGCGCCGGTCAGGTACGTAGAACCGATAGCCCGACTTGAGCAGTTGGAGTGGCTAAGTCTCGCGGGATGTAAGTTAGTGACGGACGTCGCCGTATTGGCGGGGATGCCGAATCTGCGACACCTCGACCTCACGGGATGTGATCCCGATCTGGACCTGAGCGTGTTCGCCGAGCGCGACATTAGGGTTATTCCACCCGGTCGCGGTAGCGGTCGCGGGTTCGCGAGGCGGCTCGCGGCTACTATGCGACGAAGGGTCCGCCCGAGATCGTATTGACTGGCGCGCAATACGCAGCGCAGCGCGACCTGAGTGTCGTGACGGCGTGGTGGCCATTCGTCGTCCGGTCGTCGTCGCGGCGTCCAACTGCCGCTTTTGCGTGGGCACGAGGGGCGGAGGCTTATGGGACGAGTTCCCTTACAACCTCGGCTCCGCGCTCACGGCTGTATCGCTCGACCTCGCGCGCGGCCTCAGCGCGTACGACACGCTGGTGAGGATCACGTGGCACTGGTCCGAGCGCGCGCGCGGGATCGTCGACGCCGTTGCGGGAGCGGTAGCGCTCGATCCGGTGTACGGCTCGCTCCCATCGCTTTCGGCCGTCGAGGCCGTGCGGTCTCGGGCCGAGGAGCGACCGGATGTAGGACGGCGGTGGAGTGTGGCGTGCGCGCAACAAACTCTCTCGCTCGCGTGTGGCGAGAAGTTCTTGGACGAGCGCCAGGCGCGCGCGCTCCTCTGACGGCTGCTCGGTTGTCGCGGGTCTCTGGACGGGGATCGCGTCCGGTCCGTTGATGGGCGCCGCAGGCGCCGCCGAGGTCGGATTAGCGTCTTGGTGATCGGTGCGTGAACGTGTCAGCCGGCGCCATGGGCGCCGCGAGTCTTGCCGCGGTCGTCGGACGCGGTGGGCGGCGGGCTGCTCCATCGTCGGGGCCGGAGACCGCTCCGCCCGCTCCTGAGCCTCGATTCGCCGGTTCAAGGACTCGGCTTCGGCTCGGAGCTCGTCGGTGGTGAGCCCGACGAAGGCGGCGCGGAGCCCGCGGTCGCGGCCGCTGAGCTGGCCGCGCTCGCGGCTCAGGCTTGCTGTGACGGACGCGGGTGGTTCGGTTGCATCGTGCGCTGTTGCGAGGTCGGCCGCTTCGGGGTCGCAGACGTAGAAGGCCGTGTGGTGCCGAGCACGTGTGAGGGCGACGTAGCCCCATTCGGCATACATCTCGTCCGCGCCCAGGACGAACGACTGGTCGACCGTTGTGCCTTGGGCGACGTGGGCGGTGGTGGCGTAGCCGTACTCGACCGTCGGGCCGTTGCGCGCGGTGCGCTCGACGAGGTAGCCGCGGTCGAGGTGCAGAACCACGCCCTCGCGCGTCTGGACGTCGAGCGAGCCGCCCGGGGCGTCGACCGCCGTGACGGTCGCGCGGGAACCGTTGACGAGGCCGCGGCGGCGGTCGTTGTGTCGAAGGACGATGGCATCGCCGGCCGCGAAGGGGCGGCCGCCAACGAGGACAGAGTCGGACCCCAGCTCCCCGTTGACCTGGCGGCGGGCGCGGGCGCGGTCGTTGAGGTCGGCGACGTCGCTGCGTCGCAGCGCGATCATCAGTGCGTCGGCGCCCATGCCTCGGGCCGCGAGGAAGTCGTCGACTAGCCGGTTGCGGAGCTGGTCGGCTGAGGGTGCGACGACGATCTCCTCTTGTGCGGTAGCGATTCGGAGCGCCTCGTCGACGCGGCCGTGGCGGAGGTGGTCGACTTTTTCGCGGTCCGACTCGCGAGTCTGCCGGCGGTTCTCGGTGAGCTCGACGGGGGAGAGGCGGGTGGCGAGGGCGCGGAAGCTGCCGCCGGCGTCGATCTCGGGGAGCTGTCGGTGGTCTCCGACGAGGACGAGTTTGGCGTCGGCCTCGCTGGCGCGGTCGATGAGCTCCGCGAGTTGGCGGGTGCCGAGCATGCCGGCCTCGTCGACGACGACGATGGTTCGGCGGCTGAGGCCGAACGCGCCGCCGCGGCGGAGGTCGTCGAGCAGCGAGGCGACGCTGGCGGACTCGATGCCGGTGCTGTCCTGCAGGTTGCGTGCGGCTGAGCGGGCGATTGATGCGCCGATCAGCCGGTAGCCCGATGCCTCCCAGGCCTCGCGCGCGGCGTCGAGCGCGAACGTCTTGCCGGTGCCGGCGGGCCCGATCACGACATCGACGCCGGCGCCGCTCGTGGTGACGCGACGGACCATCGCCGCCTGGTCGTCGCCGATCGTCGGCCGGCGGGCGAGCGCAGCGTCCACCTGGTCAAGCGCGGCAACGCCGGAGCCGGCGTCGCGCCGCGCCAGTGCGGTGTCAATAACGCGGGTTTCCGTCGCGAGCATGGCCGACGTCGAGTAGCGCGGCGGCCGGGCGACCGTCGTGACGGTCTCGCCGGTCCTGAGCTCGACGACGCCGGCCTTCTCGACGTCGCGCCGATCCCGCAGGGCGACGATGCGCTGGTCGGCGAGAAAGGCGTCGGCGCAGGCTTCGATCTCGTCGAGGGTCGCGCCGCGGCGCGCGCGCTCCGCGACGGCGCGGATGACGTCGGCCCTGTCGAAATGCGCCGCGCGCTCGGTGAGCCCGCGTGGCCCTGCGAGGGCGTCGGCGATCGAGGGCCAGACGGTCCTGTCGAGCGGCACGGGGCGGACTCGATCGAGCAATAAGCGGACCTGCCGGTCGTCGAGGCCGAGCGCCCGCGCGCGCTCACGCCACTCTCCGACGAGCTGGTCGGGGGTGACGCCATAGTCCTTGGCCTTGCGCGTCTGCACGGCCGCGCTCTGGCGAGCCGCGGCGCTCGTCGCGCCCCACGCGGCGACCTGGGCGTCGATCTCTTTGGACCGTCGGCTGAACGCATCGAGGACCGGTCGGTCGACCCCGGCCACGTCGGCGATCCCGTTGCGAGCCGGCTCCCACTCGACGCCGAGACCCGCGGTGAGCGCCCGCCGGAACGCCGCCTCGTGAACGAAACCCGCGGTGCGTGCCTCGCCGTAGAGAGCACGCCCATCGAGCGTCCCAAACCGGCCGTCAGGTCGCTCAATCGCGTTGGCGACCAGGACGTGGGTATGGAGCTGCGGGTCGCCGGCCCGGCTCGTGCGGTGCTCGAACGCCGCCGCCAGCAGACCGCGCCCCTCGATCACCGCGTGGCCACCGTGACCCATTCAAGTGCGCGCGGCGGTTTTCTCCAGATAGCGCATCGCTTCGCCGACGGCCACCGCCTGGGCGTCGCGCACCGCGAGCTGAACCTGGGGCCCGCCGACGGCCATGAGGATCGACGCGGACTTCGGGACCGAGAACATCAGATCGAACCCCGGGACACGTGCGTGCTGCACCGGTCCTTCGAGGTCCTCGCCGGTCCTCGGATCAGCCCACGACAGCGCCCGATGAAGCTGCTCGTCGGCGACGACCTCCCCGGCGAAGCCGTCGCGCTCGGCGACCGAGCCGACCCACCGGCCGGCCGGCTCGGGCCCCGAGAGGTAGTAGTCCTCCACGCCCGAGGCCACGCTGACCTCGTGGCTGACCCGCCCCTTTGCCTGATCGAGGTAGTAGCGCTGGCCTCCGGCCGCGAGCTTGGCGATCGACAGCATGCGGCTCGTTAGCCGGTCAGAAACGCCTCCGAGCAACCGACTTGCACCTTGGTGCAGGTGCGTCCGTCGCCTTTGCCGGTGGTCCTGAGGCGGGGCCGAAGGGAGCCTTCAGCGCGACGGCGCGGCTACCAGGAGGACCGACGGTTGGGGCTCGGCTGCTTCGGGGGCAGAGTCGCTCGACCGGGCAAGGAACGGTGAAGAGCGAGCGTCGAGTCGGTGTACCTCATCAACCACTGACGGCTAACGCGGGAGGAAGAGGCGATAGCTGATCCCGTGCCCGCGCGCACCTGTCAGAGCAAGGAACCAAACGGGGTCCAACATGCATCCAGATCGTTGATCATTGGGCGGCCTGGGTCTAGGCTGCCCCGACCCGCCGGGCAGTTCGTCCTTGGGTACAGCTAACGAGGCGAAAGGCAGGGCGGATGCTCTTGAAGCAGGTTTGGCAGCGGGTTCACGGCCGTCTGAGTGCGGCATCGCACGGAGCTGCTGCTGCGGTGGGCACGCTCATGCTCCTGGCGGCTTTCGCGGGCGGGACGGTCGCGTTCGGCGACGAGCCGACACCCCCCACGGCGCCGCTGCCGGAGGGGCCGCCGCGAGTGATCGGTGAGGTGAAGCAAAATCGCACCGCTACTTCCCGCACTCTGGAGCTGTCGGACGGCTCGTTCCGGACCGAGGAATTCCTTTCGGCGATCAACTACCGCGACGACCGTGGCGAATGGGTGCCGATCGACAACACCCTTGTCGCGGACGGCGATGGCTTCTCCAGTCGCGCGAACGACGTGCAGGTCCAGATCCCTACCAACTTGGACGATGGCCCGGTCGGTCTCGATGCGGGCGGCCGGTCGGTCGGCTTCGAACTACAGGGTGCGGATGCAGCGGCCACGGTCGATGGCGAGACGGCGACGTTCCGTGAGGCGTTGCCGCACGTGTCCGTGAGCTACGAGGCGCTCGGACGCGCCGTGAAGGAGACCTTGACGCTCGCTTCGAGTGCCGCGGAGGACACGTATGACTTCGATCTCAGTGCGTCGGCGGGTCTGTCGCCGCGGCTCGAGGACTCGGGTGCGGTGGACCTTGTCGATGGCGAGGGACGTTCGCGGTTCCGCATCGATGCCCCCTGGATGCGCGACGCCGCTGGCGTGTACTCGGGCGACGCGCGTTATCGCCTCGTGGAAGAAGCCGGTCGGCACGTCTTGCGGTTGGAAGTCAGTCGCGCGTGGCTGGATGATCCTGATCGGCAGTACCCGGTGGAGATCGATCCGTCGACCTCGGTGGATGCGGCGAACGTGTGCCATCTCGTAGATGGGCAGTCCGCCGACTTCATCGACTGCCAGGCGACCGCGGCGAACCTCTTGGTCGGCCGACCGCAAGGTCGCGACGTACATCGCACCATCGTGAACCTCAGCTTGGCGGCGATACCGGCGCACGCCGTGATACGCGAGGCCAACCTTGTCGCGAGCTTCAACAGCCGCCTCGGCGCGGATACGACGCAGGTGGACTTATTGCCTCTTCAGCGGACTTGGTCCACTCAAGCGACGTGGAACGAAGCGCGACCTGGGTATCCATGGGTCGGGGGGCTTGCTGTGACCGAGAGCGACCGTCCTGAGCGCGAAAGTCGGACGATCCTCAACGACGCGAACTTCGGCACGGACATCTCTTTCCCGATGACCCGGCTCGCTCAGGCCTGGAAGGACGGCGAGGAAATCCGCTACGGCATCTTGCTCAAGTCGACCGACGAGATTCACGAAACGATCACGGCGCTCGGCAACCCGCACGTCGTGGTCGACTGGAAGTACCGCACTGGCCGGTCGCGGGACTACACCTACGAGCAGATCGGGCCGGCTCGCGACACTTCTGTGGCCGTGAACGTCGGCAACGGCAATCTCGCTTACGCGTCGTTTGACTTCTCGTTCGCGGCGAACGGCGGCGCCGTGCAAGCGAACCGGCTCTACAACAGCCGCGACATGCACGTCAACCGGCAGTTCGGGATCGACGGACGCAGCAACGGGCCCCTCAACGTGTCGCTGCAGCGATTCCCCGACAGCGGCGACTACTACTTCGACGGGCCAAACAGCATCGCCGGCAGCTATCACAGACGCCCCGACGGCACGTACCGGTCGCCGAACATCTTCGCATCGACGACGCTGGGCAAAGACAGCTCCGGGCGCCCTTACATCGTCTTCGCCGACACCGGCGAACGCTGGGAATTCGGCAGCGAGGTGCCCTACGGGCCGATCGGCCTTAGCACCGTCTCGCGGATCATCCGCCGCAACGACACCTCCACCAGCGCCATCAGCCACACCAACAGCACTGTGAGCGACCTGGACGGCAGCCGCAGTTCCACGACGTTCTACCCCGCGGCGACGCCTCTGAGCCTAACGCAGAGCTTCGGCACCGACACGAACGTCGACACCGCCGCGACCGACGCCGGACAGAACATCACCTACACCTACGACCCGGCAACCGCCCGCCTCACCCAAGCACGGCAATCGTCGACCGTCTGGGCCAACTACAGCTACGACACCTCGGGACGCATAAACGCGATTACGACCAATGGCGGCAAGACCACCCTGGTCTACGACCAGTACGACCGCGTCACGTCAGCCACCTACGACCCAGCGGGAGCCACTACCCCGTCCGAGACGACCACTTTCACCTACACGACATCGACGGCCGGCTGCGCTGCCACGGACGTCGGCAAGACGACGGTCACTCGCCCGGACGGCAGCACTCGCACCTTCTGTCCCAGCGCCAAGCTCTACGTCGACGACGATTGGGACCCGACACCTACTCCAAAGGGCGCGTGGTACGACCTCCGCGATGACTACGTCGATGGCTCAGGCACCCATCAGGTCACTCTGGCGGCCGAGGATGCCGGGACCGGTGTCACGCGTGTCGCCTTGGCAGAGATCAAGAGCGACGGAACGACGGTAGAACGCGCTTCCGTGCGCACAGGGTGCGCGCTGCGCGATGCCTACGCCTCGCCGTCCATCCTTAACGACCCGCTCTGCCCAACCAAATACAGCACGTCGACGACGATCAACGCTGGTCCGCTCGCGGAAGGCGCGCATCGCTACCGCATGACCGCGCAGGACCGTGCCCAACCTGGCGCGCGCACGGGAGAATCGCCCGTCTGGACCGTCTACGTGGATCGGACTCCTCCGAGCGCGCCTACGGCCTTCCGACTGGACGCGTTCGACGCTGCTAGCGGCGACGCTTACGTCTCGTGGGAGTCGACGGATCCTGACCTCGCTGACGGCTCACCGGGTTCGGGGCGCGCCGATGGCGAAGCGCGCTACTCGGTGAACGGCGGTTCGTTCTCCAACTGGGCGCCGGTCGATGGAACACAGCTAAGAGTTCCGGGGCGCGCACCGAGCGACACGCTGGTGGTTGAAGCCCGCTCCTTCGACGACGTAGGTAGAGAGTCCTCGACAGGACGAAGCGGCACGATCGCGGTCGTTGCGGTTCCGGAAGACCCAGAGGTGGAAACGATGGCTGTCGACTGGTTCGTCGGCCAGTATGACGTCACCGCGTCGACGGGTAGGACTTGGCTGCGAACGCAGGGTAGGGCTGCCGGCATGGATGACGCTATCGCCAGGGTGACGTCGGGCGAGTTCGCGGGCATGTGGTTCGATAACGACGCCCGCAGGATCAGGGTGGGATACAAGCTAGGCACCCCGACCGCGTCGATCCAAGACGTTGTCGACCAATACGGCCTCGCGGCCGAGACCGACCTCGTGGAAGTCCAGTCGAGCATCCATGATCTAGAGCTCGGCATGGCGCGGGTTATTGCAGCGCTCGGAGATCTTCCGGCGAATGGCCGTGCATTCCCCGGTCGGGACGAGTCACATAACCGGATACGGATTGATGTCGCGCCGACGCTGACGACCGTCGAGCGCGCACGAGTTGACTCGGCCGCGGCCCAAGCGGGCGTCCAGGTCGTAGTAGAGGTCGCGGACTCGGCTGAAGAGCTTGACTTCGATGCCACCAAGTGCGATTTCAAGGAACGGACCTGCGATCGACCGTTGCGCGGCGGCGTCGTCCTCTCGGGCAACCCTTCCGGGACTGAGTGCACTGCGGGATTTGTCATGAAGTCAGAGAGCGACGCTAAGCCGTACCTGCTGACTGCGGGCCACTGCGGTCAGGAGTCGTTCGATACCTTGAGCAGCAACGGGTCGATACATAGGATCGGCAACGTCCATAAGTCCGTATACGGGGCAGACGGCGATGCCGAGATCATCGAGATCACAGGTGAGTCTTACGACACGGATTACACAAATGCCGTCCTAGTGACCAAGTCGGGGGAACGCGGTGCGCCTGGTGCGCGAACGGCGCGAGACTCGGCGTATCGGATCTTCGGACGGGGGAAGAGCTCCACGGGAAGGGTCCTCTGCCTGACGGGGGAAAAGACCGGGTCACACTGCGGCGAGGTGCGGGCGCTCGACCAGCTCGTGCGCGAGTCGGAGGAAGGTGAACCCGACACGCTGGTCGGCCACATGGGGTTGCTCAATCGGTGTGCGAAGAAGAAGGTTGCTCCCAACGACCCGACAGATCTTGGAGACTCCGGCGGGCCCGTCTTCAGGGAGAACAAGGCCTACGGCATCTTGTCGGGCCAGAGCAGAGGTCGTCGCTGTACCCTTGCCTATCAAGGCATGGCTGGAGTCAAAGATCTCTTGCACGTGACACCGCACACCTTTCCGTTTGGCTTTTGAGATGCCCCGCCGGAATAGCACAGAGCAGCGGGCACCTTGACTAAACGGATGAGGATATGGATTGTGGCGGCCGCCCTGCTCGCGATTGGCGCGTATGTGATGGCCGGAGGCGCGACGGTCGGTGGACGCAAGGCGTCTGCGACCGGTCACCCTTCGCATCACGAGCTCGCGCGGGCTGTTGACCGCCTTGCGGCGAAAAGCCAGCGACTCCAGAGGCAAGGCATCTACGTGGTCGAGGCAGGGCCAGCGCGTAACTGCGTCGCTGTGCGTCTTGCCAACCCGACACCAGCGAATCGCGAATATCTCAGGCGCCACGTGAGTCGCTTGTTGTGCGTTTCGCACCGCCCCGCCGGAGGTGGCTTCGAAGCGTGCGCTGCGGCCCCAGGGAACCGTCAGGCCGGAGCCGTCGTTGTTCCCGATGTGGTCGGTCGCGGCTTCGAGAATGCCGCGGAGCGTGCCGTTGCCGCAGATCTCTCGTATACCTATGGGTGTCCCGGGCGGCGTCATAGGCGGGTCAAGCGGATCGATCGGCGCACGCCGCTCGCTATGGCACGCGTCACGGCGCAGTGCCCTGCGGCAGGGGAGCACGTACCGCCCGGGACCGAGATGCGGTTCGCCGGCGTTGCGCTGTTGCCCGGAGGATTTGACTACCACGTCGGTGCATCGGATGTGCGTAAGGGGCGTGGGCGCTCGTCACGGTGCGCCAGCCCGTGACGCCACGGGTCGATCTGTGCGAGACGTGGTCGCGACCACTGACGACTGACCGGTACGCCGACCCAGCCGGCGATTAGGGAGTGAGGAGCCGGCTCTCGGGTCAGTCGATCGGCGGTGCGCATGGCGGCGACGGCAACGACGGTTCCGCTGTGGCCGTCGGGCTCCGCCCAGATATGGTTTGCGCGCGTCGCCGCTTCAGCGGCTTAGTAGGTGATGGCGACAGGATTCTCCGAAGACCGCAGCGCTGGCCGCGAGGCCTCGCCTGGGCGAACGACGCTGCTCACTGCCGAGGAGGTCGCCGGCATGCAAACTGAGGCCAACGACGGTCAACTCGGACCGGCCGCTTTGGCTCTAGACCGTCGAAAGTCGGCTGCATCAAGCGGGTCCTTCCGGTTGTGGTCCAGGCGGTCGCGGGTTCGAGTCCCGTCGCTCACCGCTCCGAAGTGCCTGTAAACGGGAGCGCTGCTGAATCAGCGGCGCCTCGGTCGGCGGACCGGCGATGGTCCGAAGCACGTGGCGGCCCTGGTCCGCAGCGCGCTACATCGCCGTTATCGACTCGCAGTCCTCGTAGATGTCATCGAGCTCGCCGGTCGCGGCGTCGCCGTCCTCGGTGGGCTCGCCGGGGTCCTCGCCGCAGTAGTTCGTGTCGCCGCCCGCGCCGTCCATGCTGCGGAGCGAGTCGTTGCCCGCCTCCCCGTAGAGCGTGTCGAGATCGCCCTCGCCGTCGAGGTGGTCGTCGCCGCCGCCGCCATGCAGCGTGTCGGTGTTGGCGCCGCCGAAGAAGGTCTCGGCGGCCGAGCTCCCGGTGAAGACGTCGGCGCCCGCGCCGCCGTAGAGCGTCTCGACGTTGTACACGTTGTCGTTCTCGCCCGGCCCGCCGTCGTTCGCGGCGCCGTCGAGGCTGACGTTCGTGTTCTGGGTATCGCTGCGTTCGGCGTAGCTCGCCGAGTCGAGGTCCTCGCCGCCGTCGAGCTCGTCCGCTCCGCCGTACCCGATGAGCGAGTCCGAGCCGCCGCCGCCGCGGAGCGTGTCGTCGCCCGGCCCGCCGTTGAGCGAGTCGTTGCCGGTGAAGCCGTCGAGCGTGCTGCCGCTGTCGGCCGCGGTGAGGGTGTCGGATCCCTGCGACCCGAGGACCACCTCGACCGACGTGGTCACGTTGTCGCGCGTCGCGTCCTCGGGCCCGGCGTTGTCGGAGGCGTCGCCGTCGTCGGCGGCGCCGTCGATGTCGACCACGACGCCGGCGGTCCGCTCGACGTAGAAGACGGTGTCGCGCCCGTCGCCGCCGGTGAGCGTGTCGGCCCCGCCTGCGCCGATGAGCTGGTCGTCGCCGTCCTTGCCGTCGAGCACGTCGTTGCCGGGCCCGCCGTTGAGCATCTGCGGGCCGGTCCCGCCGTCGAGTGCGTCGTCTGCCTGGCCGCCGTAGATCGTCTCGACGGAGGCGTCGATGTCGTCGCCCTCGCCGGCGGGCCCGTCGTTGGCGACACCGTCGATCGAGGCGGACACCGACACGCTCAGTGTGAAGTACGTCACCGCGTCGTTGGCGCCGGGGCCGCCCGCGAGGTCGTCGGCCCCGCCCTGCCCGTTGAGCGAGTCGTTGCCCGGGCCGCCGTCGAGGCGGTTCGGGCCGGCGTTGCCGCGGATGACGTCGCCGCCGTTGCCACCCACAACGTCCTCGGTGAGCACGTTGTCGCCCTCGCCGGTCGCCCCGTCGTTGGCGTTGCCGTCGAGGGTGATCAGCAGGTTCTCCCCGTGGTCCGAGTACTCGGCGCGGTCGACGCCGTCCTGGCCGTCGAGCACGTCCGCTCCATTCGCTCCGCGCAGCACATCGTCGCCGCCCCCGCCGAAGACGCGGTTCGGCGCGCCGCTGCCGGCCAGCTCGTCCGGGCCGCCGGTGCCGATCACGTCCTCGACGCTCGCGTCGACCGTGTCGTAGACGCCGGACGCCGCCTTGTCGTCCTGGTTGCCGTTGAACGGGGTCCCGAGCTCGGCTTCGACCGGGCGCGTCCGCTTCGCGTACGTGAGGGTGTCCCGGGCGCCGGCTCCGCCGACGATGGTGTCGGGCCCGAAGCCGCCGTCGAAGACGTTGTTCTCGGAGTTGCCGGTCAGCTGGTCGGCGCCGCGGCCGCCGATGAGGTTCTCGACGTCGGCGCGGATGAGATCGGTCCGGTTCGCGTCGCCCGTCCCGCCGTCATCGCGCGTTCCGTCGAGGTCGGCGATGACCGTGCCGGTGCTGCGCTCGTACGAGACGGTGTCGTTCCCGCTCCCGCCGAGCAGGTCGTCGGGGCCGCCGAGGCCGAGCAGCGTGTCGTTGCCGCCCGGGCCGCCGTTGAGCGTGTTGGCGGCCGCCGAGCCGATCAGCGTGTCGTTGCCCAAGCCGCCCGTGAGGTGCTCGACGGAGAGGTCGACGCGGTCGCGCCGCGTTCCCGAGGCGTCCTCCACCGACCCGTCGTCGGCGGCGGCGTCGATGTCGACGGTCACGCCGAGGCTGCGCGTCGTGTAGCGGACGGTGTCGTTGCCGGGCCCGCCGATCAGGTCGTCTGCGCCCAGCCCGCCGTTGAGGGTGTCGTTCCCGTCGCCGCCGTCGAGCGTGGTGGCCCGCGCGTCGCCGACGAGGGTGTCGGCGGCCTTGCCGCCGACGATGACGTCGACCGAGTCGTAGATGTCGTCGCGGCGGCCGCCGGAGGCGTCGGTGGCGTTGCCGTCGTCGGCGACGCCGTCGAAGTCGGCGGTCACGGCCGCGGTGCGTGCGGCGTAGGTGACCGTGTCGCGCCCGGCGCTGCCGCCGCCGAGCTCGTCGGCGCCGCTGCCGCCGTCGAGGACGTCGGCGCCGCCGCCGCCCGAGAGCAGGTCGTCGCCGGTGCCGCCGATCAGCCGGGCGGGCGTCGCGGCCCGGATGCGGACGGTGTCGGCGCCGCCGTTGGTCCGCGTCTCGATCTGGGTGATGCCGGTCGCATCGCAGACCACGGTCCCGCCCGCTCCGGGCGAGCAGCCGGCCTGCGGCGTCTCGGTCGCGGTCGTGTCGCTGACCACGAACTGGGCGCCGCTGCGGGTGATGGTGACCGTGTTGGCCTCGGTGCCGCCGGTGTAGCGCAGCACTCCCTCGGTGACGCCCGCGGTGGAGGCGAACACAGGTGCGGGCGCGGCGAGGGTCGCGGCGGCGGCGAGCCCGCCGGCGAGCCGGATCATGCGGAACATGTTCAACCAACGGGTGGCCGGCCGCTGAACTGTCGGCGATCCGGGCCGCCGCCGTGGCGCGCTCAGCGTTCAGGCGCTTCGGCGAGCATGGCCGTCAGCTCCGCGCGGCGGGTGACGCCGAGCTTGCGGTACACGTTGGTGAGGTGGAAGCCGACGGTCCTGGGGGTCACCACCAGCTGCTCGGCGGCGGCGGCGTTGCTCATCCCGGCGACGACGAGGTCCGCGACCTGTCGCTCGGTTGCGGTCAGCGCTCCCAGGCCGGTCTGGCGCTCTCGCCGGGGCTTGCTCCCGTGGGCCACGAGCGTCTCGCGGATCTGGGCGACCAGGCTGGTCGCGCCGCCGATGGCGGCGAGGTCGAGCGCTTCGCGCAACGATGCGCGAGCGTCCGCGCCCGTCTGCGCGGCGCCCAGAGCGAAGCGGGTGCGAGCCAGTTCGAGCTGGGCGCCGCTGGGCTCGAGGACCTGGATCGCCTCGTGCAGGAGATCGAGCCGGTCGGTCTCCTCGCCGACGAGAGCGCGCACGCGCAGCGCGGCGCCGAGTGCCCGGGGCGCGCCCCATCCGCGCGCCGCGGCGAGATCCTCGTCGGCGAGCGCGACCGCCTCCCGGACCCGTCCGAGGCCGTGCAACGCGTACGCGGCGTCGCCGTGTCCGAGCATGACCGCAGGATTCGCGGTGCCGAGCTGGTCGCGGATGCGGTGCCGGGCGCCCATGCAGATGGTCACCGCGTCGTCGAGGCGTCCGCGGGTCAGGGCGACCCTCCCGCGGGCCGCTTCCAGGAACGCCCACATCGGGCTCGATCGGTCCTGAGCCGGCGCGGCGCCATCGAGGCGGAGGGCGAGCCCGCGCGGGGCGACCTGCCCCTGACGGGCGACTGGGACGGCGACGGCAAGTCGGACCTGATGGTCTACCGCCCGAGCACCAGCCAGTTCTTCCCGCGCACCCAGGCGGGCAACGAACTGCCCTTCGCGTTCCCGTTCGCACCGACCTACGGGCGTCCCGGCGATCTCTCGATCACCGGGGACTGGGACGACGACGGCGTCGACGACATCGGCGTCTTCCGCCCGGGGACCTCGACCGGCGGGACGGGAGGCCTCTCGCTGTTCTTCCCGTAGTCGTGCCGGTGCCGCGCAGGCGGGAGCCGCTGCCGCGCTCGGAGGACTGATCTCCATGGACGACATCCCGTTGCCGGCGTCGCCGATCAGTCGGCTGCGCAGCTACACCGACCCGGACTCGCCTCCGCCGATGCGGCGCACATCGAGGCGTTGCAGCCGGGACCCGGGCGAGATCGCATGAGCGTGCGATGTGCAGGTGGGCCTTGTGCGGCGATCGTGACACCGAGCGCCTGAGGCGGCGCAGCGATCATCGTTTCCCGAGGAGAGGCCGCATGCCCACTGTCACGTCCAACGACGGCACCGAGATCTTCTACAAGGACTGGGGTTCCGGGCAGCCGATCGTCTTCAGCCACGGGTGGCCGCTGTCGTCCGACGACTGGGACAACCAGCTGCTGTTCTTCCTCGCGCAGGGCTATCGCGTGATCGCCTCCGACCGCCGAGGCCACGGGCGATCGGAGCAGGTCCGTCACGGCCATGACATGGACCACTACGCCGACGACCTCAAGGCGGTCATCGATCACCTCGACCTGCAGGACGTGATCCACATCGGCCACAGCACCGGCGGTGGCGAGGTCGTGCACTACCTCGCGCGCCACGGCGAGGACCGCGTGCTCAAGGCCGCGATCATCTCCGCCGTCCCGCCGCTGATGGTCCAGACCGACGCCAACCCGGAGGGCACGCCGAAGAGCGTCTTCGACCAGTTCCAGGTGGACCTGGCCGCCGGCCGCGCGTCCTTCTACCGCGCGGTGGCGTCCGGGCCCTTCTACAACTACAACAACGACCCGGACGTGACCGACCAGGCGATCGTCGACAACTGGGTCCGCCAGGGGATGACGGGCGCGGCGATCGCCGGCTACGACGGCATTGTCGCCTTCTCGCAGACCGACTTCACCGAGGACCTCAAGAAGATCACGGTGCCGGTGCTGGTCATGCACTCCGAGGACGACCAGATCGTGCCCTACGTGGCGGCCGGGCCGAAGTCGGCCGCGCTGCTGCAGAACGGCACGCTGAAGACCTACAAGGGCTTCCCGCACGGCATGCCGACCACCGAGGCCGAGACGATCAACGCCGACCTGCTCGCGTTCATCAAGTCATAGAAGCTCGCGACGGACGGCACTGACGGTCTGCCGCGGACCGGGCTGACGTCTGCATCGCGGTGCTCCGGTCGGCGGACCGCAGACGGCATGTCGTCCTGCCAGGGTGGAGGCGACATCGGAAGCGCCTGCACGTGTCCGGATCCCGAGCGGCGCCCGATCAGCGGAGAGGCCGTGCTCAGGGTGGGAGTTCAGGGTCGCGTCCCGATGTCGCGACGGTCCCGGGGCGCGACGCTGCGGTCATGTCCGAGATCAGTCACAAGAACCGGCGCTTCGTGCGCCACTACATCGAGATGGTCGTCGTCATGTTCGCCGGGATGGTCGTGCTGGGGATCCCCGGCGAAGGTCTGCTGCGGGCCATCGGGACGAGCACCTCGGAGCTGCAGGACAGCGCGCCTGCGGCCGCGCTCCTGGCGATGGCCACGATCATGACCGGCCCGATGGTCGTGTGGATGCGCCGGATGGGTCACGGCTGGCGGCCGTGCATGGAGATGGCCGGAAGCATGTACGGGCCGACGTTCGCGGTGATCGGGTTGATGGCCGCCGGCGCGCTGGACTTCGGCGGCGCGATGATGTGGATGCACGCGGCGATGCTGCCGGCCATGCTCGTCGTGATGCTGCTGCGGCGCGAGGAGTACTCGTGCCACCCGCAGCGTCACCGGGTCGCCACCGCGTAGGCGCGGCGCCTCGGGCCGGCCGGCCGAGCGTCTACACCGTTCGCCCGCTCCATGCGAACCTACGCGCGCGATGCCGGAGACCGTCACCGCCACCTTCGTCTTCGCCGACATCGCGGGCTTCACCGCGCTGACCGAGGCGCACGGCGACGAGGCGGCGGCCGAGCTGGTCGGGGAGTACGAGATGGCCGCTGCCTGCTTCTTCTGCTCCCTCCACTGCGCCGGCCGCTTCGCCCGGCACCCTGAGCGCTTCGTCTGAGAGCCTGAGCTCAGGCGTTGCGGGCTCGGCCGAGCCGCGGCCCGGTGGTCAGGATCCGGCGGGTGTGAGCCGGTCGGCGCGTTCGACGAGACGCGCGACCTCGACCCGCGAATCGGCGCCCAGCTTGTTGAAGATGTTGCGGATGTGGGTCTCGACCGTCTTCTGGCTGAGGAACAGCTCCTCGGCGATCTGACGGTTGGTGCGACGGTCGACGATCAGTCGCGCGATCTCCAGCTCGCGGTTCGAGAGCCCGCCGACCCCGTCCTGGCTCGAGACCGTGTGCGAGCGGCGGTGGATGCGATGTCCGAGCTGGCGCAGTTGGTGCTCGGCGGCGTCCCGGAAGCGCACGGCACCGCGTTGATCGAGGTCGGCGGCCGCTCGGGCGAGGACTTCGCGTGCCCGCTCGCGCTCGCCCGTGGCCGCGAGCGCCCGCCCGGCCAGGATCAGCGACCGTGAGACCTCCATCGCCGCGCCCACGGCGGCGTTGTGCTCGACGGCGGCGAAGGCGAGCTCGACCGCGCGGGCCGCGTCGCCGGTATGGAGCGCCACGGCGGCCGAGGCGCGGTCGGCCTCGGCCTGCCGGAACCGCAGACCGCCTTCGCGGGCGCTCTCCTGCGCGACCTCGGCGGCGCGCGCGGCGGCGTCGACGTCGCCGAGCATCAGACGTGCCCGCACGAGCCGCTTGAGGAACGAGGCGCGGAAGGCCGGGGCGGCGAGCGGCATGTCGGGGCCGCCCGAGACGCGCTCCAGCAGCGCGACGATCGACTGGGGTCTGCCCAGCTCGAGGCTCGCCTCGGCGAGCGCGAGGGCGGCGTAGGCGGCGGCGTGGCTCGGCTTGCCGTCGTCGACCAGGTCGACGGCCTCCTGGGCGGACGTCAGCGCGGTCGTCATGTCGCCGAGCGCGAGCGACACGAGCGAGCGGGCGTACAGCGACCAGGACAGGGTCTGCGCGTGTCCGGTGAGGCGCGCGGCCTCCACCGCCGCTTCGAGCGGGTCGACGGCGACGCGCAGCTGGCCCTGCAGATAGCAGCTGATTCCCAGGAACGCGAAGAGCTGCGGGAACTGCTGACCCTGGCCCGTCGCGCGGCCGATCGCGATCGCCCGCTCCACATGGGCGTTGGCCTCGGCGAAGCGGTCGACGAACAGCTCGGCCGTCGAAAGGGTCGCGATCCCCACCAGCCGCTCCGCGATGACGCGATCCGGCAGCGCGTCGATCATCGCCGCGGCCCGGTCGCACCACGCGAGCGCAGCGGTCACGTGACCCGCGACCGCGCGCCCTCGCGCCGCCGCCGTGACGGCCTCGGCGTGGAGTGCCGGATCGCCGAGCCCGGCGGCGACGTCGACCGCGCGCTCGGCCCACTCGACCATCGAGCCGTACTGCATCCGGTGCTCGCCGTCCATGCTGAGCTCGACCATCAGCGCGACGGCGTCGGGCGACGGCTCGTCCGGCAGCTCGGCGAGCGCGGCGAGGAGCCGCTCATGGGCGCGCTCGTGCATCCCGAGCAGGTGCTCGACCCGCGCACAGCTCGCCGCGACGTTGGCCCGCAGCCCGCCCGCGTCGGCGGGGACGATCTCGAGGCTCTCCAGCAGCGAGGCGTGCCCGGCGGCGAAGTGGCCGATGGCGATGCGTGCCTGCGCAGCCGCGAGCGAGAGCTCGACCCGGTGTTGCGCCGGCGCCCCGTGCGGGAGGAGCCTCAGCGCCGCCTGGAACCAGCGAGCGGCGGTCGCCGGCGCGCGCGAGGCGGTTTCGTGGCCCGCCGCGGTGAGCGTCCGGATCGCCTCGGCGTCGCCGTGCCGCGCGCAGCGCTCGACGTGATGGGCCAGGCTCGCCACGCCGGCGCCGCGCCCCGCCAGCCCCGCCGCGACACGCTGGTGGGCGCCGATGCGCCAGCCACCACGAGTCGCCTCGTACACCGCGCGGCGGATGATCGGGTGGCGGAACCGGAAGCGCCGAGGGATGTCGGTGACGCGCACGATGTCCGCCCCCAGCAGCTCGTCGAGCCCATCGAGCAGGTCGGGCTCCGGCAGGTCGGCCGCGAGGGCGGCGAGATCGGCCTCGAAGGGATCGCCGACGACCGACGCTCCGTCGAGCGCGCGTCGCGCGAGATCGCCGAGCACGGCGAGCTCCTCGCCGAGCGCCGCCGCCACCTGCGGCGGGACCCGCAGTCCGGCGAGGAGCACCTCGTCGCCGCCGACCGGGGCGGGGGCGCTGCCGCGCGCGAGCTGCTCGAGGTAGAACGGGTTGCCTCCGGACTCGTCGTAGATCGCGTCGGCGTGCGCGCCGACCAGCTCGCGGGCGTCCTCGCGGCTGAGGGCCTGCAGCTCGATCTTCTCGAGGCTGCCGTTGCGATGCATCCGGTCGAGCACGGAGGCGAGCGGGCCGGGCAGCTGCCGGGGACGGCACGCCAGCACGAGCAGCACGCGGGGCGGCGGCCGGTGCAGGAGCGCCACGAGCAGATCCACCGACGCGCTGTCGGCCCAGTGGAAGTCGTCGAGGATGAGCACGAGCGGCGCCGTGGCCGACACCTGGTCGAGGAGCTCGCGGATGGCGCGGTGCGTGCGATAGCGCTCGTGGACCCCCGGCGCGTCGGCCGACGGAGCCCCGGCCAGCGACGGCAGCACCTGGGCCAGCTCGGCGCGGACGAGCGGATCGAGCCGCTCCAGGCGCCGCGGGTCGAGGCTCTCCGCGTGTTCGTCGAGCGCGTCGACGAACACCCAATACGGCAGATCCTGCTCGAGCTCGGTCCCGGCGCCGGACAGCACGACGTGGCCGCGCGCGCCGGCGCGCCGGGCGAGCTCGGCCAGCAGCCGCGTCTTGCCGATTCCAGCGGGGCCACAGACCTCCATCGCGTGCGCCGCCCCGCGCTCGACGGCGTTCAGCGCATCGTCGAGAGCCGCGAGCTCAGTGGTGCGTCCGAGGAAGGCGTGGGGGGCAGGCATCGTCGACTTCCCCCACCGACGAGCCGAGCATACCGTCCCAGCCGGGTGAGTCCAGCCGCTTTCTCAGCGCGCAGCTGCTGTCCCCAGCAAGCGACCGGCGTGCAGCGCGTCGGGTTGCTGGCCACGCGCGAGCCCGCGCCGCTCAGTCGCCCGACGCCGCCGTCAGGCCGCCACCCCGTGGGTATGGCGGGCGAGGTAGACGTCGGCGGCCGCTCGCGCGTCGCCGCCGTGCATGGAAAGGCGCCGGGACCGCGGCGCGCGCCAGTGGTGCAGAAAGAAGGACATCGGGACCTCCGCGTCGGGATGTGGTGCGCCACGAAGGCTGCCGCCACGGCCGGTCCGTGACATCCGGGCGTCACCCCGATCGCCCACCCTCAGCTACAGCGGCGCGCGGAGGGCGCCGGGCCTCGCCGCGCGCCAAGCCCCGAAGACGCGTGCGGCGTCGAGCAGGCCGGCTCGAGTGCAGACCTCCGCCAGGACGGCGGTGGCACGCTGCGGCCTGCGGGGCAGCTCGTCGAGCGCTGCCGCGATCCGCGCCACGTCGTCGAGCCCGACGGCCACGCGATTGTCGGCGCACAGCTTGCCCACCCACCGAATCGCCGCGCGCGGATACGTCTCGGGCTCGATGCGCTCGATCGCCACGAGCATGGCGGCTGCCTCGGCGAGGCCGATACGAGGCAGCTCCGCGGCCGCCGCGCGGATCAGGTGAAGGCTGTCGGTCCGCAGTGCCCGTTGGAAACGGGCGTAGGGGCTCCCTTGACTCGTCATACGAACACATGTTCGCATACCGGACCGTGTCCGTGGCGTGACGCGAGCCGCCACGCGCCGGCACAGGCGGCTCGTCCGGAACCGCGGTTGGCGGCGGACTCAGGGTCGGCTAGCGTTGGCCGATGAGCACCCCTGTCACGCACGCGGGCCACTGCCTGACGGCGCGATGAGCACGCCGGACCATCACGACGTCGTCGTGGTCGGAGGCGGCCAGGCCGGCCTCGCGATCGCGTACCACCTGGCCCGCCAGGGGCGGCACTTCACGGTCCTCGAAGCCGGCGACGCGCCGGGGGCGGCCTGGCGGACGCGGTGGGACTCGCTGAGGCTCTTCACGCCGGCGCGCTACGACGCGCTTGCCGGCCTCGAGTTCCCCGGCGATCCGGACCACTACCCGACGCGCGACGAGGTCGTCGAGTATCTCGCGGACTACGCCCGGCGGTTCGAGCTGCCGGTGGAGCTCGGCGCCCGCGTGCACGTGGTCCGCCCCGCGGACGACGGCTACGTCGTCGAGCTCGCCGACCGCCGGCTCACCGCCGACCAGGTCGTCGTCGCCACCGGCCCGTTCCAGACGCCACGCGTTCCGCCGATCGCCGAGCGGCTCGCCGCCCACGTCGTTCAGCTCCACAGCAGCGACTACCGCGCGCCGAGCCAGATCCCCGACGGGCCGGTGCTGGTCGTGGGCGGC
>DASVQH010000298.1:0-11916 GCA_036389195.1 Solirubrobacteraceae bacterium
AGCCGCGCTCCAGCCCGCGGGTCTGCGCCTCGGGCGACTCGGCGATCGCGCGGACGAGCTGCTCGCGCGGCGTCCCGGCGCCGAGCCCGCGCACCGCGCCGGCCAGGCCGTCGGGGTCGGCGGGGCGTCCGAGCAGCAGGCGGTAGAGCCCGTCGACGAAGTCGCGCGGCGCCAGCCCGGCGATCCGCCCCAGCCCGGCGAGGATCTCCCCGCGATCGAGGTACTCCGTCTCCAGCAGGGCGCCCGCCTCGGCGACGCGGCGCCCCGCGCGCCCGTCGGCGACGAGCGCTTCGAGCAGCGACCGGCGCGACGCCCCCGCCGCCAGCCGCGCGCGCGCCTCGGCGTCAACATCCGGCGTGGCCTCGCCGCCGAGCAGCGCCGCGTGCAGGCCGGTCACGAACGCGTCGTCGTCGAGCGTCCACACCGCGCGGACCCGCCGCTCGGCCTCGGCGCGGTCGAGCAGCTCGAGCCGCTCGAGGAACGCGGAGCCGACCCCGCGCAGGCGCGCTTCGTCGGAGGAGGCGACGGTGCGGATCAGATCGACGCGGCGCAGGCCGCCGCCGAGCGACGCCACGTAGTTGCGCAGCCCCTCCGGCTCGGGCTCGCGACCGAGCAGCAGCGCGTAGAGCCCGACCACGAACGCCTCGTCGCCCAGCGGCAGCAGCCGCCGCACGCCGGCCTCGTAGTCGACCGGGAAGGCGACCGGGTCGAGCAGCCGCGCGGCGGACTGCTCGGCCGGCCCCGGCGGCAGGCCGACGAGGTCCGAGAGCAAGGCGGCCACGCCGCGCTGCACCGCTTCCAGCGCGGCGGCGGCGCTCGCCCGCGGCGCGCCGTCGCGCGCGGCGGCCAGGCGCTCGTAGAGCGCGAGCGTGCGGGCCACGGCGACGTCGTTGTGGAACTCCTGCTCGAAGCGCCCGCGCGCCGCCGCCCCCATCCGCGCGCGCAGCTCGCGGTCGTCGACCAGGCGGGCCAGTGCGGCGCGCAGCCCGTCGACGTCCCCGGGCTCGACCAGCAGCCCGGTCTCCCCGTCGGCGACGACCTCGGGCATGCCGCCGGCGCGGCAGGCGACGACCGGGCGCCCCATCATCTGCGCCTCGGCGAGCACCAGGCCGAAGGACTCGTAGCGCGAGGGCGCACAGAACACGTCGCAGTCGGCGTAGAGCCGGTAGAGCGTCTCGTCGGAGACCTCGCCCTCGAAGACGAAGCGCGCGAGCAGCGCGGGCTCGCCCGCGAGGCGCTCGCCCAGCCACGCCGCGTAGGTCTGGTTCCCCTCGGTGCTGTGGCCCGTGTCGGCGCCGGCCAGGCGGACGCGCAGCCCGGGGCGCTCGCGCACCAGGTCGATCGCCGCCTCCAGCAGCGTGTCGACGCCCTTGCGCGGCTCCAGGCGCCCGACGAAGAGGATCTCGGTGTCGTCGGGGTCCTCGGGGCGGGTGCGGGGGAACTCCGCGCGACGGTCGTCGACGCCGTGCCAGACCACCTCGGCGGGCACGTCGCGCGCCGCGGGGACCAGCCGGCGCAGCGTCTCGAGGTTCGCGTGGGAGACCGGCTGCAGGAGCTGCACGCGCGACAGCGCGGCGTCCTCGAGCTCGATCTGGAACCTCGTGTGCGGCAGGCCGGCCAGCGCGGGCTGGGTCTCGGCGATCACGCGCATCGGCGTCATGCAGGTCATGGCGGTGGTGACGCGCGGGTCGAAGCCGCAGAACAGCGGCTCGGCGACCCACAGCGGCCCGGAGACCACGTCGATCGGCGCGCGCTCGAGCACGCGGTTCACCGCGTTCCACACGGCCGCCAGGTGCTCGAGGTTCCCGGCCAGCGGGTGCTCGCGGACGCCGTCCACCCAGCGCTCGGAGTGCGGGTAGCGGTGGACCCAGACGCCGTCCTCGAAGTCCGTGCGGTAGCGGCCCTCGGCCTTGGTGACCACGTGGACCTCGTGGCCGCGGGCGGCGAACCCGCGCGCGAGGTCGTTGGTGAAGCGCGCGATGCCGCCGATCGGGCCGGGCGGGTAGTCGAGCGAGACGAAGCAGACGCCCAGGCGGCGGCCCTCCGGCACGAGCGTCGGGAAGGCCAGGAACGCGTCCGGGTCCTGCGGCGCGATCGGGCGCGACCGGCGCACGCCGGCCAGCCCCCGCTCCACGCCCAGCTCGAAGCCGGCCTGCAGCCGGGCGACGAAGTGGTCGCGCTCCAGCGTCGTGAAGCGCCCGTGCTCCTCGCAGTCGTCGGCCCACGCGAGCAGGACCCGCATGTAGTCGGTCAGCGACTCGAAGATCTCCTCCAGCGAGCGGTGCGAGCGCCCGTTGCGCAGCGCGAAGTAGGCGCGGTTCTTGACCGGGAAGTACGGGTCGGTGAAGAAGCCCGCCTCGCGCCGCATGTGGCTCGGCAGGAACTTGTGGTGCACGACCGCCCCGGTCAGGGGGCGCAGCTCATGGCCTGCGTCGACGACCTGCAGACACGCTTCTGACTCGTCGTAATTGTATTCGATCTCCTCGTCGAAGCCGCCGATCTCGGCGAGCACCGAGCGGCGGAAGCTCGCGTTGGTCCCCTGCAGGTAGACGTAGGGATCGGCGCCCGGGACGTTGTAGGCGTCGAACGGCGGCTCGACCTCGAAGTCGGTGATGCCGATCCGGTCGCAGACGGAGTAGCGGTACTGCGGGTGCGTGCCGGTGTGATCGAGCACGATGCCGCCCGCCCCGCCGACCCGCTCGTCGTCGTAGGCGGCGACGAGGTCCGCCAGCCAGCGGGCCTCCGGGATCGCGTCGTCGTCGATGAACGCGACGACGTCGCCGGCGGCCGCGTCGATGCCCAGGTTGCGCGACTTCGCGAGGTGGCGCTCGGGGCAGTCCACCGTGCGGACCTGGCCCTCCAGTCCCGCCAGCAGCTCCGCGGTGCCGTCGGTCGAGGGGCCGTTGACCACGACGACCTCGAAGTCCCGGAAGGTCTGCCGGCGGAGCGCGTCGAGCGTCGCGCGCAGGCTGCGGGCGCGGTTGTAGGTGTTGATGACGACGCTGACTCGCATGACCAGAGAGGACAACGGTACGAGGACCCGAGAGTCGCGGCGCAGGAGGGCTGCCATCATAGCCTCAATGCCCACGCCCCCCGCGATCGCGGTGGAGGGGGTCTCCAAGCACTTCGCGAGGCCCCACGAGCAGCTGCACACGCTCAAGGAGCGCGCGCTGCACCCGTTCCGCCACCGCTCCTTCGACCGCTTCCAGGCGGTCCGCGACGTGTCCTTCCAGGTCGAGCAGGGCGAGTTCTTCGGCATCGTCGGGCGCAACGGCTCGGGCAAGAGCACGCTGCTCAAGCTGATGGCCGGGATCTACCGCGCCAACGCGGGCGAGATCTGGGTCAACGGGCGGATGTCGACGTTCATCGAGCTCGGCGTCGGCTTCAACCCCGACCTCGCGGCGCGCGACAACGTGATCCTCAACGCGATCATGCTCGGCCTCACGCCCAGGGAGGCCCGCGAGCGCTACGAGCGGGTCATCGACTTCGCCGAGCTGCGCGACTTCGCCGACCTGAAGCTCAAGAACTACTCCTCCGGCATGCACGTGCGGCTCGCGTTCGCCGTGATGATCCAGGTCGACGCCGACGTGCTGCTGATCGACGAGGTGCTGGCCGTCGGCGACGCGTCGTTCCAGCAGAAGTGCTTCGACGAGTTCAACCGCCTGCGCGACGAGGGCAAGACGATCGTGCTGGTCACCCACGACATGGGCGCGGTCCGCCGCTTCTGCCACCGGGCGATGCTGCTCGAGCAGGGCTCGATCGTCGACGTCGGCGACCCGGACATGATCGGGTCGGAGTACCTGGAGATGAACTTCGACCGCGAGGCGCGCGAGCGGCCGCCGGCGCCCGCGGCGACGACCGCGCCGGCCGAGGACGAGACCCACGCCGCGCGCGACCGGTTCGGCGACGGGCGCGCGGTCATCACGGACTGCTGGGTCGAGGACGAGCGCGGCGAGCGGGTCACCACGGTCATGCAGGGCCAGACGCTGACGATCCGCTCCGTCGTCGAGTTCCGCGCGGCCATGAAGCACCCGTCGGTGGGCATCCGGATCGACAACGAGGAGCGCCGCTTCCTGTTCGGCGCGAACTCGATCTGGAAGGAGGAGCGCACGGGCGAGTTCGCGGCGGGCGACCGGGCGACGTTCAGCGTGCGCTTCAAGAACGTCTTCGTGCCCGGCCGCTACACGATCTCCCCCGCGGTGGCCGCGCGCGGATCGGCGCTCGAGCTGGCCGACAACCGCATCGCGTTCCGCTCCTTCGTCGTCAACGGGCCGTTCGTGACCGGCGGGGTGGTCGACCTCGACCACGACTTCGCGATCGAGCGCGGCGCGCTGGCGCCGCCGGCCGAGGTCGAGGTGGTGACCTCCTCATGAGCACGAGCGCGATCGACGCCATCCGGGCCGCCGGCGGCACCCGCATCGCCGGGCCCCGGGCCATCGACGGCGACTGGCGGCGGATCCTCGCGCTGTCCTGGACGCTGGCCTACTCGGAGTTCCGCCTGAAGTTCTTCGGCTCGGTCCTCGGGTACTTCTGGCAGCTCGGGCGGCCGCTGATGCTGTTCGGCGTCTACTACCTGGTCTTCACGGAGTTCGTGCCGGTCAACGACAAGGTGAAGTTCTTCCCGCCGCTGCTGCTGTTC
This sequence comes from Solirubrobacteraceae bacterium, assembly GCA_036389195.1. Classification (GTDB taxonomy): domain Bacteria; phylum Actinomycetota; class Thermoleophilia; order Solirubrobacterales; family Solirubrobacteraceae; genus JACCYI01. The sequence continues at coordinate 4,640 of DASVQH010000298.1, forward strand.
GGCGTGATGCTCTACCAGTTCTTCGCCGAGGCGACGGGGGCGTCGGTGCAGGCCGTCGTCGCGCGCGAGAACCTCGTCCGCAAGATCCACTTCCCGCGCATCGTCATCCCGGTGTCGGTGGTGCTGACGTCGAGCTTCAACCTCGCGCTCAACATGATCGCGGTGGGGATCTTCATGGGGCTGTCGGGCGTGCCGCTGACCGTGCGCTTCCTCGAGCTGATCCCGATCATCGGGCTGCTGCTGGTCTTCGTGCTCGGCCTCTCGATGCTGCTGTCCGCGCTCTTCGTCCGCTACCGCGACGTCGCGCCGATCTGGGACGTCATCGCGATGGCGCTGTTCTACGGGACGCCGATCCTCTACCCGCTCGAGGCGGTGCAGATCGGCTGGGCGCGTGACCTGATCATGTTCAACCCGCTGGCCGTCGTGCAGCAGCAGCTGCGCCACGCGCTGTTCGACCCGTCGGTGGGTGGTGCGGCCGCGGCGATCGGCGGCTACGGGAAGCTGGCGATCCCGATCGGGATCGTGGTCGGAACGCTGCTGCTCGGCTTCTACGTCTTCAACCGCTCGGCGCCCGAGGTGGCGGAGAACCTGTGAGGCTGGTCAGCGGCTCGGGCCGCTGGACGTCACGCGCGGCGCGACGCCGGCCGACGCCGAGCGCGCCTTCGGGGACGCCTCCTCGCGCGACGAGCGGCGCGGCTCGTGCGTGGTGCGCTGGCGCGCGCTGAAGCTGCGGACGACGTTCACGAGCTTCGGCGCGATCGAGGACTTCTGCGACGAGGGCTCGCTGCAGCTGGCGACGGTGCGGTCGCGGCGCTGGCGGACCTGGAAGGGCTGCGCGTCGGGATGCGCTCGTCGCGGATCCCCCGGCTGCATCCGTCGGCCGAGTTCGAGGACGGCAAGTGGCGTCCACGGGCGTGCCTACGCGATCACGATCGCGTCGAGCTCGATCCGCCCCCGGGCGTCGGAGACCTCGATCGTGTAGGTCGCGGCCGGGTCGAGCGAGGTCCGCGAGAACACGAGCTTGCGGGGCAGCGAGGTCGAGAGCGGGTCGAGGTCGATCGTCGGGCAGTCGACCTGCGTCCTCCCGCGGTACAGGCACACCGTCGCGAACCCCAGCGTGCTGTCGTTCGGCATGACCACGCCGACGTTGCGCGCGCCGGTGAACGTCGTCGAAGCAACCGCGCCTTCGGTCTCGGTCGCCCGCACCGAGCCACCGTAGGCCTCGCGCATCGCGTCGGGTGCGAGCCACTCGCGCCCGAAGGTGATCCTCGAGTCGTCGTCCTGGAGGATCCGCGGCGAGAAGCTCGGGCCCGTCGCGGTACCGACGTTGCCGGCCTCGTCGCGCACCAGCACCCGGAACCTGGTGGGGTACGCGGGCGTGAGCGAGTAGTTGAACGTCCGCCCTGTCCGCCAGCCCGTCAGTGCCACGAAGTCGCCGCCGCGGACGCTGCGCTGCAGCTGGTAGGTGAGCTTGCCGGCGGGGGTGCGGTCGTCGCTCCCCGCCCCCCAGCTGACCGTCGCCGGCAGCGACGGCCCGGTCGTGTCGGTCCCGAGCTGCAGGCCGCCGCGAAGGGAATGCCGCGGGGCGGGCACGTGCGGCGCGACGCCATCGGCGCTGCAGGTGTAGATGCCGACGTCGTCGATGAACCACTCGGGCAGCTTCACGCCGAACTCCGAGGTCCCCATCCGGAAGCGGAACCTGACCGAGCGCCCGGCCAGGGGCGCGAGGCTCAGCCGCTTGGCTCCCATCCCGTAGCTGCGGTTGACGAACGCCTCGCGCTTGTAGAGCGGGTTGTCGTCGGCCTGGACCGTGCCCGGGTACCAGCCGCCGCCTCGGGCCAGCGATCCGGCGTCGGTCCACGGCCCGCCGTCGGCGCTGTACTCGACGACGGCCCCGTGGGCGCTGGAGTAGCCGTCGAAGTTGAACGCGTGGTTGAAGGCCAGATACGCGCCTGATGGGATGGGCACCGCCGAGGTCATCGCGATCTGGCCGTCGCCGGTCGCATAGGTGCCGGCTGCCCGGAGGTTGAAATCGCCGCTCGTCGCGAAGCCGGTGTCATAGCTCCAGTAGCCCGCGCCGGTCTCCGTCCAGCGTCCCGTCGTGGCCCCTTCGAAGTCGTCGCTGAACGAGTACCGCGGGTACGTGCCCGCGTCGCAGCGCGGGGCCGACGGGGTCGGCGCCTTCGGCGGGTTGACGTCCATCTCGACCGCCAGCACGGCGCGGCTCACCGAGAGGCAGGTCTGCGCCGTGATGTTGAAACTCCCCTGCAGGTTCGCGCACGCCTGGCGCAGGGCGTTGGAGAGATCGAGGTAGTCGCTGCCCGAGGTGAGCAGCGCCGACTGGGCCTCGTAGTAGACGCGGGCAGCCCTGGTGGCCCCGATCCCGGCGATCGTGTACCCGTTGAACGTGCCGCCGTCCGTCATCAGGAAGGCGGCCTTGTTGTTGACGCCGCTGTTGGTGTGGACGCCGCCGGCGTCGTTGAGGGCGTAGTCGAGCGTGTAGTAGCTGCTGGTCATCCGGTCCGGATCGCTGAACTGGGTCGGATCCTCCATGTCCCGGATCGCGCCGCCCGCCTTGTCCTCCGTCACCAGCCAGCGGGCCTCCGCGGTGTCGGCGGCGGTGGCGTAGTCGAAGTCGATGAACTCGCCGAAGACGTCGGACAGCGACTCGTTGATCGCGCCCGACTGGAAGTAGTAGCGCAGGTTCGACGTGTGCTCCGTGACGCCGTGCGTGAGCTCGTGGCCGACGACGTCGTCGGTCGCCCAGCCGGTGCCGAACAGGGTCTGGGTGCCGTTCCAGTACGCGTTCTGCAGCGGGCACTGGCTCGTGCAGTAGCGGACGGTGGAGAGGATGCTCATGCCCCGGCCGTCGAGGCTGTCGCGGCCGAAGAGCCGGCGGTAGAAGTCGTAGGTCACACCGGCGACGTTGTAGGCGCGGTTGACGTCCGCGACCCGGGTGGCGCCCTCGCCTTCGAGCCGGACGGGGTCGACGCACGGGTTCTGCGTGCTCGTGTCGGCCGCGTCGCAGATCTCACGGCGCCGGCTCTCGGCGATCTCGCTGTAATTGAGCGCCACGTTCCCGTGCCGGGCGTCGACGAAGACGGCCTCGCGGATCGCGTCGCCGCGGACCTCGAGCTCCCACACGAGCAGCGGCCGATCGAGGCCGGGGCCGCCGAGCAGGCGGTTGTCGTAGACGGCGAGGCGGGGTTGCGTCGCCGTGAGCTCGCCGGCCGGCACGCCGTGTGACTGGGCGGTGGCGGCGAGCGCCGTGTCCCGCGCCGCGGCGGGCGTGGTCCGCGGGCGGGTGTCGACGTCGAGGTCGGGCGACGCCTCGCCGCTGGCCGAGAGCACGTTGCCGTCGGCGTCGAGGTTGACGATCAGCTCGCCGCTGAGCACCGGCACGCCGCGGTGGGTCTGTCGGAGACGGACCGAGGAGCGGCCGCCGCCGGGCTCGCGGACCTCGGTCACCTCGACATCCGAGCCGTCGCCGCGCAGGCCGAAGTCGCGCCCGTTGGCGCGCAGGAACGCCCGCGCGTGCTCGGGCGGGCCGCCGGACGCGCTCTGGCGCATCGGCTTGCCGTGCTCCGTGCGGATGAACGTCACCTTGCCGGTCTCCCGGCTCCTGCTCACCGAGACGTCGGTGCTTCCGCGCCGCTCGGTCGCCTGCGCGTGCGCGAGGTCCGCCCCTGCACTCGCGAGCAGCGTCGCGGCGGTCAGTGAGATGACCGCGCGCCTGGTCGTTCGCGCAGCCGTCCGCCCTTGGATCATGAAGGCCCCCTGCCTCGTAGTCCGAGGCCCGACTATGCCGACGCTCGACGACCGGCGCCAGTGCGATCAGAACGTGGCGCGTTGCCGCTCTCCTCTGACAAGGCGTCCGTAGGCATCGGGGTCGGTGACGCCTTCGCTGAGCAGGACGAGGACGGTCGTCTCGGGGCCGGCGCGCAGCGCCTCGCGGGCGCGGTCGTCGGCGAGCAGCCGCGCGGCGGCGCCGGCGATCCCGCCGGAGACCTCGCCCACCTCCAGGCCGAGGCCGGCCAGCCGTCGCATGCCCTCGACCGCGACGCTGTCGTCGACGGCGGCGAGGACGTCGAACCCGCGGCTGACGAGCGGCCAGGCCACGAGCGACGGCAGCCCGGCGTTCAGGCCGGCCATGATCGACGTGTGCGGGCCGGGGACCTCGACGATCTCCCCCGCGCGCGCCGACTCCAGGACGCAGGCGGCGCCGGTTGGCTCGACGCCGGCCAGCCGCGCCCGGCCGGCCAGGTGGCGCGCCGCCGCGGCGGCCAGCGCGCCGACGCCGATCGGGATGAAGGCGACGTCGACGGCCCTCGGCGCGAGCGCCGCGTCGACCTCGGCGAAGATCGTCTTGTAGCCCTCGATCACCCAGCGTGGGACGGCCTCGTAGCCGGGCCAGGAGGTGTCGGAGAGCACGACGCGCCGGTCGCTCGCCATCTCCGCGCTGCGGCGCACCGCGTCGTCGTAGGAGCCGTCGACGACCTCGACGGCCGCGCCCTCGGAGGCGATCGCCTCGATGCGCGCGCGGGCGGTGCCCCGCGGGACGAGGATGGTCGCGCCGATGCCGGCCATGCGGGCGACGCGGGCGACGGCGCGGCCGTGGTTGCCGTCGGTCGCGGCGATGAGCTCGAGCCCGGGGTCGTACGGCGGGTCGCCGAGGAGGCGGTGCGCCGCGTAGGACGCGCCGAGCATCTTGAACGCCGGCAGCCCGAAGCGCTCGCGCTCGAACTTCAGGCGCACGCTCCCGACGCCCCATTCCGCGGCCAGCGCGGGCGCGTCGACGAGCGGCGTGGGCGCGTAGCCCGGGAGCCCCGCGTGGAAGCGCTGGGGCGCGGCGTCGTCCGTGTCGGCGTCGCGGCCGTCGCTCGCCGGGTCGCGCAGCGGGTTGGCCAGCCACTCGATCATCGGTGCAGCTCCCGTGCCGTCGTCTCGAGCACCCGGGCGCACGCCTCGACGCTCGCCAGGTCCACCCACTCCTCGGCGGCGTGGGCGCCCGCGCCGGCCGGGCCGAAGACCACGGTGGGGATGCCCGCCGCGCCGATGAGCGCCGCGTCCATCCAGAACGTGTCGCCGTAGCGCTCCGGCGGGCCGCCGGTGATCGGTTTCGCCGCGCGGTCGACCGCCTCGATCAGCGGCCCGTCCAGCGCCGCCTCGAACGGCTCGCGCACCAGCCCCATCGTCACCGTCGCGCCCGCGGCGCCGTCGATCAGCGCCTCGCACTCGCGGGCGACGGCCTGCGCCGTCTCGCCGGGAAGCGTCCGCCGCTCGATCCCGAGGCGGCAGCGCGCCGGGTAGGAGGACATCTCCTGCCCGCCCTCGATCACCGACGCGTGCACGGACGGCGCGCCGAGGAGCGGGTGGGCGGGGCGCCCGGGCAGCTCGGCCTGCAGGGCGGCGAGCCGCTGCAGGACCGGTGCCATGCGGGCGATGGCGTCGACGCCCTCGTCCGGCCGCGATCCGTGCGCGGCGCGGCCCGCGGTCTCGATCTCCGCCCACGCGAACCCCTTGTGGGCGACGCAGAGCCGCAGGCCGGTGGGCTCGGTGACGATGGCGTGGTCGGTGCGTTGGCGCCGCAGGAGCGCCTGCGTCCCGAGGCTGGCGTGCTCCTCGTCGGCGACGGCGGCGAGGAGGACGTCGCCGGCCGGCGGAGCGGCCGCGAGGCGGGCCGCCGCGAGCATGCAGGCGGCGAGGCTGCCCTTCATGTCGTAGGCGCCGCGGCCGTGGAGGCGCCCGTCGCGGATCACCGGCTCGAGCGGCCGCGCCATCCCGTCGACGCCGACCGTGTCCATGTGCGCGTTGAGCATCAGCGAGGGGCCGTCGCCCGTCCCGCGGACGGTGCCGACGACGTTCGGGCGCCCCGGGGCGGCGTCGTGGGTCTCGACGTCGAGCCCAGCCTTGCGCAGCCAGCCCGCGACGTACGCGGCGATCTCCGCCTCCCCCGCGCCGCCGGGCACCAGCGCCGGGTTCACCGAGTCGATGGTGACCAGCGCGGCGGTCAGCTCGGCGGCGGCGCCGGTCATCCGCGGCGCCCCCGCCCGCCGGCGGCGCGCTCGAAGCGCCGCCGGTCGCGCTTGGTCGGGCGCGGGCCGCTGATCGGCGCCGGCTGGGCGGCGAGGCGGCGCTCGGCGGCGAAGCGCTCGCGGGCCGCGACGCTCTCCGGCGTCTCGTCGTAGAGCGTGGCGGCCTGCTCGGCGGGGCCGCGCTTGTCGGAGAGCGCGCGGACGATCACCGTGCGGCGGACCGGGCCGGTGGAGAGCTCGAGCTCGTCGCCGGCCTTGACCTCCCGCGCCGGCTTGACCGCGTGGCCGTTGACGTGCACGCGGCCGCCCTTGACCGCCTCGGCCGCGAGCCCGCGCGTCTTGACCAGGCGCGCCGCCCACAGCCACTTGTCGATCCGGACCGGGTCGTCCATGGCCGGGATGCTCCCACGGTGCGAGGATGCGCGACGTGCTGGAGCTCGACACGCCGCACGGCCCCGCCCGCGCCCACCTGCACCCCGCGGCCGAGCCCTGGGCCGCGCTGATCCTCGGGCACGGCGCGGGCGGGTCGATCGGCGCGCCGGACCTGCAGGCCGTGACGCGGGCGGCCGTGCAGGACGGCGTCACGGTGGCGCTGATCGAGCAGCCCTACCGCGTGGCGGGGCGGCGCTCGGCGGCGCCCGCGCACCAGCTCGACGCCGCCTGGACCGCGGTCGTCGAGCAGCTCCGCGCGCCGGGCGGGCCGCTCCACGGGCTCGACCACATCGCCGGCGGGCGCTCCTCGGGCGCCCGCGTCGCCTGCCGCACGGCGGCGGCCACCGGCGCGATCGGCGTGCTCTGCCTCGCCTTCCCGCTTCATCCCCCGGCCCGCGCGGGCGCGCCGCCCAAGACGCGGCTGCCTGAGCTCGAGGCCGTCACCGTCCCGGTGCTGGTCGTCCAGGGCGTCAACGACCGCTTCGGGATGCCGCCGGACGGGCCGCGGCGGCGGGTCGTGCGCGTCAAGGGCGACCACGCGCTGCGCTCGGACGCGGCCGCGGTCGTCGCGGCCTTCCGCGAGTGGCTGGCTGCCGTCAGAGCAGACCCTGAGGCCGGCGCCACAGGGTGAGGAAGTACCGCTCGCCCGTGGCCGTCGGGCCCTTCCCGCGGCGAACGGCGACTCGCGCCCGGTAGCCCCCGGGCGGCAGGACGGCGATCACCGGGGTCGCTCCGCCGCCGGCCGGCTCGGTGACGAGCCGCCCCGTCGGGAGATCGAGATCACGCTCGGCGGCGTCGGCGTCGGCGTCC
>DASVQH010000299.1:0-9039 GCA_036389195.1 Solirubrobacteraceae bacterium
CCCGACCTCGACTCGATCGGGTCGGCCATCGGCTACGCGGAGCTCAAGAACCGGCTCGACCACACGGCCGAGTACCGCCCGGCGCGGCTGGGCGACGTCAACCCGCAGACCGCCTGGGCGCTCGAGCGCGCCGGCGCCGAGGCGCCCGAGTTCCTGCCTCACCTCCACCTGCGCGTCTGCGACGTCATGCGGCCGTTCGAGGTCACCGCCAACTCCGAGGAGCCCGTGCGCACGGTCGGGCTGCGGATGGCTGAGAAGGAGGTCGACCTCGTCCCGGTGGTCGACGGCGACGGGGCCCTGACCGGCGTGCTGACCGAGCGCGACCTCGCCCGCCAGTACATCCGCGACACGCGCGGGGCCTCGACGTTCGAGGACCGCCCGCTGCCCGCCGGGCAGATCGACGACGTGGTCGGCGGCGAGTTCCTGTGCGGCGACGAGGACCTCCAGATCACCGGCCGGCTGTGGGTCCTGGCCGTCGAGGTCTCCTACCTGGAGGACCTGCCGATCGGCGAGGGCGACGTCGCGGTGGTGGGCGACCGCCTCGACGCGCAGCGCCGCGCGCTGGAGCTCGGCGTCTCGGTCCTGATCGTCACCCACGGGGCGCTGGTGCGCGACGAGATCCTCGATCTCGCGCGGGAGAAGGGCGCGGTCGTGATCTCCTCGCCGCTCGACTCCTACGTGACCGGGCGCCTCACCGGCCTGGCCGTGCCGACGCGGGCGATCATGTCCGCGGACCCGCCGGTGGCCGACCCCGAGGAGCTGGTCTCCGACGTCACCGACCGCGTGGTCGAGAACCGGGCGGTCTTCGCGGTCGACCCGGAAGGCGCGCCGCTGGGGATCGTCACCCGCTCGCACCTCGTCAGCCCCGAGCGCCGCCGTGTGCTGCTGGTCGACCACGCCGAGCAGGCCCAGAGCGTGCCCGGGGTCGAGCAGGCCGAGATCGTCGAGATCCTCGACCACCACCACATCGGCTCGATCGAGACGCGGATCCCGGTCCAGGCGACGTTCGACCCCGTCGGCTCCACCGCGACGCTGGTCGTCGAGCGCTTCCGCAACGCGGGCCGCGAGCCCCAGAAGTCGACCGCGACCATGCTGCTGGCGGCGCTGCTCTCCGACACGGTGGTGCTCTCCTCCCCCACCTGCACGCCGCGCGACGTGGCCGTCGTCGAGTACCTCGAGGAGCTGCTGGGCCTCGACGCCCGCGAGTTCGGGATGGAGATGTTCGAGGCCAGCTCCGACGTCTCCGCGCTCGACGCCGCCGAGATCGTCGCGCGCGACGCCAAGGAGTACGAGACGTCCTCGGGCGCCACCATCTGCATCGCGCAGGTCGAGACGGTCGGGACGCAGATCCTCTCGCGCAAGGAGGAGCTGCTGGCGGCGCTGGAGGAGCGGCGCGAGGACCGCGAGTACGCGGTCTACGCGCTCATGCTCACCGACATCGTCGCCAAGGCCACCGAGCTGCTGGTGGCGGGGAACATGAACCCCGTCGAGCGCGCCTTCGGCGTCGACTCGACCGACCACATGGTCGACCTGCCCGGCGTCATGAGCCGCAAGAAGCAGGTCGCGCCCAAGCTGCTCGCCGCGCTGTAGGCCGCGCGCCTTGACAGTCCCCCGCCCGGTGGGGTTGTTCACGAACGTCGAGAAGGTCACGAAGACGAGCGCCCTCACGTCGGCAGGCAAGACCGTGACGGCGACGTGCCCGGCCGGCAAGCGCGTGACCGGCGCGGGCGCGGCCGTCTCGCCGGCCGGCGGGCGGGTGCTGATCGACTTCATCCGCCCGGACGCGACGCTCACGAGCGTCTCGGCCGGCGCGCACGAGGACGAGCTCGCCACGGCCGAGAGCTGGACGATCACCGCGTACGCGATCTGCGCCCCCGCGCCGCCCGGGCTCGTCCGCGTCGCCGCCGCCAGCCCGTCGTCCTCGGTGGCCAAGTCGGTCACGGCGACCTGCCCGGCCGGCAAGCAGGTGCTCGGCACCGGCGGCGAGCTGGCGGGCGCGCCGCGCCAGGTGCTGCTGCACGGCCTGACGCCGGACTCGGGGCTCACGACCGTCACCGCCGGCGCCTTCGAGGACGAGACCGGGACGGCGGCCGCCTGGACGGTCACCGCCTACGCGATCTGCGGCGCGCCGGCGCAGGGCGTCGAGCTCGTGACGCGCACCCTGCCCTACGCCTCGACGAGCGTGCGCAGCGCCACCCGGCAGTGCGACGCAGGCGAGGTCGCCGTGGGGATGGGCGGCGCGATCAACGGCGTCGGCGACCAGATCGTCCTGCGGGCGCTCCTGCCCGACCTCGAGGGCGACGGCCCGTCCGTCGGAGCCGCGGAGGACCGGACGGGGTACGCGGGCACGTGGAGCCTGACCGCCTACACCATCTGCGGCGCGGTGCTGCGTCAGCGGGTCCTGAACGTGGGCTTCGGCAGCGTCGCCGCCGACCCGTACACCGCTGGGACGACCTGCGGATCGGGCGAGCTCCTGACGGGGGGCGGCGCGGACGTCACCGGCGGCCTGGGCGACGTCTGGTTCGACGTCCTGCAGCCCGCCGCCCCGGCGCAGGGGGACCCGGCGAATTCGTCGTTCGTCCGCATCCACAAGCCCGAGGCGAAGCCGGCGACGATCCGGTCCATCGCGCTGTGCACCCAGGCGCTGGTGAGCCCGGCGCTCGCCGAGGCCCCCCCTGCTGACCGACGCGGGCTCCGAGTGGCGCCACCACGCCACGGTCAGCTGCCCGACCGGCTTGCGCGTGCTGAGCGGCGGCGACACCGTGGACCTCGACCAGGCCCCCTCCGTGCTCTCGGGGATCGTCCCGAGCGCCGACCTGACCGCGGTCGACGTCGAGGTCAGCACCGCCCAGCCGGACGGCCAGGACCACTTCGGCAGCGGCCTCGCGGTCTGCGCGGCGCCGCCCGCGGGGCTGCAGCGCGTCGCTGCCACGAGCGCGCTGAACACCGAGGAGCTCAAGACCGTCACCGCGACCTGCCCGGCGGGCAAGCACCTCGTCGGGATCGGCGGCAGGGTGACCGGGGGGCGGGGGAACGTGGTGATCGACGACTGGCGCCCGGGCGCGACGCTGGCGAGCGCCACGGTGACCGGCATCGCGCGCCCCGGCTTCGCCGACGCCTGGAGCCTGGCCGCGTACGCGGTCTGCGTGACCCGCTAGCGGGCCAGCGCGCGCTCGAGCGCGGCCCGGCCGGCCGGCGCTCCGTGCGCCGCGCACACGATCTCGACCGGCAGGTCGAGGAGCGGGCGCAGCCGCTCGACGAGATGCTCGCGCGCAACCGGGCCGCCCTCCCGCCAGGTCACCGCGAGCCCGTCCCCGAAGTCGGCGAGCGTGTCGCCCGCGACGAGCGCGCCGACGGACGGCACCCACAGCACGAGGTCGTTCGGCTCCCGGCCGGCGCGGGCCGCGATCCCGGCCGGGAGCCGATCGCCCGCCGCGTACCAGCGGACGTCCGCGCCGCCGCCCCGGACCCACCGCAGGTCCGGGCTGCCGTCGCCGGCCTGCTCGGCGGTGATGCCGAACTTGTCCATGAGGTCCTGCGCGCTGTCGGGCGCCGGGGCGACCAGCGTGGCCCCGAGCTGCTCGACGAGCGTCCGGGCGTCGCGCTCGTGCCAGGGCGCCGTGAGGACGACCACCGGCTCGCGATCCGCCGCCGCCGCGCGGAGCTCGCGGGGCACGGCCAGCGGATCGAAGAGCAGCAGCCGCTCACCGTCGTCCAGCGCGTACGACGACACCTCCCGCCGCCACCGCCGGCCCGGCGACCACTCCGGGTGCGGCGCCTGCCAGTGCCACAGCCCCTCCCGCAGCTCGCGCACGCGGCGGAATGCTACGTCACCGTCCCGGCGCCTCGTCACCGCCGGGCGAGGGCGGGACCCTCGGGCCCGGTCGCGACCCGCGTACGGCGGCGCCCCGCCCGCAGGGCGAGCACGGCGAAGGCGATCGCGGCGGCGCTGATCCCGCCGCCCAGAGAGAAGGCCACCTGCGATCCCTCCAGCAACGCCGCCGGCTGCATCGAGGGCGGGCTCGCGCCCAGCACGGCCGCGTCCTCGATCCGGGCGTTCGCGAGCGACACGAGCACGGCCAGGCCGATCGCGCCGCCGATCTGCTGCGTCGTGTTGACCAGCCCGGAGGCCAGGCCGGCCTCCTGCGGCGGGACGTGCTCGGTGTCGGTGGCCGTCGCCGTCAGCGCGGCGATGACCGGCCCGAGCCCGAAGCCGAGCAGCACGAACGGTCCGAGCACGTCCCCGGCGTAGCTGCCGTCGAGCGGCGCCCTCGCCAGGCCGAGCATCCCGAGCGTCCCGGTGGCCAGTCCCGCGATCAGCACGGGGCCCGGCCCGGTGCGCGACATGATCCGCGACGCCAGCGCGGCGCCGCCGAACGACGCCGCGCACAGCGGCAGGTAGGCGAGCCCGGCGTCCGCGGCGCCGTAGCCCAGGATGCGCTGGAGGTAGAGCGTGCTGAAGAAGAACAGCGGGACGAGCACCGACGCCCCGTAGAGCGCCGCGGCGACGTTGGCGTACGCCACGGGCGCGTTGCCGAAGAAGCCGAGGCGCACCAGCGGATGGGCGACGCGCGCCTCGATCGCGACGAACAGCGCGAGCAGGCCGGCCGCGGCGCCGAGCAGCCCGAGCGTCGTCGCCGACCGCCACCCGTTCGAGTCGGTCTCGACCAGTGCGTAGACCAGCAGCGTCAGACCGCCGGTGACCGCCAGGCCGCCGGCGACGTCGTAGGAGGTCCGCGGAAGCCGGGCCTCCGGGAGCAGGACGGGCGCGGCGGCTGCGCCGGCGAGCGCGACCGGGACGTTGATGAAGAAGATCCACTCCCAGCCGACGGCGTCGGTCAGCGCGCCACCGAGCAGCGCGCCGACGGCGCCCGCACCGCCGCCGACGGCGCCCCACAGGCCGAACGCGGCGGCCAGGGCCCGACCCGAGAACATCGTCGTGACGAGCGCCAGGGCGGCCGGGACCATCAGCGCCGCTCCGAGGCCCTGCCCCGCGCGCGCGGCGATCAGCGCCTGCTCGCTGCCGGACAAGCCGGCGGCAAGCGACGCGCCACCGAAGATGGCCCAGCCGGCGATCAGCACCCGCCTGCGTCCGCTGAGGTCGGCCAGGCGCCCGGCCAGCAGCAGGAAGCCGCCGAACGTCAGCACGTAGGCGTTGACGACCCAGGACAGCGCCGACGCGCCCAGCGCCAGGTCGGTCTGGATCGACGGCAGCGCGACGGTGACGATCGTCGCGTCGAGGACCGACATGAACTGCGCCGCGGCGAGCAGGCCGAGCGCCGCCCTGCGGCCCACCAACGTGTCCGTCCTCACGCCCACACCTCCGTCGTCTGCCAGCACGACGACAGCCTCGTCGCCGGGCTCGGCGGCCGCGCCCGTGGCGCCACGGGTCGCGACCCGGGAAGCGGCCAGGGTCGCCACTGGCGCGGTGCCGTCCGCCGGCGGTCAGGGTCGAGTGGTGCCAACAGGCGACACCGACCCAGAAGGGGTGGACCATGCAGACCGAGGCCGTCGACCGACCGTCGAGCCTTCCCTCGATCGCCGATCTCGCCGAGCAGTCGATCCTGCTCGTCGGGGGCGCCGTGATGGGCGCGACGATCTGCCCCGGCAGCCTGCTCTGCGTCCCCGCGATCATGCTCGCGGTCATCCCCGTGGCGCTGCTGGGGCTCGTCGCGGCCGCCGCCGCGCTCGTGGTGCTGGCGGCGTCCGCGCCGCTGGTGCTCGGCTGGCGGCTCGCCCGCCGGCTGGGGCACGCGCCGGCGCCCCGCGAGCTCGCCGGCGAGCTCCGCGTCCAGTCGATGACCTAGAGCTACTCGGCGTCGCGCGGCTCGTGGTCGCCGGCCAGCAGGCGGTAGAGCGCCTTGCGGGCGTCGTCGAGGATCGCGCGGGCGCTGTCGATCAGCCGCGGATCGGTCTGGCCGACCTGCATGCTGGCCATCGCGACCTGGCCGACCGCCTGGCGCAGCTCGCGCAGGCCGGCGGGCATGCCCTCGGTGGCGTCCTCCCAGGGGACGCCGAGGCGCTCGCGGTGCTCCGCGACGTAGGCGCGGCCGGCCTCGGTGAGCGCGAAGGCCTTGCCCTGCTCGCCGTCGGCGGGGGCGACGAGCCCTTCGTCCTCCAGCTGCGCGAGCGCCGGGTAGACGGAGCCCGAGCTGGGGCGCCACTCGCCCGAGCTGCGCTCCTCGACCTCCTGCATCACGCCGTAGCCGTTGCGCGGCTGCTCGTCGAGCAGGAGCAGGATCGCCGCGCGGACGTCGCCGCGGGCCCGGCGACCCCGGCGGTGCGGACCGCCCCGGCCGGGTCCGAAGCCCGGGCCGCGGTCGAAGCCGCCCCAGCCCCAGTGGCCTGCGGGGCCGCCGCCGCGATGGCCCGCCATGGCGGCGATCAGGGGTGAACCGTGTGGTGGGCGGCCGTGGCCGCCGTGGAATGAATGTCTCATATCGAGACATGTTAGCGATATATCGCTGTGTGTCAATACAGGCGACCGATGAGGTTCGACGGTCCGCGCCGTCTGAAGGGCATGAGCAACTCCACGCAGTCCCCCACCACCGTCACGAACATCGGCGTCGCGATGTTCACCGTCGCCGACCAGGACGCGGCGATCGCCTTCTACACCGAGAAGCTCGGCTTCGAGCTGCGCGCGGACGTCCCGTTCGGCGAGAGCGGCGAGATGCGCTGGGTCGAGGTCGCGCCGGCCGGCTCGACGGCCCGCCTCGCGCTGAACCCGCCGATGAACGACACGCCCGGCGGCGGCGGGATCGGCGTCGAGACCCCGGACGTGCTCGGCGAGCACGCCCGCCTGAGCGAGATCGGCGGCATCGACCTCGACCCGCAGCCGATGCGCGTGCCGGGCGCCCCGCTGATGTTCATGCTCCGCGACCCCGACGGCAACACCGTCGTCGTGGTCGAGCCGGCGCCGTCCGGCGCCTAGGCTCGCGCCCCGGGGCGGCGGCTCAGCCGCCGCCCCACGCGTCCTCGCCCCAGCGCTCCAGGTCGCGCAGCCACACCGCCGCCGAGCTGTCCGACGGCGCCCGCCAGTCCCCGCGCGGCGACAGCGACCCGCCGGCCGAGACCTTCGGCCCGTTGGGCAGGGCCGAGCGCTTGAACTGCGCGAAGGCGAAGAACCGCCGGCAGAAGACCTCGAGCCACTTGCGGATCTCCGGCAGGTCGTACGCCGCCCGCTTGGCCTCCGGGAAGTTGGGCGGCCACTCGCCGTGCTCCGTGTCGCGCCAGGCATGCCACGCGTAGAAGCCGATCTTCGACGGCCGCAGCCCGTAGCGCAGCGTCCAGAAGAGCGTGAAGTCCTGCAGCGCGTACGGGCCGACCTTGGACTCCGTCGACTGCAGCTCCTCGCCGGGCACGAGCTCCGGGCTGATCTCCGTCTCGAGGATCGCCGCGAGCGTGTCGAGCACGTCCTGGTCGAACTGCTCGCTGGAGATCACCCAGCGCAGCAGGTGCTGGATGAACGTCTTGGGCACGCCGCCGTTGACGTTGTAGTGGCTCATCTGGTCGCCGACCCCGTAGGTCGCCCACCCCAGCGCGAGCTCGGACAGGTCGCCGGTGCCCAGCACGATGCCGCCGCGCTGGTTGGCGATCCGGAACAGGTAGTCGGTGCGCAGGCCGGCCTGGACGTTCTCGAAGGTCACGTCGTAGACCTCCTCCCCGTCGGCGAACGGGTGGCCGATCTCCTTCAGCATCAGCCGCGCCGTGGGGGTGATGTCGATCTCCGCCGCCGTGACGCCGAGGTCGCGCATCAGCTTGTGCGCGTTCTCCTTGGTCTCGTCGCTGGTGGCGAAGCCGGGCAGGGTGAAGGCGAGGATGTCCGAGCGAGGGCGCTCGGCGCGGTCCATCACCTGCGCGGCGACGATCAGCGCGTGCGTCGAGTCCAGGCCGCCGGAGACGCCGATGACCACCTTGGCGTCGCCGATCGCCTCCAGCCGCCGCTGCAGCCCGGCGACCTGGATGTTGTAGGCCTCGTAGCAGTCCTGCTCCAGACGGGCCGGGTCGGCCGGCACGAACGGGAACCGGGCGACCGTCCGCCGCAGGCCGAGGTCGCGGTCGGGCGGGCGCAGGGCGAACGGGATGCGCCGGAACTCGGCGACGCGGTCGGCGAACGGGCGGCGGTTGTCGTCGAACGTGCCCATCCGCAGCCGTTCCTGGCGCAGCAGGTCGAGGTCGACGTCGGCGACCGCGCGGCGGTCGCCCTGCGGGAAGCGGTCGGTCTCGGCGAGCAACACGCCGTTCTCGTAGACCATCGTCTGGCCGTCCCAGGACAGGTCGGTGGTCGACTCGCCCTCGCCACCCGCGGCGTAGAGGTAGGCGGCCAGGCAGCGCGAGGACTCCGAGCGCGAGAGCAGCTTGCGGTCCTCGGCGCGCCCGACGGTGATCGGGCTGCCCGAGAGGTTGAGCAGGACGGTCGCGCCGGCCAGGGCCGCGATCGCGCTCGGCGGGACGGGCACCCACAGGTCCTCGCAGACCTCGACGCCGACCACGAGCCCGGGCACGTCGTCGGCCGCGAAGAGCAGGTTGGGGCCGAACGGCACGTCGGCGCCGCCCAGGCGGATCTCGCCCCGCTGGTCGTCGCCCGGCGCGATCTGCCGGCGCTCGTAGAACTCGCGGTAGGTCGGCAGGTAGGACTTCGGCACGACGCCGAGCACCTCGCCGCGGTGCGCGACGATCGCGCAGTTGTAGATCCGGTTGCGGTGGCGCAGCGGGGCGCCGAAGACGACCATCGGCAGCAGGTCCGCCGTCCCGGCGGCGACCGTGGCCACCGCCGCCTCGGCGGCGTCGAGCACCGTGTCCTGCAGCAGCAGGTCCTCGATCGAGTAGCCGGTGAGGCACAGCTCGGGGAAGACGGCGACCGCCACGCCGTCGTCGGAGCACGCGCGCGCCTGGCGCAGGACGGCCTCGGCGTTGGCCTGCGGGTCGGTGATCTCGACGCGGGAGGTGCAGGCGGCCACGCGGGCGAAGCCGTGCGAGTAGAGGCAGCGGAAGTCCATACGCCCGGCATTCTGCCCGGCACGGCCCGCCGGCGTCCCC
>DASVQH010000300.1:0-1892 GCA_036389195.1 Solirubrobacteraceae bacterium
GAGCAGCAGGGTCTCGTAGGAGACGGAGAGCAGCGCGTTGCCCGCGCCGGCGACGAGCCACAGCCACACCAGGGCGCCCGGGCCCTGCGCGAGCGCCGCGCCGGCCACGGCGAGCCCCATCGTCGCCGTGCCGACCGCCATCAGCCGCTCGCGGCGCAGCCGCCGCGCGAGGCCGGGGGCGGCGAACGACCCGAGCAGCATGCCGAGCCCCCAGGCGCCCGCCGCGAGCCCGACGTCGCGGGCGAGGCCGCCGAGGTCGCGCACGATGAACACCGGCTCCAGCGGCTGCTTGAGCGTCGCGGCGAACATCGCGCCCGCACAGCCGAGGACGACGACGCGCACCACGGCCGAGCCCGCGGCGAAGCGCAGGCCGGCGAGGATCGCGCGCGCCCCGCCCTCCTCTTCCTCCGGCTCGGCCGCGGCGTCGCGGACGGGCGCGCCGATCGGCAGGCCGGCCAGCAGGCACGCCGAGACCAGGAACGACGCGCCGTTGACCGCGAAGGCCGCCGTCGCGCCGAAGCGCGTCGCGAGGAACCCGCCGAGGACCGGCCCGGCCAGCACGGCGACGTGGAAGGTGGCGGTCATCGTCGCGTTCGCCGTCATCAGCAGGCGCGGCGGGACGAGGTTGGGCAGCGAGGCCTGCAACGCGGGCTGGAAGACCGCACCGAAGGCGCCCAGGCAGGCGGCGACGGCGAGGATGTGGCCGGTCGAGGGCGAGCCGGCGACGACCAGCGACGCCACCGCGGCGGCGCGGGCGACGTCGGCGCCGACCATCAGCCGGCGGCGGGACAGCCGGTCGACCAGCGGGGCCCCGACGAGCCCGGCGACGATCGCCGGCCCGGTCTGGACGAGCAGGACGGTGGCGAGCAGCGACACGCCGCCGCCGGTCTCGATCACGCCGATCGAGACGGCGAGCGAGTAGACGAAGTCACCGACGTTCGAGGTCGCCTGGGCCGCCCACAGCCGCCCGAACCGGGGCGTGCGGAACAGCTCGACGAACGGCGGCGCGCCCCCGCGCGGCGCCAGCCGGCTGCCCGACAGCACGTGCAGCGTGACGACGAGCCCCGCCATCACGAGGAGGTCGCCGAGCGACAGGACGTTGGCCAGCGGCCAGGAGTCGGGGATCGCGAACACGTCGCCGAGCAGCGCGAGCCGCGGACGCTCGAGCGCGGCCGAGTTGGCGAAGGCCTCGCCCTTGTCGGGCGTCAGCCCGGCGGCGCGCAGCGCCGAGGCCGAGGCCGGCATCACGCCGCCGTTGGCGGCGATCGCCGCGAAGTTCGCCGCGCCGCCCGCCGCGATCAGCCACAGGCCGGCGATCCGGCGGTTGGCCCACATGAACGCGCCCGCGAGCGCGTACGTGAAGAGGTGGACCGGCGCGTGGATGCCGTCGAGGCTGCCCGGGAGGACCGAGATGATGAGGATCTGCAGGACGATCGCCGCGCCGATGTAGCGCCCCCCGGCGAGGCGGACGTCGGCCAGGCGCATGAGCGAGCCGCCGGCGAGGACGACCGACAGGAGCGCGAGGCAGGCGAAGGCGGCGATGAACATCGGCGCCCGGAGTAGTCGGCCCGCGCCGCAGGGGCTTGACGGGGCGCGCGAGCGGCAACGGGCCAGGACCGCCGGGAACCGGCTCAAGCGCCCGGCACCCACGTCGATCACTCCGGCCAGGCGCCCGGACGGCGTCTGAAGTTCAGGACAGCTGACGCCAAGGAGGGCGAGAATGGATCGCGATGTGCTGATGGGCCGCGTCTACCGCGTGGCTTTCTGCGCCGCTTCGATCATCACGTTCGCCGTGACCGTGGGGGCTCCCCGCAAGTTCGGCGGCTGATCGGCGGGACCGGGCCGGCCCCACGGGGGCCGGCCCACACCTGCCGCTCGCTCCACCCCTCCCA
>DASVQH010000301.1:0-2458 GCA_036389195.1 Solirubrobacteraceae bacterium
GGCCAGCACGATCGCTGCAATCAGAATCATCATGGTCGTTCCTCTCCTCGCGCAGGCTCGGGGCACGGGCCCCAGCCCCACTCGGGTCTCGAGTTTGGCGAGCGTCAGAGCGGTCGTGCGTCGTGCACGCCGAAACGGACCAGTTTTCTGCGGCGCCGGCTGCGCCGCGCTTCACATCACGGCGTTGGCGTGGGTTCTCTGCGTGGTCGGGGGATGCCGAAAGGTGTCATTTGCTGGAGTTTCATGCGGCCGACTCCGGCCGTTCTGTCGCTGGAGAAGATCGTAGTACCGCGATGCCCCCTTCGCAAACGAACGCGGGTTCGCCTCGGTCACTCGAGCTCGGTCGCGCCGGCGAAGCGGCGCAGCGCGTCGTAGGCCAGCTCGAGCTCATAGCCCTTGCGCACCAGCATGCCGAGCGCGCGGTCGCGGTCGCGCGGCGTCTCGATCGGGGCGGCGAAGCGGCGCTCCAGCAGCGCCACGGCCGCCGCGAGCTCGTCCGCCCCGTCCTGCTGGCCCACGGCCGCGGCCACCAGCTCTGAGTCCACACCCAGCTCGCGCAGCCGCCGCTCGATCCGGTCCGAGCCCCAGGCGTCCAGCCGCCGGCGGTCCTCGGCGAAGCGCTGGGCGTAGCGGGCGTCGTCCACGTAGCCGCCCTCGCGGAGCTCGCCCAGCACGGTCGCGACGGTCTCGGGATCGACGCGCTTGGCGGTCAGCGTGTCGGCGAGCTCGGCCTCCGTGCGGTCGCGCCGGCCGAGCGCGCGCCACGCGATGTCGCGGGCGTGCTGGAGCCGCTCCTCGGGATCGGAGGCCCGCTCGCCCGCGGGCGCGAGCCCGCGGGCCTCCCTCGCGAGCGCCCGATCTCCTGCGGCGGCCATCCGCCCGGCCTCGCCCCCGCCCCGCCTACGCGGCCGACCCGGCCGCCACCGGCTCGGCGGGGACCTCGGCGTCGCGGTCGATCGGCTTCACAAGGTCCTGCCCGATGCCGAGCGCCGCGTAGATCTTGGCCTCGATCTCCTTGGCGGTCTCGGGGTGCTCGTTGAGGAACCCCTTGGCGTTGTTGCGCCCCTGGCCGAGCCGCTCGTCCCCGTAGGAGAAGAACGAGCCGGACTTGGTGACCACGTTGTGCTCGATCCCCAGGTCGAGGATGCAGCCCGCGGTGGAGATGCCGGCGCCGAACTCGATGTCGAACTCGGCCTGGCGGAACGGGGCGGCCACCTTGTTCTTGACCACCTTCACGCGGACCTTGTTGCCGACCGCCTCGGTGCCGTCCTTGAGCGTCTCGATGCGCCGGATGTCCAGGCGCTGGGACGAGTAGAACTTCAGCGCGCGGCCGCCCGGCTGGGTCTCCGGCGAGCCGAACATGACGCCGACCTTCTCGCGGATCTGGTTGACGAACAGGCAGAGGGTCTGCGTCCGGTTCAGGTTGCCGGCCAGCTTGCGCATGGCCTGCGACATCATCCGCGCCTGCAGACCGACCGTCTGGTCGCCCATCTGGCCCTCGAGCTCCGCCCGCGGCGTCAGCGCGGCGACGGAGTCCACCGCCACCACGTCCACCGCGCCCGAGCGCACGAGCATGTCGGCGATCTCCAGCGCCTGCTCGCCGTAGTCGGGCTGGGAGACGAGCAGCTCGTCGATGTCCACCCCGATGCGCTGGGCGTACAGGGGGTCCATCGCGTGCTCGGCGTCGATGAACGCGCACACGCCGCCCAGCTTCTGCGCCTCGGCGATGACGTGGTAGACGAGCGTCGTCTTGCCGGAGGACTCGGGGCCGTAGACCTCGACGATCCGCCCGCGCGGCATCCCGCCGATCCCCAGCGCGAGATCCAGCGACAGGGCGCCGGTGGGGATGGCGTCGACCTTCACCTGCGCGCCCTCGTCGCCCATGCGCATCACGGTGCCCTTGCCGAACTGGCGCTCGATCTGGGTGAGCGCCCCGTTCAGGGCGGCGTCACGGGCCTTCGCGTTCTGGTCGTTGCTCATCTGGGGCGGCTCCTGAAGGCTCTCGGATCGAAATCGACTCCGCACGCTACGGCGCGCTGCGGACGGAACCCCAGGCTGCCAGGCGCGCCCGCCACGGGGCAACGCGCGCCCGTGACGAAAGGCGCACGCGACCGCGACGATCCAGCCCTCAGAGCGGCACGGAGGCGAAAGGGACGTAGGTCGAGCCGCCGGCACCCGGCCGGGACGCGAACAGCGTGACGGCGGGTGCGCCGAACGCGCACTCGGGCGGCGCGAGGGAGGGCGGAAGCCCGCGGGTCCCGCGGAGGGCGCGCGCCACGGTCACGTGGGCCAGGAAGGCCCGGCGCTCGGGCGCGTGGACGCCCGCTGCGGCGAGCCCGGCGGAGACCGTCTCCTGGAGGGCGGCGACCGGACGGGCCGGCGCTGTCTCGTCGAGGCCCACGGCGACGACCCGCGGCCGCCGCGGGGGCAGCGCGACGACCCGGGCGCAGCGGAGCGC